>NZ_JBVIGV010000007.1:319670-402566 GCF_055570615.1 Streptomyces sp. NPDC031121
ACCCCCTCTCCCCCCCCTCCCCCCCCCCCCCCCACCCCCCCCCCCCCCCCCCCCCCCCCCCCCCCCCCCCCCCCCCCCCCCCCCCCCCCCCCCCCCCCTGTACAAATCCCACCACCCGAGAGGGCTTGAGACGTGATCACACCTTCGAGCGCACAGCACTCTGCCGAAGGACAGCCGAAGCCGCAATGGACCCTGCCCGCCTTCCTCTTCGGCGCGGTTTGCGTTCTGCTCCGTCTCACCGACGTATGGTCATGGTGGGCCTTGCTGTGGACGCCGCTGCTGCTCCTTGCCATAGGCATGACGGTGAGCCAGTGGCGGCTTCCAGCGCGCAATCGGTGGCAGATGGGCATCCTGGAATGGCTGTCGCTCATCGTTGCCCACGTCGGCCTTGTCACCTCCCTGTGTGCCATTTGGCTCCTTGGGTAGCGGATTCTGCATGACGGCCTGGACCAGGAGGTCGTCCCGAAAAGGAAATCGACCGGAACCAGGCCCAGATCATCGAGCTGCTCACCCAGCTCGTGGGACAGCGCCCCGACGCCGGCTGATGTCGCAGACCTGGTGCCCGGGCCCGGACACGACGGTGGCCCCGACCAGGCACTTCTGGCCGGGGCCGTGGTGCGTCAGGGGTCAGTTCCCTGAGAGCAGGTGTTCCTGCCGGGCCCGGACGAGCCGATGCCGCCGGGCGTGGACGGCTTCGGCCCCGTCGATCCATTGCGCGCAGGAGGGGCCGGGCAGCGGCAGGCCGGCCATGTAGTGGGCGATGTCGGCGTAGTCGCCGGCTCGGGCGAGTTCGCGCAGGCGGCCGATGACGGCACGGACCTTGTCCTGCTCGCCGAGGACGGCGTGGTGGAAGGCGAGGGCCAGTTCCAGGACGGCTTCAGCGGCCGTGATGCCGGCGTCGCGGGTCGCCCTCAGGTAGTCGAGCGGCTTGGAGGCCGCGCGGAGTGCCGGCGTCGCGGACGAGCGCGGCGATCTGCACGGTGAGGCTGGTGGCGCGCAGGTCCAGGCTGGTGAGGAGCTGCTCGGCGAGGTGGATCTCGTCGTCCGCGACGGCGGGGTCGGTGAAGGCCGTCACGAGCGCGCGCTGGGCCTGGCTGGTGGCGCGTTCACCGGCGACGCTGTGCTGCTCGGCCTGGTCGCGGGCGGTGGCGTAGGCGGCGGCCGCGCGGTCCATGTCTCCGTGCGGCCAGAGGATGTCGCCTTCGACGCGGTGCTGGCGGCCGTCCCAGCCGAGGGTGAGGGCGGTGTCGTAGGCGGTGGGGAAGTCTCCGGCGAGGCGGGCGAGGTGGGCCAGGCCCCGGCGGGCTGCGGGGGCGAGGCGGCCGCCGCCGTCGGCGACGAGCTGCATCCCGTGGCGGGAGGCGGCGGAGTCGGGAGACAGAGGCAGCGGGGGAGACAGGGGCAACGGGGGAGACAGAGGCAGAGACAGGGCCAACGGCGGAACCGGAGGCACGCTCCAGAACGCTCTCGGAAGCCGGAAAGCGCTCCGCCAGCCCCTCCAGCAGTCGGGCGTACGCCCCGCGCTTCGGCGCGCGCGGCTCACTGCGGCCGGACTCCCAGCCGCTGACCGTCTCGCGCCCGGGTCTGCAGCACGGCGGCGATCTGGTCCTGGCTCAACCCGGCGGCCTCGCGGAGCCGCCTGCGCTCCGCCGGCGGCGGCAGGCGGTCCTGGCCGGCCTGTTCGAGCAGCGCATCAACGGCGCTGAACAGCTCGTTCTCCGTGGTCACAGGGGCTCACCTCCACCGGCACCCTACACACGGCACCCGCGAACCGCACACCGAACCACACGTCGACCGCACACGAACCGCACATCACGGCGACCAGAGCCGACGGGCCCACGGCCCACGGGTCACGGGCCGGGGCGGGCGGACAGCAGGCCCGGCGCCCCGTTATGTTTTCCGCGGTCCTGCAATGGGGCCGCTGGCCTCCGGGCCCGGCATGACTGTTGCCCCCTGTCGAACGGATGACCTGGGGGGTGGTGTCACCGGGTCCGAGGGGTGCCGTCGGAGACGCTGATGAGAGGTCCGACCACCGCGTGGCCGGGCGCAATGCCCGGCCGCTTGCGGGCGGCAGGTCTGCATAACGTGGACGCGCGAGAACGGCCCCGACGCCCAGGCCAGCACGGGTATCGAGCGAGTGGGGGCACGGTGATCGACACCAGCGGCGTAGGCGTCTTCCTCGGCCTGGACGTCGGCAAGAGCACACACCACGGCCACGGGCTGACCCCGGCCGGGAAGAAGGTCTTCGACAAACCGCTGCCCAACAGCGAACTCAAGCTGCGGGCCGTCTTCGACAAGCTGCGAGACAAGTTCGGCACCGTCCTGGTGGTCGTGGACCAGCCCGCCTCCATCGGTGCCCTGCCGCTGACCGTCGCCCGCGACGCAGGCTGCCAGGTCGCCTACCTGCCCGGACTCGCGATGCGGCGGATCGCCGACCTCTACCCCGGTGAGGCGAAAACCGACGCGAAGGACGCGGCGGTGATCGCGGACGCCGCCCGCAGCATGCCCCACACCCTGCGTTCCCTGGAGTTGACCGACGAGATCACCGCCGAGCTCACTGTCCTCGTCGGTTTCGACCAGGACCTCGCCGCCGAGGCCACCCGCACCTCCAACCGGATACGCGGCCTGCTCACCCAGTTCCACCCCAGCCTGGAGCGCGTCCTGGGCCCCCGCCTCGACCACCAGGCCGTCACCTGGCTGCTGGAACGCTACGGATCCCCGGCCGCGCTGCGGAAAGCCGGCCGCCGCAGACTCGTCGAACTGATCCGCCCCAAGGCCCCGCGCATGGCCACCCGGCTCATCGACGACGTCTTCGACGCGCTCGACGAACAGACCGTCGTCGTCCCGGGCACCGGCACCCTGGACGTGGTCGTCCCCTCCCTGGCCCGCTCGCTCGCGGCCGTCCACGAACAACGCCGGGCCTTGGAAGCCCGGATCAACGAGCTGCTGGTGGCCCACCCTCTTTCCCAGGTCCTGACGTCACTGCCCGGCGTCGGCGTCAGGACCGCCGCAGTCCTCCTGGTCACCGTCGGCGACGGCACCAGCTTCCCCACCGCCGCCCACCTCGCCTCCTACGCCGGCCTCGCTCCGGCCACGAAACAGTCGGGCACCTCGATCCACGGCGAACACGCGCCCAGAGGCGGAAACCGGCAGCTCAAACGCGCGATGTTCCTCTCCGCGTTCGCCGCCCTGCACGACCACGCCTCCCGCACCTACTACGACAAATGCCGGGCCCGCGGCAAAACCCACACCCAGGCCCTACTCCGCCTCGCCCGCCACCGCATCAGCGTCCTGTTCGCCATGCTCCGCGACGGCACCTTCTACGAATCACGAGACCCCGAAGCCGCCGCATGACCAGCTCGGGCTTGACGAAAGACATAGAGGCACCCCCCGCACCCGCCTAAGGCGCCGGCGGTGCGTACACGCCGCCGCCCAGGCGGGCGTGGTCCGGCCACTGCGCCTCGTGCCACCGGCGGTGCTCACGGAAGGTCATCCGTGGCGCCGCCACCACCAGCCGCTCGTCCACGTACCGGCGCAGCTCCTGCACCCGCCCGGCCAGCTCCTCGTCGCTGTCCGCCCTCACCAGCAGCAGACCCAGGCTCTGCCCGTGGAACTGGAACGACTCCGGAAGCACACTGCCGAAGGGATGCTCGTACCGTGCGTACTCGACCCCGGGCAGCCCTTCCAGTTCGCCGGCCGGCGGGTAGCCGAGGATCATCCCGGGGCGCCCCACCAGGTGGGTGTGGCCGACCGCCCCCGGCCGAACCTTCACGTTGAGTTCCGGCCGCCTGCCGAGAGCGCAAAGCACCCCGCACTCGGACAGGTCGACGTTGAACTTGTACAGCACCTGCTCCTCGGTGAGGCCTCCGCCGCGCCGCGCCGCGCACTCACCGAAACTCAGCGTCCCCGTGACCGGGTTGTGGAAGAGCTCCATGTGGAAGACGCCCGAGGTCATGCCGAGGGCCTCCAGGGCGCCGCGCACCACCGGAGCCGCCAGGTCGTACGCCCAGCCCTCGGCGTCCGGGTCCATGGCCCGCACCCACAGCGGGCGCTGCTCGCGCATGGCCTCCAGGCAGGGTTCGCCGTACTTGCCCAGCGCGAAGAAGAGCACCTCGCCGTCGAACACCACGCCGTCGGCGATCCACTCCTCTCCTTCCATGTACTCCTCCAGCAGGAAGGTGCGTCGGTCCAGCTGCCCGGCCCGGAACCCGCGGCTGAGCTCCGCCAGCCCCGGGTAGTCGGAGACGGTCGCCGTGTATCCGGTGCCGCCGTAGGAGAGGGGCTTGAGCACGGACCGCGCGAACGGGGTGTCGGCGAGGTGGCCGACGTCGTGGATGTCGTCGATGACGATCGTGGCCGCCGTCGACAGGCCGGCCTCCCGGACCCGGTCCTTCTGCAGGGCCTTGTCCCGAAAGTGCAGGGCGACCACCGGGTCGATGCCGGAACAGCCGAGCTGCCGGGCCAGCAGGCCGGCCGTGACGAGGGCGAACTCCTCACCGCAGTGGACGGCGCTGAACCGGTGCCCGCCCAGGCCCGCCCGGTACAGCGCACCGAGCACGGACTCGGCGTTGCCCGTGTCGTCCGCGCGCAGGATGCGCACCCCCTCCTCGGGCACCGTCGGACCGAAGTCCCAGGGCTCCGGGGCGCACACGGCCACGGTCTGCGCCGCGTGCCGCTGGCAGGCCCGCAGGACGTACCGGTCGACGCCGAGGTTGAGTATCGAGGTGTCTTGACGTTCGGACATGGGGTGGTTCTCCAGACTGTGCTGTGCCGGTTGCGGTGCGGGGGGCAGTACGGGGGGGAGTGGCGCCGTCCGGGCTCACGCGGGGGCCGCGGGACGGCAGACCGGGGTGCGGTGGCTCCCGCGGCGGTGGCGGAACTCGGCGTGCCGGACGCCGTCATGGAACGTGAAGGCGGGGAACAGCTCCAGGAGTGCCGGATCGCAGAAGCAGTCGATGACCAGGTGGACCCGCGGGGTGCCGCCTTCGTCGTACCGGTGGTGGGGACGGCCGAAGTCCGCGTACCGCAGCTCACCGGGCTGCCGGCGCTGCTGGGATTCCTCCTTCACTGCGCGGTGTGATGTGCCGGTGCGGCCTCGGGGTCTGAGGCCGAGGCCGGCGGGGGAGCCGTGCCCGGGTCCGGCGCGAGAACGGCGGCGAGCGCGCTCGCGGTCGGCGTGCGGTACAGCTCCTGCAGCGGCATCGGCGGCAGGCCCTGCTCCCGTACGGCGGCCGCCGCCCGCACCGCCTGCAGCGAGTTGCCGCCCAGCTCGAAGAAGTTGTCGTGCGGTCCGACGGGCACCCCCAGCACCCGCTCCCAGATCCGGGCGAGCGCAGTGGCGAGGTCCGCCGGCGGCTCCTGCTGCGCCGGCTCCCCGTGCGGGTGCAGCCGTACGGGCGCTGCGGCGGAGGCGGGAGGCAGGGCGCGCAGGTCGAGCTTGCCGTTGACGGTGAGGGGCAGGGCGGGCAGCACGGTGACCGCGGCCGGCAGCATGAACTCCGGCAGCGTCCGGGCCGCCCGGCGGCGGACGGCCACCGGATCCGGGTCCGCGCCCTCCGCAGCCACCACGTACGCGTCGATGCGCACCTCGGCGGCGTCGCCGCCGGGCCGATCGCCGGCGAGGACCACGGCGGCCGCGCCGACGGCGGGGTCGTCGAGCAGGACGGCGCGGATCTCGTCCAGCTCGATGCGGAAGCCCCGCACCTTCACCTGGCTGTCGATCCGGCCCAGATGCTCGAGGGTGCCGTCCGGCCGCAGCCGTCCGAGGTCGCCGCTGCGGTACATGCGGCCGCCGTGGAAGGGGTCCGGCACGAAGCGCTGCCCGGTCAGTTGGGGCCGGTTCCAGTAGCCGAGCGCCACACCGGCGCCGGCCACGTGGATCTCGCCGGGCGCCCCGTACGGCAGCGGCCGACCGCGCCCGTCGAGCACGTACACCCGCCAGCCGGGCAGGGGGCGGCCGACCGAGCGGGACCCGTCGAGCGCGTCCGCGCGCCGTACCTCGTGCGCGGTGACGTGGACGGTGGTCTCGGTGATGCCGAACATGTTGACCAGGCGGCACCGGGCCTCGGGGTAGCGGTCGAACCAGCGGGGGAGCGGGGCGGTGTCGAGCGGCTCACCGCCGAAGACGACCAGCCGCACAACCAGTTCGGCATGCTGCTGTCGGCGGTCGGCCTCGGCCAGCTGTCCGAAAGCGGAGGGGGTCTGGCTCAGCACCGTGACCCCTTCCCGCACCAGGAGCGCGTGGAAGTCGTCGGGGGTGCGGGAGACCCAGTAGGGCACGACGACCAGCCGGGCGCCCGTGAGCAGGGCGCCCCAGATCTCCCAGATGGAGAAGTCGAAAGCGCTCGAGTGGAAGAGAGTCCAGACGTCGTCCGGACCCAGCCGGAAATCGGCCCGCGTCGCGTCCAGCAGGGCGGCCACATTGCGGTGGGGTACGGCGACGCCCTTGGGCAGGCCGGTGGAGCCGGAGGTGTAGATGATGTAGGCGGCCGAGTCCGCTCCGCGGGCCGGCGCCGAAGGCGCGGGCCGCTCCGTCCCGGCCCCCGCCAGAACGGCGGGCGGCACGAGCGGCACGTCCTCGGCCCCCGTGATCTCGGAGAGTTCGCTGACGACCAGCCGAAGGCCCGCATCGTGCGCCGTGTGCGCGAGCCGGGCGGCGGGATAGGCCGGATCCAGGGGGACGTACACCGCGTCGGCCAGCAGGACCGCGAGCAGGGTGACGACGAGCTCGGCGGAGCGTTCGAGGCAGACGCCGACGTGGTCGCCGGGGCCGACGCCGTGCGCGGCCAGGCCGGACGCGAGCTGCTCGGCCCGCGCGAGCAGCCCGCCGTACGTGAGGCTCTGGTCCTCGTAGGTCACCGCGACCGCATCGGGCGTGGCCGCGGCGCGTTCCCTGAACAGGGTGTCGATGCGGGCCGGACGCTGCGGTGGGAGCGGCGTCCTGCTGTGCGCCCCGGTCAGCGCAGCGTGCTCTTCGGGATCCACCGGGTGGATGTCCTGGGGGAGCGTGCCGGGCGCGGCCGCGGCGACGGCCGCGTACGCCCGAGCCACGTGCCCGGCGAAGCGCCGGGCGGACTCCCCGTCGACCTCGGCGAGGCGGTGGTGGGTCTCCAGCCACAGGGCGCCGTCGGCGCTGCGGCGGGGCAGCAGGGTGACCGGGAAGGGCGCGCCGTGGCAGGGGACCTGCCCCTCGGCCGCCTCGGGCAGCAGCCCGACCAGGACCCGGCCCCCTGCGGCTGCGGTGAGGGCGGCGTAGCCGTCGGCGTCGCAGCGCCGAGCCGGGTCGCGCAGCTGGCGCCGCACGGAGCCGACGAGGGACGGCACGTCCGCCGGGCCGGTGAGGACGGGGGCGATCAGCGTGGAGAAGTCGTGGGCGCCCAGGGCCCGCGGCAGCCGCCCGGGATCGGGTGCGACCGCTGCCACGACGGGCCGCTCCTGGCCCTGGTAACGGCCGGTCACCAGGGCGGTGGCCACGGCGAGGACGGCCGAGACGGTGGAGGAGTCGGCCGGCCGATCCGCGGCCGGGGCGTCCGCGATCGGCGTCAGCAGGACGGCGGTGCCGGTCGCGCCCCTTCCCCCGTCCCGTGCCTCGGCGCGGGCTTCGGGGTCGGGCATGGCCCATCCGGGACGCTGGGCGAAATCAGCGGAACTCCATGTCTCCCAGGTGTCGGAGCCAGGGCCGACGGGGGGCGGAAGGAACGCTTCCGTTCGCTGGGGCGGACGGGGGCCGGCACCCTTTCCGGTTCCGGCATCCCGGCCGCCGTCGGCGGCTGCGACCAGGGTGTCGGCGATGAGGCGCAGCGAGCGCGGGTCCAGTTCCGAGCGGTGAGCGGACAGGACGAGGTCGCTGCGGCCGTCGGCGTGGCGCAGCAGCACCGCGCGCGGCTGGGTGGCGCCGGGGTCGACGGGTCGGGCCAGCTCGGCCTGCAGGAGGCGGCGGGCCGCGGGTGCGCCCGCGGCATGGGGCACGTCCTCCCGCCAGAGCCCGGCGGGGAGCATTTTGGCCAGTTCGTTCGCATCAGTGTCGCTGGGAAGCGTCACGTGCAATGAGTGGCTGTGGGCGGAGAGGTACTCCCCGTCCAGCAGCAGTTGGGAGCTTCGATGAGCAGGCACGACCGAACTCCAAAGATGATCAAGGCCGGGGCTGGTTGATTATCAGGAGGCCTTCCGGCCGGCGTCAAGCGTTCATATTCGGTCAATTTAAATGTGGCTGGAATGCTCCCCAAAAGGAACCTTAGCTTCCGCCCACTTAGGGTCAATCCGGCGTCCAATCCGGGCAAACCGCCCGGTATGTCTGGTTGTGATCCAGGCCACATTGATCTTTTCGCCGACCTGGGCGCAGGATGAAAGTGCACTTCAGCGGCGTACAGCCGGAAGGTCTGCAGCCCTGGAGTCGGGGTGGAGCATGTATCGGAAGCTGCGAACAGAATGGGAAAAAGATGTCCCTCAATCCCTTTGAAGCTGAGGCTTCGGGGACGTTCCAGGTGCTGGTAAACGACCAGAATCAGCATTCTTTGTGGCCGTCTTGGATTGCCGTTCCGGCCGGATGGAAATCCGTTTCGGAGGGGTCGAGAGAAGACTGCCTCGCCTACATCGAGGCCCACTGGATCGATATGCGGCCGACTGGTCTCGTCCAATCCCAGAACGGCTGACTCCAAGCCGCACCGACGGCCCGGCCGTATTCCAGTTCTTCAGTGCAAACCACCGGCAGGGGGTCGGTTCACCGTGTCCGAAGGCTCATATCTGCCTTCTGTCCCGCTCGATGACTACATCCGCACCATCGCGGCGGATCACCCGCAGCTCCACGGCCTGCTCGATGTCGAGCGGGCCCGCTCGGCGGACACCCTGTCCGTCCTGCTGCCCCTCACCAACGAGTTCGACTCCGACGAGACCGGCCGCGGAGACTCCTACCGACGGGCCCAGCAGGACATGTACGTCCGCTGGACCGGCGCACACCGGCTCCTCACCCTGGCGACCCCCGAGCATGCGGTCGGCGACGTGCTCGTCCTCGACGTGCTCGGCGGAGACGGGACCATCGCCCGGGCCGTTGCGGGCCGCGCCGACAGCAACGTCGCCAAACTGAACATCATCACCGGTGACATCTCGGGCGAGATGGTGGCCCAGGCACTGGCGCACGGCCTGCCCGCCGTCCGCCAGGCCGCGCAGGCACTGCTGCTGAAGGACGGTTGCGTCGACGCGGCCCTCCTGGCCTACGGCACCCACCACATCGCCCCCGAAGACCGCCCCCGCGCCGCCGCCGAGGCCGTCCGGGTCGTCCGTCCCGGCGGCCGGGTCGTGCTGCACGACTTCGACGAGACCAGCCCCATGGCCCGGTTCTTCAACGAGGCCGTCCACCCCCATTCGCCGACCGGCCACGATTACCGCCACTTCACGCGGCCCGAGTTGACCGAGCACTTCACCGGTCTGCCGGTATCGGTCCGGGTGGTGGACGTCTACGACCCACTGGTCGTGCGGGGTGCCACAGCCGAGGACGCACGCGACCGCATGTGTGACTACATCGCGGACATGTACGGAATCCGGACCCTTTTCTCTGCCCAGCGGACTTTCGCCGAGGTCTGGAATCTGCTCACCGACTTCTTCGACCACACGTCCTATCTCGAAGGGCTTTCCTCGCCCCTCGAGTGCCCGGTGCGCCCGGTGATCCGTGAAGCCGACGGCGGATTCGAGGCAGAGGTGCCGCGGATCGCGATCGCGGCCGTCGCAGAAAAGGCGGTCTGACATGGCGTCGACCCTGGTACCCGACCTGCTGGCGACGGCCGACGGTCCGTACGCCGACAGCCCGGCCGTACTCGGCTCCGACGGCGAGCTGTCCTACCGCGAACTGTGGGAGCGCGTCACCGCGGTGGCGGTCCAGCTGCACACGGCCGGGATCCGCACCGGCGATCACGTGGCACTGCACCTGCCCCGGTCGGCCGCCTACGTCAGCGCGCTCATCGCGACGATGGCCATCGGCGCCGTCGCGATCCCCGTCGACCCCGAGTTCCCCGCGGAGCGGCGCCTGCAGGTCGTCTCCGCAGCCCGCCCCCGCGTGATCCTGCACGACGGCTCCGGCGCCCCCGAGCTGCGCGGGACCGCCGGCGCCGACACTGCTCTGTGGCTGGTTCCCGACGCCCGGCCCGTCCCGGTGGCCGAGCTCGAAGCGCTGCGCGCCCGCACCGCCGAGGCCGCCGAGCTGACCGCGATGATCCTGTTCACGTCCGGCTCGACCGGCCGGCCCAAGGGCGTCCGTCTGCACCACGCGGGCCTGGTCAACCGGCTCCAGTGGGGACACCGCCGCTACGGCTTCGACCCGACCGACCGGGTCCTGCACAAGGCGTCCTCCGCCTTCGACGCCGCGATCCACGAGATCTTCTCCCCGCTCATCTCCGGGGGCACCCTCGTCATCGCCCCGCCCGGGCTCCAGTTCGACAGCCTGGGCCTGGTGCGGCTCATCCAGGAGACGGAAGTCACCACAGCCCACTTCGTTCCCTCCGTCCTGCGCTACGTCATCGACGAGGAGGAGCTCGCCTGGTGCACCTCCCTGCGCCGGGTGTTCTGCGGCGGCGAAGCCCTGGACATGACCCTGGTGCGGCGGTTCCGCGCCCTGCTGCCCGCCTCCCTCTACAACCAGTACGGCCCCACCGAGACCTCGGTGAACGCCACCTACTGGGACTGCGACGAACCGTTCGACGGAGACATCGCCCCCATCGGTCGGCCCATCGACGGCGTCGACTGCCACGTCCTCGACGAGGCGATGCAGCCCGTGCCCGCCGGCGGGACCGGCGAACTGTGGATCGGCGGGGTCGCCGTCGGCGGCGGCTACCTCGACGACGAGCCCCTCACCGCCGAGCGGTTTCGGCCCGACCCGTTCACCGGAACGGGCCGCCTCTACCGCACCGGCGACCTCGTCCGCCTCCTCGACACCGGCAGCCTGGAGTTCCGGGGCCGCATGGACGACCAGGTCAAGGTGCGCGGAGTCCGCGTCGAACCCGGCGAGGTCGACAGCGTCCTGCGCAGCCACCCGATGGTCCAGGACGCCTCCGTGATCGCCGCCCCCGACGAGGCCGACGGCGTGCGGCTCGTCGCGTACATCGCGGCCAAGCGCGCCCACGCACCCGTCGTCGACGGCCTCCAGCGGATCCAGCTGCCCCACGGCATCGCAGTGGCCACCGGCTCCCCGGACGAGGCGCTCTTCCTCCACCGGCAGATCTTCGAGCAGGACGAGTACGCGCGCTTCGGGGTGCGCCTCGGCAAGGACGACGTGGTCGTCGACGTCGGAGCGAACATCGGGCTGTTCGGCCTGTGGGCGCACCGCCAGGCCCCGGGGATCCGCCTGGTCGCGGTCGAGCCCAACCCGGACACCCTTCCCTACCTGCGCGTCAACCTCGAACTGGGCGGCGTGGCCGCGGACGTCGTCCCCGTGGCCGTCACGGACCGCGTCGGAGCCGAGACCCTGACCTCTTTCCCCCGGCTCAGCTACCTGTCCGGGCTTGGGAAGGACCGCCAGGACGAGGCGGTGGAGCTGGTCCAGTCCCACTACCGTCAGTCGGGCGGCGAGGGAGCCGGCACCGAGGAGGAGATCGCCGGCCTGCTCCACGACGCCGAGGACCGGCTCCGGGCCACCCTCCACGAGGTGGAGACGACGGACCTGTCCACCCTGCTGGACCGGATGGACATCGACCGGGTCGACCTCCTCAAGATCAACACCGAGGGTGCCGAGCTCAGCGTCCTGCGCGGCATCCGCCCCGACCACTGGAAGAGCATCCGCCAGGTCTGCCTCGAGGTCGAGCGCAGCAGCGTCGTCGGCACGGAGATCCGCAGCATCCTCGAAGGCGCGGGCTTCACCGTGTACTGCGTCGACGACTGGAGCGTCGGCACCGAGGCCGACGTCACCTACATGTACGCCACCCGCGACACCGCCCCGGCCGGTGAGCCGGAGACCGCCCCGGACGCCGAGCCCGCCGAGCACGCCGAGCACGCGAGGACCCTGCTGACTGCCCGCGAACTGCGCCGGCACGCCGGCGAGCGGCTGCCCGCCGCCATGCAGCCCAGCCAGTTCGTCTTCGTGGAGGAACTGCCGCGGCTGCCCAACGGCAAGCTGGCCCGCCGCGAGCTGCCTCCGCCGCCGACCACGGCGGGAACGGCCGCCGGCACCGCGGACGGCGACCGCGCCGACACCACCGTCGAACAGCTGCGCGAGATCTGGCGGCAGGTCCTCGCCGTCGACGAGGTCATGGACGACGACGACTTCGTCAGCCTCGGAGGCCACTCGCTGCTGGCCCTGCGCGTGAGCGCCCGGGCCCGCAGGCTCACCGGCACCGAGCTCTCGCCCGGCTCCTGCCTGCGCGCGCCGAGCTTCGCGGCCTGGTTCGCCGCGATCCCGCAGCCCGACGCGGCCGCCGGAAGGGGATAGCCGGCCATGGACCCCCTCCTGCCCCTCTCCGACATGCAGCAGTCCATGCTCGTCCACGAGGCGCTCGGCGACCGGCCCATGTACGCCATGCCGCTCTGCTTCCGCATCACGGGGGAGCTCGACACCGCACGGCTGGAGCAGGCTCTGCACCACGTCGTCCGGCGCCACCCGGTGCTGTGCGCCACGTACGACGGCGCCCACGCCGTGCCGCTCCCGCCGACCGCACCGCTGCCGGCGCTGCGCACCGCGACGGACGGCGGCGGCCGCCCCGGAGACGCACACCCGCCGGCAGGGCTCACCGACCTCTGGGAGGTCCCCTTCGACCTGTGCGAGGAACCTCCCGTGCGGGCGGGTGTCATCTCCTGCTCCGCCACCGAGCACTGGTTCGCGCTGGCCGTGCACCACGTCGCGGGAGACAGCTGGTCGCTGTCCCTCATGGCGCGGGAAATCGGCCTCGCCTACGCCGCGCTCACCCGGGGCGGCCCGGCCGAGCCCGCCGGCGCGGCCCCGGACTTCTTTGCCGACGCCGCGGCCGAACAGGCCCGCGACCACAACCGCGACGACGCCTGGTGGCGCAGCCGGCTCGCCGGAGTACAGCCGCAGCCCTACCCGCGCCGCACCCCGCCCGGCGAAGCGGA
The DNA here is from genome assembly GCF_055570615.1 of Streptomyces sp. NPDC031121. Taxonomy (NCBI): domain Bacteria; kingdom Bacillati; phylum Actinomycetota; class Actinomycetes; order Kitasatosporales; family Streptomycetaceae; genus Streptomyces; species Streptomyces sp. NPDC031121. The sequence goes on from NZ_JBVIGV010000007.1 coordinate 332,721, forward strand.
ACGCGGAGCGTTCCTGGCGCTCCCCCTGGGTCTCGGCGCCGCCGAGACCCAGGGGATCCGCGCACTCGCCCGCTCCGCCCGGGTTTCCCCGGCCGTGGTGCTGTTCACCGCGGTGAGCGCCGCCGTGGCCGCCGGCGGGCCGCCGTACGACACCACGGTCGGCATGCCCGCCGCCCGCCGCGACACCGAGGACCTCCAGGCCACCATGGGCCCCCTCCTCAACACCCTCCCGGTGCGCACCGCGTGGACCGACCGGCTGACCCCCGAGGACGTGGTGCTCCGCCACGCCGACGCGATCGAGGAGAGCCTGGCGCACAAGGAGCTGCCGTACTCGCGGATCCTGCGCGCAGCCGGACTCCAGCGGCTCCCCGGCGGCGACCCGCTCTTCCTCCACCTCGTCAACATCGACACCGAGGTCCCGCGGCTGCCGCTGCCGGGCCTGCGGACCTCGCCGGTGCCCATCCCGCCGCGTTGGGCCAACTTCCCGGCGCTGTGGGAGTTCGGCTGGGGGAGCGTCGGCAACATCCACGGCACCCTGCGGGCCTCTGCCGACGCCTTCACCGAGGCGGACGCCCAGCAGCTCCGGCAAGCCTTCCACGACACCCTGCGCCGGCTCCTGGACGTCGACCGCACCTGATCCAAGACAGCACCACCACACGCTTTTCGCACTGTTCGCGACGAAGGGGATTCCTGTGTCTTCCTCAGCCTCCACGGGCTCCGCGCCCCGCACCCCGCGGGAAGAGATCCTGTGCGGCCTGTTCGCCGAGGTCCTGGGCGTACCGAGGATCGGCGTCGACGGAAACTTCTTCGAGGAGGGCGGCGACTCGCTCATGGCGATGCGGCTGATCAGCCGCATCCGGGCCGTCTTCGGAGTCCGCATCCACATCCGCAAGCTGTTCGAGAGCCCCACCGCCGCGGGCCTGGCCCGCACCCTGGAACAGGCCGACCAGCCCGCCGCCGCAGCCACGCCCGCCACGCCCCTGCAAGAGGTGGCCGTCCCCGACCGGATCCCGCTGTCGCCCGCCCAGCGGCGGCTGTGGCTCATCACCCAGGTCGAAGGCCCCAACCCGCGCTACAACATGCCGCTCGGCGTCTGCCTGCACGGCACGGTCGACCCCGCAGCCCTGGAGGCGGCCCTCGCCGACGTGGTGTCCCGCCACGAACCCCTGCGCACCGTCTTCCCCGAGGACGACGGCGTCCCGTACCAGCACGTGCTGGACCCGGCCGACGCCCGGCCGGCCCTCACCACGGCCACCGTCCGCCGCGAGGGCCTGGACCGGGCCCTGTCCGAGGCGGCCGTCAGCGTCTCCTTCGACATCACCAGCGACGCCCCGCTGCGCGCCTGGCTCTTCACCGCCGAGGAGTCCGGCGGCACCGAGCACGTACTGCTGATCCTCATGCACCACATCGCCGGCGACGGATGGTCCCTGCGCCCCCTGCTGCGCGACCTCGCCCAGGCCTACGAGGCCCGCCTGGCCGGGACAGAACCCCGCTTCGCGCCCCTCGCCGTGCGCTACGCCCAGTACAGCGTGCAGCAGCACGACGCCGCCGAAGCCACCGGCGGAACCGGCGCGGACGCCACCCCCGACACCCAGCTGGAGTTCTGGCGCCGGACCCTCGCCGGCGCCCCCGAGCAGCTGCCGCTGCCCTTCGACCGGCCGCGCCCCGCCACCCGCTCGTTCCGCGGCGCAGGCGTCGACTTCGCCATCGACGCCGACCTGCACGCCCGGCTCACCGGCCTGGCCCGCGCAACCGGCAGCACCCTCTTCATGGTGCTCCAGGCCGCCCTGGCCACCGTACTGACCCGGTACGGCGCCGGCGAGGACATCCCCATCGGCACCCCCGTCGCGGGCCGCGCCGAAGAGAGCCTCGACGACGTCGTCGGCTTCTTCGTCAACACCCTGGTGCTGCGCACCGACACCTCCGGGGACCCGGCCTTCACCGAACTGCTCGACCGGGTGCGGGCCGGCGCCCTCGCCGCGTACGCCCACCAGGACGTGCTCTTCGACCGGGTGGTCGAAGCGCTCAACCCCGAACGCTCGCTCGCCTGGAGCCCCCTGTTCCAGGTGTCCCTCGCCTTCAACGGCAGCGCCGTCGCCGCCGGCGACCTGCCCTCCCTGCCCGGCGCCCGCATCCACGAGGTCCCCACCTCGGTCTCCAAGTTCGAGCTGGGCTTCAACATCCGGGAACTGGAAGCGGCCGAAGGCGAACCGCAGGGCCTCGCCGGCTTCGCCGAGTACGCCACCGACCTGTTCGACCGGTCCACCGTGGAGCGGCTCGTCGCCTCGCTGCTGCGGGTCCTGGAACAGCTGCCCGACAGCTTTGGCCTGCGCCTGAGCGAACTCGAACTGCTGCCCGCCGGCACCTCGGACTCCCTGCCCGAACGCGCCGTGGGCGCCCCTGCCGCCCCGGCCGCACCCTCCGTGCCGGAGCTGTTCGCCCGCCAGGCCGCAGCGACCCCGGACGCGGTCGCCCTGGTCTGCGGCCGGCGCGAGGTCACCTACCGCGAGCTCGACGCGCGCGCCGACGCCCTGGCCGCCCGCCTCGTCGGCCAGGACGGGATCGCCGCGGAAGCCCCCGTGGCGATCCTGATGGACCGCTCCGTCGAACTCGTCGTCGCCGAACTGGCCGTGCTCAAGGCCGGCGGAGCCTACGTGCCCCTCGACCGCCGCTACCCGCCCTCGCGGATCGAGGCGATCACCACCGCGACCGGTGCCCGGGTCCTGCTGACCGACCGCGACGACGCCGCCGGGCTCGGCCTCGGCCCCGGCGTCCGCGTGGTCCGCGCCGACGCCGCCGACGGACCGGTCCCCGTCCCGGACGGGCCCCTCCCCGCGGTGACCGCGCACGCCGACCGGCTCGCGTACATCATGTTCACCTCCGGCTCCACCGGTACGCCCAAGGGCGTCATGGCCACCCACGCCGGCATCACCGCGCTCGCCGCCGACAGCGCCTTCGCCGCAGCGGCCCACCGGAGGGTCCTGCTCCACTCCTCGCCGGCCTTCGACGCCGCCACCTACGAGCTGTGGGTCCCGCTGCTGAACGGCGGCTGCTGCGTCCTCGCACCCCCCGGAGACCTCGACACCGAAACGCTCGCCGCCGCCATCACCCACCACCGGGTCGAAGCCGCCTGGCTGACCGCCGCCCTCTTCCACCACATGGTCGAAGCGGCCCCCGACGCCCTCGGCTCGCTCACCGAGATCTGGGCGGGCGGCGAGGCGGTCTCCGCCACCGCCGTGCGTCGCCTCCGCGACGCCCACCCCGGCGTGCGGGCCGTCAACGGCTACGGCCCGACCGAGACCACGACCTTCGCGACCTGGTTCGCGGTACCCGCCGACAGCCCCGTGCCCGAGCCCCTGCCCATCGGCGGCCCGCTCGACGGCATGCGCGCCATGGTCCTGGACTCCCGCCTCAAGCCGGTGCCCCACGGCGCAACCGGCGAACTGTACCTGGCGGGCCCCGGCCTGGCCCGCGGCTACCTCAACATGCCCGCCGCCACCGCCGAGCGGTTCGTCGCCGACCCCTACGGCCCGCCCGGCAGCCGCATGTACCGCACCGGCGACCTCGCCCGCTGGAACACGGCGGGAGCACTCGAATTCGCGGGACGCGCCGACGACCAGGTCAAGATCCGCGGCCTGCGCATCGAACCCGGCGAGGTCCGGGCCGTACTGGCCGAGCACCCCTCGGTCGCCGAAGCCGCCGCCGTCATCCGCGAGGACCGCCCCGGGGACAAGCGCCTCGTCGCCTACGTCGTCCCCGCGGACCCCGGCCGGGGCATCGACACCGCCGCCCTCACCGACCTCGCCCGGCGCACCCTGCCGGACTACATGGTGCCCTCGTCCGTCATCGCGCTGGACTCCCTCCCCCTGACCGTCAACGGCAAACTCGACCGCAAGGCCCTGCCCGCACCGCACGCCGCCGCCGCCTCCGCCGGCACACCCCGCACCGCCCGCGAGGAAATCCTGTGCGCGCTGTTCGCCGAGGTCCTGGGGCTGCCCCGGGTCGGTGTCGACGACGACTTCTTCGCCCTCGGCGGCCACTCCATGCTCGCCATGCGACTGGTATCGCGGGCCCGCACGGCCCTCGGAGTCCGCATCGGCATCGGCGACCTCTTCCAGGCGCCCACCGCCTCCGCGCTGGCCGCGGTCCTCGCCGCGGACGACGGCACCGCCGCCCCCGCCGGCCCCCCCACGGCCGCCACCGACCGGCCGGAGCGCATCCCCCTGTCCTACGCACAGCAGCGGCTGTGGTTCCTCGGCCAGGTCGACGGACCCAGCCCCACCTACAACATCCCCCTCGCGCTGCGCCTGACCGGCCGCGTCGACGCCACCGCACTGCGGGCCGCACTCGGCGACGTACTCGCCCGCCACGAGGCCCTGCGCACCCTCTTCCCCGCACCCGACGGCGAGCCCTACCAGCTGATCCTGCCCGCCGCCCAGGCCGAGCCCTCCCTGACCGAACTGCGGGTGCCCGCAGCCGCGCTCGACGAGGAAATCGCCAGGGCCGCCCGCCACAGCTTCGACGTGACCGCCGAGATCCCGCTGCGAGCCTGGCTGTTCGAGGCCGCCGACACCCCTGCGCAGGACGGCACGGGCGAGTACGTGCTGCTCGTCCTGCTCCACCACATCGCCGGCGACGGCCTGTCGATGCGCCCGCTCCTGCGCGACCTCACCGACGCCTACGAGGCCCGGCTGGCCGGCGCCGCCCCCGCGTTCACCCCGCTGCCCGTCCAGTACGCCGACTACGCCCTGTGGCAGCGGCGCACCCAGGAGGGGCCGGGCCGTGAGGCCCACGAGCGCTCGCTCGCCCACTGGCGCCGGACCCTGGACGGGCTGCCCCAGCAGATCGAGCTGCCGCTGGACCGCCCCCGCCCGGCGGTCGCCGGACACCTGGGTGCCACCGTCGAGCTCACCCTGCCCGCAGACCTCCACCAGCAGGTCCTGGACCTAACCCGAACCACCGGATCCACCCTCTTCATGGTCCTCCAGGCCGCCGTCGCCGCCGTCCTGACCCGCTCGGGCGCCGGCGAGGACATCCCGCTCGGCACCGTCGTCGCCGGACGAGCCGAGGAGAGCCTCGACGACGTCGTCGGGTTCTTCGTCAACACCCTCGTCCTGCGCACCGACACCTCCGGCAACCCCGGCTTCGCCGACCTGCTGGCGCGCGTCCGCGAAGCCGACCTGGCCGCCTACGCGCACCAGGACGTCTCCTTCGACCGCCTGGTGGAGGAACTCAACCCCGAGCGCTCGCTGGCCTGGCACCCGCTGTTCCAGGTACTGGTGGCCCTCGACGACGGCTTCATCGGCCAAGACCTCCGCTTCCCCGGCGCCCGCGTGCGGATGCCGCCCCTGGGCACCGACACCGCCAAGTTCGACCTCTCCGTGGACTTCGAGGACCGGCGCGACGGCACCGGCCGCCCCGCCGGGCTGCGCACCGTACTCGAATACGCCACCGAACTGTTCGACCACGCCACGGTCGTCGCCCTCGGACAGCGCCTGGTCCGCCTGCTCGAGGCAGCCGTCGCCGACCCGCACCGCCCGATCGGCGAACTGGACCTGCTGTCCGCCCAGGAACGGCAGCGCCTGCTGACCGACTGGAACGGGCCCGCCGTCGCCGAAAGCCCCATCGACCTGCCCGCCCGCATCCGGACCCTGGCCGCCGAGCGGCCGGACGCGCCCGCCGTCTCCGATGCGCACGGCAGCAGCAGCTACGCCGAATTGGCCCGCGACGCCGCCGCCGTGACATCGGCCCTGATCGCCGCGGGCGCCGGACCGGACGAGCTCACCGCGGTCCTGTCCGAGCGCAGCCCCTGGTTCGTCACCGCAGTGGTCGGCGCCCTGGGCACCGCAGGCGGCTACATGCCGCTCGACCCGGGAACGCCCGTCCCCCGCGCCGCCCAGATGCTCGCCGACGCCGAGGTGCGCTACCTGCTCGCCGCACCCGCCCTCGCCGACCGCGCCCGGGACATCGCAGCCGCGTGCACCGGAGCCCCGGTCACCGTGGTCCTGCCCGACACGGAGGCGGCGCCGGCTGCCGCGCCCGCCGCCCCGGCCCCGTCCCCCGAGGCCATCGCCTACTCGGTGTTCACCTCCGGCTCCACCGGCCGCCCCAAGGGCGTACTGGTCCCGCACCGCGGCCTGTCCAACCACCTGTGCGCGGTCATCGACCTCTACGGACTCGACGAAACCGACACCATCGCCTTCAACGCCCCGCTGACCTTCGACGTCTCCATCTGGCAGACGCTCACCCTGCTCCTCGCCGGCGGCCGCGTGCACGTCTTCGACGAGGAGACCGCCCGCGACCCCCAGGCCATGGTGGAAGCGGTGGCGGCCCACCGCGTGACCGTCATCCAGATCGTGCCCGCCGTCCTGCGAGCCCTCCTCGACCTGTGGGACGCCGACGACCGCAGCGCCGAGCACTGCGCCGGCCTGCGCTGGATGCTCGTCCACGGCGAGGAACTCCCGCCGGACCTCGTCACCCGCTGGTACAAGCGGTTCCCCGACATCCCCCTCGCCAACGTCTACGGCCCCGCCGAGTGCTCCGACGACGTGTCCATCTCGGTCATCCGGCCCGAATCCCTGCCCTCCGGCGGCCGCGCCCCCATCGGCAGGCTCCTGTGGAACACACGGGCGTACGTACTGGACGCACGGCTGCAGACCGTCCCCATCGGCGTCCCCGGCGAGCTGTACGTCGCCGGAGCGGGCCTCGCCCGCGGCTACGCCCAGCGGCCCGCTCTGACGGCGGAACGCTTCGTCGCGGATCCCTACGGGGCGCCGGGCACGCGCATGTACCGCACCGGCGACCTGGCCCGCTGGAACGCCGCCGGAGAACTGGAGTTCCTCGGCCGCGTCGACCACCAGACGAAGATCCGCGGCTTCCGCGTGGAACCGGGCGAGGTCCAGGCCGTGATCGAGGCCCACGACACTGTGGGACAGGCCGCCGTCCTCGTACGCGAGGACAGGCCCGGCGACAAGCGGCTCGTGGCCTACGTCGTACCCGACGGCCCGGCCGCCGGCGCCGACCCGACGGCCCTGCGCGCCCACGTGGCCGCTGCGCTCCCCGAGTACATGGTCCCCTCCTCCTTTGTCGTCCTGGACGAGATGCCGCTCACCGTCAACGGCAAGCTCGACCGCAAGGCCCTGCCCGCCCCGCTGGCCGCCACCACCGCGGCCGACGCGCCGCGCGCCCCCCGCGAAGAGGCCCTGTGCGCCCTGTTCGCCGAGGTGCTGGGGCTGCCCGAGGTCGGGGTCGACGACGACTTCTTCGCCCTCGGCGGCCACTCCATGCTCGCCATGCGGCTGGTCTCCCGGGTCCGCGCAGAACTCGGCACCCGCCTCGCCGTGAGCGACCTGTTCCGCCACCCCACCCCGGCCCGGCTCCTCCACGCCCAAGGCGGCGAGGCGTCCGACTACGAGGTACTGCTGCCGCTGCACACCCCGGCCCCCGCCACGAGCGACGGCCAACGCCCGCTGTTCTGCGTGCACCCCGCGACCGGACTGGCATGGAGCTACGCGCCGCTCGCCCGGGAACTGCCCGGCGAACTGCCCGTGTACGGCATCCAGGCACCCGGGCTCACCGCCGGCGCGCCCCTGCCGGAGGACTTCGCCGCGCTCATCGACCTGATCGCCCGGCAGATCCGCACCGTGCAGCCCGAAGGCCCCTACCGGCTGCTCGGCTGGTCGCTGGGCGGCAACATCGCCCAGGCCCTCGCCGCCCGCTTCCGGGCAGCCGGCGAGACGGTCGAACTGCTCGCACTCGTCGACTCCTACCCGGGGCAGACCTGGCCCTACCCGGACTACGCCGACGAGGCCCAGTGGGACGAATACGCCCTGCTGGCCACCCTCGCCGGGGAACCCCTGGACCCGGCCGGCCACAGCGCCGACTTCGGCAGCTGGCTCGCAGCCCTGCGCGCCGACGCCGTACGCCGCCTGCCGATGCCCCGCGAGCAGTTCGACCGCATGGTCGACGCCGGCGTCAGCAGCAGCAGGCTCGCAGCCGCCTGGCACCCCGAGACCTTCGACGGGACGGCCGTGTTCTTCACCGCCACCGAAGGCCGCGACGCCGACGGCCCCACCCCCGAGGCATGGCTGCCGTACGTCTCCTCGCTGGCCGTCACCCCTCTGGCGTGCGCCCACGAGGAGGCCATGGCCGAGCAGCCCCGCGCGGTCATCGCCCGCACCCTCACCGAGATTCTCAAGGCCGCCGCCCCCGCACCCAGGGACGCCGCAGCGGACACGCAAGGAGCCCAGTGACACCCATGCACACCGACAACCCGACCACGCCACTGCCCGCCCACTGGCTGTCCCCCCAAGACCCCGGATACGACGAGGCCCGCCGCATCTGGAACGGCATGCACGACCGCCGCCCGGCCCTGATCGCCCGCTGCCGCGACACCGCCGAGGTCTCCCTCGCCCTGCGGCACGCAGCTGCCGCCGGCCTGGAGGTCACCGTCCGCGGCGGCGGCCACAACGTGGCGGGGACCTCCCTCGCGGACGGCGCCCTGCTCATCGACCTCTCCCCGCTCGCGGACGTGGCCGTCGACCCCGAGGCCCGGATCGCACGCGCCGGCGGCGGCGCACTGCTGCGCGACGTGGACGCGGCCACCACGCCGCACGCACTGGCCTGCCCCGCGGGCGTCGTCTCGCACACCGGCCTGGGCGGGCTCGCCCTCGGCGGAGGCTACGGCTGGCTCGCCCGCAAATGGGGGCTGACCTGCGACCACATCATCGCCGCCGAAGTCGTCCTCGCCGACGGGTCCGTGGTCGAGACCGACGAGGACCACCACCCCGAACTGCTGTGGGCCCTGCGCGGCGGCGGCGGGAACTTCGGCATCGTCACCCGCTTCACCCTCCGGTTGCGGCCGGTCGGCCCCGTCCACCACCACGTCGGCGTGTACCCGCTGGAACAGGCACCCGCCGCACTCGCCGCCTACCGCACCTTCGCCGAGCAGCAGGACACCGACCTGCACGCCGTCGGCTGCCTGAAGTTCGCCGGCGACCAGGAGTGGATCCCGGCCGCCCTGCGCGGCGAGCGCGCCCTGTTCCTGACCGCGGCCTGGTTCGGCGACCCGGAGCAGGGCCCGGCGAACACCGCCCCCCTGTTCGAGAAGGTGCGGCCCGCAGCCGAACTCACCCGCCTGCTCTCCTACGCGGAGCTCCAGGCCCTCGGCGACCACGGCGAGCCGCACGGCAACCGGTACTTCACCAAGTCCTGCTACCTCGGCGAGCTCTCCCAGCAGGAGGCGGACGCGTTCGTGGCCATCGCCCGCGACATGCCCTCCTGGCTGTCCTCCGTCGACTTCGAGTACCTGCGCGGAGCCATCACGGACGTGCCCGACGAGGACTCCGCCTTCCCCAGCCGACACGCCCCCTACATCTGCACGGTCTCCTCCCAGTGGACCGACCCGGACCAGGACGCCGAGAACACCGGCTGGCCCCGGCGCAGCATCGAGCGGCTCGCCCCCCTCAGCACCGGCGGCGCCTACGTCAACTACCTCCAGGACGAGCGCGAAGGCCGGGTCCGCGAGATCTACGGCGCCGCCCGCCACGAGCGCCTCGCCGCAGTCAAGAAGACCTACGACCCCGGCAACGTCCTGCACCGCAACCAGAACATCCCGCCCCTCGCGGACGAACAGCGCAACCGCAGCAAGGAGTCCTGAACCATGTCGATCCTGCAGCCGCCGTCCCTCTACGGCAGCAACGAGCCGGACGCCTTCCTGCAGGCGCTGCGCTCCCCCTGGTACGCCCTGGTCGCGGACCTGTTCCACACGGTCCGCACCGCCACCGACCACTACGCGCACGGCCGGGGCCTGCGCAACCTCCCGTTCCCCCTCACCACCCGGACGGTGACCTGCCCGACCGCGCTCGGCAGCGACTCCGAGCCCGTCCCGGTCTCCGTCCTCGGCGTCGACACCTACCTGCCGGACTCCATGCAGTTCGCGCTCGAATACGGCTGCCGGCTCGCACCCGGCGGCTGCTACGACATCCAGCCGTCCTACCGCGGGGAAACCCCCGACGAAACCCACCTCAACCAGTACACCCACAGCGAGGCCGAGATCCCCGGCGGCCTCGAAGAGCTCATCGACTACGTCGACGGCTACGTCAAGGCCCTGGCCGGCGCAGTCCTCGACCAGCACGGCGACCGGCTGGCCACCGCCCGCGGAGACATCTCCCACCTGGAGCGCATGGCCGGCCACAGCGCCCCGTTCGAACGGCTCACCTTCGCCGAAGCCGTAAGGATCGTCGGCGACACCGACGGATGCGTCCAGGACGCCGGCTCCTGGCGCAGCCTCACCCGCAAGGGCGAACGGCTGCTGATGGAGCGCGTCAGCGAGTTCGTGTGGGTGCACCACTTCGACTCCCTTGCCGTGCCCTTCTACCAGGCTTTCGGCGACGACAACGGACAGACCGCGCGCAACGCCGACCTGTTCTTCGGGCTCGGCGAGATCGTCGGCGGCGGAGAGCGCCACGCGGACGCCGAACTCCTGCGCAAATCCATGGCCATGCACGACGTCAAGGAACAGGAATACGCCTGGTACGTGCGCATGCGCGAGGAGCTCCCCATGCGCACCGCCGGCTTCGGCATGGGCCTGGAGCGCTTCCTGATGTGGGTCCTCGGCCACGGCGACATCCGCGACATCCCCCTGATCGACCGGATCAACGAGACCCCCGCCTTCCCGGCCGCAGTCACCCGCCCCTAAGGACGCCGGACACGCCCTCATGAACACGACATCGCGCGGCTCGGTGCTGCGCCAACGGGACTACCGACTGCTGTGGTCCGGCGAAACGGCCAGGACCCTCGGAAACAGCGTCACCTCCGTGACCCTGCCCTTGATCGCCGTGACCGTACTGGACACGGGCGCCACCGCGGTCGGCGTCCTGGCAGCCGCGGTCTGGCTGCCCTGGCTCCTCGTCGGCCTGCCCGCCGGAGCCTGGGTGGACCGGATGCGCCGGCGCCCCGTGATGATCGTCTGCAACCTGGTGTCCGCGGCGCTCTGCGCCAGCGTCCCGCTCGCCGCCTGGCTGGACGCCCTGACCTTCACCCACCTGCTGGTCGTGGCGCTGGCCGGGGGCACCAGCGCCGTCTTCTTCAACACCGCCAACCACGCCTACCTGCCGACCGTCCTGGCCGAACACGACCTGCTGGAAGGCAATTCCAAACTCCAGGCCAGTGAGTCGGCGACCAACGTCGCCGGCCCCGGCCTCGCCGGCCTCATCACCCAACTCCTCGGCGCCGTCGCCGGCCTCCTCCTCGACGCCGTCACCTTCCTCATCTCCACCCTCTGCCTCACCTCCATCCGCGCCAAGGAACAACCCCCCGCCGCCGACACCCAGGCCGAACCCCTCGGCACCCGCATACGCGAAGGCCTGCGGTTCGTCCTCGGCGACCGCTACCTGCGCCCCATGGTCGCCTACGGCGCCCTGGTCAACCTGGCCCTGCTCGGCTACCAGGCGGTCCAAGTCGTCTTCCTCGTGCGCACCGTCGGCGTCAACTCCGCCACCGTCGGCCTGCTGCTGAGCTCCGGCAGCATCGGCGGCATCGCCGGGGCAATGCTCGCCGAAGCCGTCGGACGGCGCTTCGGCACGGGCCGCGGCATGCTCCTGATGCAGCTCCTCACCAGCCCCTTCGCCCTGCTGATGCCCCTGACCTCCGAAGGGGCCGGCCTGATCTTCTACGCCGCCGGGGCGTTCGTGCTCGGCGCCGGCATCACCGCCTGCAACGTCGTCCTCGGCAGCTTCCGCCAGACCTACTGCCCGCCGCGCCTCCTGGGACGGGTCGTCGCCACCACCATGGTCCTCAACCACAGCACCATCCCCATCGGCTCGCTGCTCGGCGGCTTCCTCGGCGACGCCCTCGGGCCGCGCGCCGCCATGTGGATCATGACCGGGCTCCTGGCGCCCTGCTGGCTCATCCTCGCCTTCGGGCCGATGAGGCGGCAGCGCGACCTCCCCACCAGCTACCGGCCCGCCGCCACCCCGGAAAAGGACAGAACGTGACGACCGCCCACGACACCGCCACCCCCTCCACGGTCCGCTACTACGAGGAGCTCGGCTGCTGGGTGGTATGGGGCCGGCAGGCTGCGCAGGCCGCCCTAGAGGACCCCCGCCTCTCCTCCGAAACCCTCGAGGCGGCCAACCTCAGCTACCTCCCCGCCGACATGCACGAGGAGTGCTCCCACCTCATCGAGACGATGCGCCGGTGGTTCGTCCTCCTCGACGGCAGCCGGCACACCACCGCCCGCCGCGCCGTCCAGCCGCTGTTCTCCCCCCGCCGCATCCGCAAGCTGGAGGAGACCATCGAGGTCATCGTCGAGGAAGAACTCGACGCCTACGCCGCATCGGCGAGCCTCGACGTCATACCCGAACTGGCCGACCGGATCTCGGCCCGCACCATCGGCCTGCTGCTGGGCCTGCCCGGCGGCGACCACACCACCCTGCACCGCTGGGCCAAGGCGCTCACCGACTTCCTCGGCACCTCCTACCGGCGCGACTGCGCCGTCAGCGCCCAGGCCGCCCTCAGCGAGATGGGCGAGTTCATCAAGAACACCCCCGACGAGGACAGCATCTGGAGCCGCGCCAGCGGCGGCGAATGGGACCGCCTCGCCACCTCCTCCATGGTGATGTTCGGCGGCCTGGAGACCACGGTCGGCCTGATCGGCTTCGCCCTCTGGTACATGCTCGGCAACGGCCTCGCCCCGCGGATCGCCGCGGCCGACACCGACGAAGCCGCCAAGGACGTGGTGGAACGCGCCCTGGAGATCTACGCCCCGCTCGGCCACGTCGCCCGCATCGCCAACGCCGACACCGAACTGGGCGGCCACACCATCCCCGAGGGCGACCTCGTCCTCGTCTCCCTCACCGGCCGGGACCTCTTCGACACCCCGCAGCTGCCCACCACCCCGACCCCCCACCCCGAAGGCGCGGACCGCTCCGACCACGTCGCGTTCGGCTTCGGCATGCACTACTGCGTCGGCGCCCCGCTCGCCCGCATCACCGTCACCCAGCTGCTCACCAGGTTCGCCCGGCGGTTCCCCGACGCAGCCGTGAAGGAGATCAGCTGGCGCAAGAACCGCACCTTCCGCGGCTTCGACCGCCTGGTGCTCGACCTCGACGCCGCCCACCACTGACCGGCAGACCCCTACCAGAGGTACCCCATGCAACCCATCGAGCCCACCGTCCTGGTCTGCCTGCCCTTCGCCGGAGCAGGCGCATCCTTCTTCCGCAAGTGGCAGCCCCTCACCCCCGACGGCCTGCGCATCGCGGCCGTCCAGCTGCCCGGCCGCGAGGAGCGCTTCCTCGACGAGGCCCACACCGACGCCTCCGCCGCCATGGACGAGGCCTGGGCCTGGCTGGAGCCCCAGTTCGACGGCGAGGAGCGGATCGCTGTCTTCGGACACAGCCTCGGCGCGGTCCTCGCCTACGAACTGGCGCACCGCATCACCGACCGCGGCGGCCTCCCCGTCCAGCGGCTGCTGGTCAGCGGATCGGCCGGACCGTGGAAGCCCCGGGCCCGCCGGGCCACCGGCCTGAGCGACGAGGAATTCCTCGCCCGGATCCAGGACTTCGCCGGCTACACCCACGACGCCATGCAGGACGAGGAGATGCTCGAACTGCTGGTCCCCCTGCTCCGTGCCGACGTGGAGATGCACGAGAACTACCGCCCCTCCTACCCGGGACCCCTCCCCGCACCCATCACGGCCCTGCGCGGCACCCACGACGACCTGGTCAGCGCGGACGAAGCCGCCCAGTGGGCGCAGGCCACCACCGCCGGCTTCGACCGCGCGGAACTCCCCGGCGGCCACATGTACCTCACCGACAGTGCGGAGGACCTCCTCGGGATCATCGCCGACGCCCTCCGGGAGGGTTCGGTGGCGACGCGATGACCGGCCGCCTGACCGGCAAGACCGCCCTCGTCACCGGCGCGGCCCGCGGTCTGGGCCGGGCCACCGCCCACGCCTTCGCCCGGGAGGGTGCCGACCTCGTCCTGCTGGACGTGGCCCGCGACCTGCCGGGCGTCCCGTACCCCCTGGGATCGGCCAGCCAACTGCACCACACGGCCGACCTGTGCCGCGACCTGGGAGCGGCCGTCCTGGTGCTCGAGGCGGACGTACGGCATACCGCGGAGGTCGAAACCGCCGTCGCAAAGACCCTCGACCGCTACGGCCGCCTCGACGTCCTGGTCAACAACGCCGGCATAGCCGCCCCCTCCGGCCGCCCGGTCCACGAGATCGAAGAGCCGGAATGGCAGCTCATGCTGGACGTGGACCTCACCGGCGCGTGGCGCCTGATCCGCGCAGCAGGCGCCCACATGGTCCGCCGGAAGTCCGGCAGCATCATCAACATCGCCTCCACCGCCGGCCTGGTCGGCTACCGCCACTTCGCCGGATACGTCGCCGCCAAACACGGCCTGGTGGGGCTGACCAAGGCAGCCGCCCTCGACTACGCCCCCCACAAGGTCCGCGTCAACGCAGTCTGCCCGGGCTCCGTCCGCGACGACGACCAGGCGGAAGGACGCATGCTCGCCGAGATCGCCCGCTCCTTGGACGTCCCGGTCGCCGAACACGAGGAAATCTTCGTGCGCTCCCAGCCCATGAACACCCTCATGCAGCCCGAGGACGTCGCCGCGGCAGCCCTCTATCTGGCCACGGACGACTCCCGCCGCGTCACGGGCTCCGTCCTGACGGTGGACGGCGGCTTCACCGCCCACTGACAAAGGAAGCGACACACCCGAACCTCGCGTCCCCCGACCAGCTGCGTCTTCCGCACCGCGGTGGCCTCCGCGCCCCGACTCGACGTAGAGGTACCGCCCTGCCCCGAATAGCCCCCGCTGTTCGACCGGGCCCAGCACCCGGGCGGCGCAGACCGCTGCCGAGCCGCGGCCGCGGGCCCGGACCGCGGCTGCGGGACCTGGTGGGGTACCTCCCGACGAGGCGCCCCCCCGACGGAGTCGAGGAGTCTCTCTCCCCCTGCTGCGCAACGACGGCCCCGTCCGCCGTACTCGCCCCCGCTCGCCCGTCCGGCGGATGTAACCCCTGGCGCGGGGCGCCACAGCCCGGAGGGGATACGGATGTTCTCGACACCGGCACCCCCCGTTATGTTTTTCGCGGTCCTGCAATGGGGCCGCTGGCCTCCGGGCCCGGTATGACTGTGTCCCCTCTGTCGAACGGATGACCTGGGGGGTGGTGTCGCCGGGTCCGTGGGGTGCCGTCGGAGACGCTGATGAGAGACCCGACCACCGCCCGATCCGGCGCAATGCCGGGCAGCCTGCGGGCGGCAGGTCTGCATAACGTGGATGCGCGAGTACGGTGCCATTGCCGAGGCCGGCACGGTCAACACCTCCGGAAGGGCGCGATGTTAGACACCGAAGGCATAGGCGTCTTCCTCGGGATGGACGTCGGCAAGACCGCCCCCCATGGTCACGCATCTTCCCCGACACCGACTGCAGGACCGCACTCCCCGGCCCCGGAGAAAGGGGCGTGCCGCTGAGTCCCGAGCAGAGCGCGGCGGTTCTGCGCGAGCGCTGTCTGGACTTCCTCTTCGGATTCCCGCACCTCCCCATTGCCTTGGACGGGGTGATCTGGCAGTCGAACGGGGAGCTGCCCGTCGACGCGGACTACCTGGCGGGCGTCGACCGGGACATGGACCGTGCCGGACTGCGCCCCTTGGGCTGGTCGCTCGCTGGTCGCCGGCCTCACCCGCACAGGCAGTTGCCCGAGGCCGACCAGCTGAAGGACTCCAGCTTCGTCCAGCGGTACCAGCCCATTGCGGGGCGCCTGCGTTCGACGCTGGACGCTCGCCCCGTCGGAAGGAACTGACCTGCGAGGGCTGGCCCTTCCCGCGACCCGTGGGTCAGCCCTCTGCCGTTCCTCGCCCTCTTGACCGGCTCTCCGCGCCTGCGGGACGGTCGTTGTGCGCAACCATCCGCAACCAGCTCGACAGGGGAGACCATCATGGAGTTACGGTTCGTCGGGATGGACCCGAACACCGGAGGTGAGGGATCACCGACGGTCTGGGTCGAGGAGGAGTCCGCGGACCTGGTCCTGCAGGGCGAGGAGGCCGACGAGCTCCTCACCGCCCTGGTCGGTGGAACGGAGTGGGTGGCCGGCCACAAGAAGGGGATCCCCGCGCACGAGCGGGTGATCCGCATTCCGGGCCGGATGGTTCCGATCCTGAGGGAGGCGTGCGATGCCGCTGAACGCGCTAGCGCTGCGCGACGCGACGTTCGCTGAGCTCCTGGCCGCCACCGAGCGCACGGCCGTCCATCTGGAGATGCGCGACAGCTACGCCGTCGGCGACGAAGCCGACGACTTCGCCACCTTCCTGCGCACCGGTGTCCCGAACCTGGACCCGGGCCGCTCGTTCTGGCCGCAGTGGATGCCGCTGGTGCGGGAGGCGGTGGGCCGCGGGGTGGTGATGCGCCGGGCGCGGATCGTTTCCGAGCCGGTCACCGACTACATCCGCTACGAGCACGCCATCACCGAGCTCAACCTGCAGGCCGGCGAGCAGGTCCGCTGGCTGCCCCGCCGCGAGGCGAGCACCATCGCGCTGCCCGGAAACGACTTCTGGCTCCTGGACGACACGGTGGTGCAGTTCCACCACTTCACCGGCACCGGCGACTGGGCCAAGGACGGCCGCGAACGCACCATTGATCCGGCAGCTGCCGCGCTGTGCCGCACCGCGTTCGAGACCGTGTGGGAGCGCGCCATCCCGCACGTCAAGTACACCCCCTGACTCTTTCACCCCAGGACAGCCCTGTCTCATGCCCGTCTCCCCGTCGTCCAGCGTCCAGGCCGCCCGCGAAGCGCTCGCGGTGCGCCTGGGACACCTCATGCGGGACGCCGGGATCAACGGGCGTGAGCTGTCCCGCCGATGCGGCTGGGACAAGGCCAAGACCTCCCGCATCCTCGGCGCCAAGGCCGCGCCCTCCGACGCCGACATCCGGGCCTGGTGCACCGCCTGCAACGCCGAGGACCAGGCGGCGGACCTGGTGGCCACCGCCCGTGCGGTGGATTCGATGTACATGGAGTGGCGCCGCCAGCACCGCGCCGGGATGCGCCGCGCCCAGGAAGACGTCCTCGCCCGCAACGCCGCCGCCCGCACCTGCCGCGCGTACGTCTCCAACGTCATCCCCGGGTTCTTCCAGACCGCCGACTACGCCGAAGCCCTGATGCGCTCCATCACCGACTTCCAGGGCACCCCCGACGACATCCCCGAGGCCGTCGCCGCACGCCTTGCCCGCTCCCGCTTCCTCTACGAGGGCGACCACCGCTTCGTCGTCCTGATCGAGGAGTGGGTGCTGCGCACCCGGATCGGCACGCCCGCCACGATGGCCGGCCAGCTGCAGCACCTGCTCACCGTGATGCCACTGCCGTCGGTCTCCCTGGGCATCATCCCGCTCGGCGTCCCGCGCAGGGTGTGGCCGCTGGAGGCGTTCTACCTCTACGACGACCGGCACACCGTGGTGGAAACCCTCACCGCCGGCATCAACGTCCGCCAGCCCCGCGAACTCGCCGACTACGCCAAAGCCTTCAAGGGCCTGGCGCAGATGGCCGTCCATGGCGACGCCGCCCGCGCGCTCATCCGGGCCGCCGCCGACGCCCTGGAGTGAATCCGCGCAACTATCCGCAACCTTCTTGAGGCCCGGCCCGCGCCGTCCGTAGCGTCGAAGCACCGACGGGCCACAACCGGAAGGGCGGTGCCTCATGCGCGCACGCACGAACAGCACCACCGCTCCCAAGCCCCGGTACGGCGTTCCGTCCCCTGCGCTGCTCGCCCGCGCCGACCGCGGCTACACCCGCTTCCTCGCCCAGCAGCGCGAGAACCAAGAGCATGACGGCAGCCAGGCCCTGCCCGCCCCCGCCGCACACCCCGCGACCGCCCCAGCGAGGCTTTGATGAGCAGCAGACACCTGGCCCTGCACGACCCCGAAGGGCTCCTCGAAGGTGAACTCCCCCTCGACCGCAGCACCCACGAGCGCTTGGCCAAGGCCGTCCTCGGCTGGACCAGCGAGACCGGGCTACAGCCGGCGGACCTCCACCAGATCGCGCTGCAGCTGACCGGCGCCGCCCGCGCGGTCGCCGCCGACGTCCGCCGCGCCGCCGACCAGCTGCCCGCCGACCACACCGCCCGCGCCCTCGCCGACGTCGTCCTGGACGAAGCCGACCGGCGCCTGTCCGCTGCCCCGGACGGCACGCTGCTGTGTGCGCAGGGCCGTGCCCGTCTCATCCGCGCCCTCTACGAGCGCCTGGACCGCCTCACCGAAGCCGCCGTATCCGCGCCCGCCAGGGCCCTGTGAACCCGCCGCGCACCCGGACGAGACCTGGGGATCCTCGGGTGCGCGGCGTCGAACTGCACGACGGCCGGCCCGGCCGGGCCGGGCGAGCACCACTCGACACCGAGAGGGGCACCATCGTGACCACCG
The DNA here is from genome assembly GCF_055570615.1 of Streptomyces sp. NPDC031121. Lineage (NCBI taxonomy): Bacteria > Bacillati > Actinomycetota > Actinomycetes > Kitasatosporales > Streptomycetaceae > Streptomyces > Streptomyces sp. NPDC031121. The sequence goes on from NZ_JBVIGV010000007.1 coordinate 351,141, forward strand.
CAACCATCGAGCTGCGCCGCTTCCTGACCATCACCGGCCAGCGCTTCAAGGACGGCCAGTCCGCGCCCGAGATGTTCTCCCCGGCCGTGGACGCCGCCTGGCACGACATGCTCGGCACCCCCGCCTACGACGTCCTGTGCCAGGAGACCGCTGGCCAGCCGATTCGCCACGTCGCGAACAACGGCCGCGGCCCGATCGCCTGGGTCGCCGCCTACGAGGCCGCGTACGGGCCGCTGCCGGACATCTGGTTCACCGACGCCCACGGCACCGTCGACCAGGGCGCCGTCGCCCGCTACCGCGAGACCGGCACCGTGGTCGCCGAGTGGGACTGCGGCCCCGCCGGCGGCGACGGCGACGACGTCGTGCCCGACCAGCCGGAGACCGCCCGCCGGTGACCGGCCACACCACGCCAGCGCCCCGGCCCACGACCGGGGCGCTGCGCCTTGTCGAAGCCAGCACCCCCGCCCCGACCCTCATCGACATCAGCGCGTACGTGCGGCAGATGACCGCCCACTGCCCGTACCTGGCTCCGTCCCTCCAGCAGGGCCTGACGACCTGGACGGTGTATCGGGCCCATGGCGAGCCGGCTGCGGTCGAGGCAGAGCTGTTCCACGCTGGTGTCCAGGCCGCGGAGTGGCTGCGCCCTCTGCTGAGCCGGCCGCACGGCGGCCTGCGGTGCGAGAACATCGTCCTCCTGGGCGAGGTCCCCGGGGCCCGGCATCGTGACCTGCTGGCCTGGCCGCACTGGGTTCTGAAGAACCTCTACGGCCCCGTCGGGATCATGTTCGGCAAGTTCCACGCGGGCGAGGAGGAAACCACCCGGGCCGGCGACCGGATCCCGGCTGCCCCTGTCTCGTTCCTCCCGGTGAGGGCCGCTGTACGCCGCCGCGACCCCCGCTTCCTGGCCGCGACCCCGGACCTGGCGGCCGCGCTCGCCGGAGCCGAGGACGACGGCCGCGACCTCCTCGAGCACGTCCCCGACCAGTGGAAGGAGATCAAGACATGGGCCACACGCTTCCTCCCCCCGGCCAAGCCCTCACCCGCCTCACCGAGCACCTCGGCGAACCCCTCACCGCAAGCCTCCTGAGTGACCGGCGCGGCTCCCGGGCCTGGAAGATCCAGGGGACTCGGGGAGCTGTGGCCGTGAAGGCGAACAGTCCCGACGAGGCGACCGCCCGGGACAAGGCCGCCGAGATGGCCCAGGAGGACGAGCACCTCCTCCGCCTCACCGCGGCCGGGGCGATCCGGCCCGGCTACCGCGTCGACGCCGGCCCTTGGAACGGTGGCCGGTGGCTCGCGGTCCGCTGGGTCGACGGCGTCCCGCTGTGGCGGGCGCTCGCCCTGGCCCGCGGCCCCGAAGGCGACCGGCCCTCGGTCAGGCCCTGGCTCCAGCAGATCGCCCGTACCTGGGCCGAGCACCTGGCCGGCATGCACGCCGCCGGATGGGCACATGCCGACGTCCAGCCCACCAACACCCTCATCACTCCAGGCGGCCGCGCCGAGGTCATCGACTACGCCCTCGCCTGCGGCCCCGAACCCGATGGGCGCCTGCCGTACCGCGGGGCCCTGACCCACACCACCGCCCCCGAGATCGCCGCCGCCGTCCTCGCGACCCCGCCGGACGCACACGTTCAGGCGGAACCGGCCGCTGACGTGTGGAGCCTGGGCGCCTCCTTGTTCTGGTGCTGGACCGGCCACCGCCCCGTCCCCTACAACGACAGCCTCGACCGCCTCGACAAGCTGGCCGTCATCGCCACCGGCCGCACCACCCCGCTGGCCGACGTACACCCCTGGCTCTTCCCTGACTTCGAAGCCATTATCACCGCCTGCCTGGCCCCCAACCCCGCCGACCGCCCTACCGCCAAGGAATTGATCGCAGCATGGTGACCCTGCGCGCCCTGACCCTCGACGACGCCCCCGCCCTCACCCGCATCCACAGGCGGCGCATCCGTCCGCTACACCACCGGCAGGACCCTCCCACTCGACCAGGCCCAGGAGAAGATCCTCATCGCCCTTGCCCGGGCGGCCGAGACGCCGAGGGCGCAGTGGAGCTGGGGCATCCTCGCCGCCGACGAGATGATCGGCCTCATCGCCCTGCGACGACGCTCGCCCGTCATGGGAACCATCAGCTACATCCTGCGCGAGGACACCTGAGGCCGCGGCTACGCCACCGACGCCGCCCAGCAGGTCGTCGTCTTCGCCTTCACCACCGCCGGCCTGGACCGGGTGGAAGCCATGCACCACCCCGACAACCCGGCCTCCGGCCGCGTCCTGGCCAAGGCCGGCTTCACCCGCACAGGCACCACCGACCAACCTGCCGCCGACGGCACGGCCGTGCCATACGAGACGTACGCTGCCCGGCCCATCGGCCCGGCCCGCAGGTGAGCACGGTCCAGCCCACACGATGAGCGGATGCCGGAGAGTGCGACCATCGTCGGATGCGAGGCATCGATGAGCTGGTCAATGTGGACGATCCGGCGTGGCCGGAGCTGCAGGGGGTTCTCAGGGCGAGCTCCGTGCCGGTTCAAGTGCTGCCCGGAGATATCAACGAGGGCCGCCGATGCCTTCTGCAGATGCAGGTCACCGGGCGATCGCTGCTGGGTGCACTGGCGCTGCACACCGGCGGATTGCTCGTGGACAACGGGTGGCTGAGAATGTACGGCGGAGGTTTTTGTTCGGCCGCGGATGCGCGGCTCCCGAGTCTGGGGCAGGTCAACCGCTTCCCCAAGGAATTCGATCCTGGTTGGCAGCCCGCGACCGGTCTTGTCGTCGGCCACGACATTGTCGGAGGCGTCTTCGCGTTGAATGGTGGCGATCCCGCGGCCGCGGGGCGTCCTGGGGATCCTGGCCAGATGACGTACTTCGCTCCCGACACTCTGGAGTGGGAGGCGATGGAGATGGGCCACTCCGGGTGGGTCTCCTGGCTGCTCTCGGGCAGGCTGGAGACGTTCTATGACGGAATGCGCTGGCCCGGCTGGCGTGAGGAGGCCGCGGCCCTGGCTTTCGAGCAGGGTCTTTCGGTGTATCCGTTCCTGTGGTCCGAGGAAGCTCACGCCGATCTCGCGGCCACGAGCCGGCGACCTGTGCCGATGCGCGAGGTGCTCGGAGTCGCAGCGGACTTCGCCCGGCAGATGGGGCCGTCCGAGCCTGGCTTCTTGGGCGACGTGTGACTCCTGGTGTGTCAGCGAGGTCCAGGGCCGGGGGACGGACGAGCTTCAACGGACGCGATGGGCCGGCGAACACCCCACGGCTTGACGGCTAACCTACACCCGCAGCTCCCTGGAAGGGGGCCTCGCCTGCACCCTGTCGAAAGATCACGGCCCCGGGCAGCACTGTCTCTGTCGACGGCGCTCCCACGGAAACGACAGCGGCGCACCACACCTCCGCCGCCCGCGCAGCCGGTGTCACCCCGTCATACGCCACCACCTGGCTCAGCGCCCTTGTCGACACGGAACCCGAGCGCCCGTGTCGCGGCCACGGAGATGCCCAGCAGCCGCTCGTAGTCCGGGGCAGGTACGGAGAATCCGTTCCCGGCGGCGAAGGAAACGAACTCCCGCGGTAGCTCGACAGTGTAGGAGTCGACGTACCGGGCCAGATCGACGCGCCATACGAACCGGCCGTCGGACAGCAGCGAGGACCCGCCGGGTACCGTGAACGATCCTTCGAGGACATCCCGCGTCGCTTCCATGACGTCGAAGATGGGATGCCCCGATTCGAGGTACCTCGTGACCTCCGTCTTCGGATACCCGGCGCTGCTCCTCACGTGGTCCCGGAGGGACTCGCTGAAAACGTCCCGGGGTTCGGGCTGCATTTCGCGGTAGAAGCCAATCAATTCCATCGGGGTCACCCTTCAAGCATCGGGAGGAACACCCTCCAGTAGCCGCCGTTGTCCACCACAGGGGTCTGTCCCGGCTCCAGCAGCGGGCTGGTTCCAGCCCTGTCTGTGGGCGCCCGCACCGTGGTTCCCGGTTCGTTGGCAATTCTCTGTGCTGTCCAGGCGGTGTCGGATCCTGAGTGGCACACCATGAGCCGCAGAGGCCCCCCTTGTAGGGGGGTTGTTCCTGACGGCGTCCACGATCTGACCGGCGTTGACGTTGCCGCCGGGCATCTCCAGCCATCCGTCCCTACTACCGTGGGCCACGACATCGTGCTCGCCGGCATTCAGTACGTTCTGGAAGTTGCGCGTGCTCGCCCCGTCGGACCCGATCAGTGTCGCCGTGGGGCCGTGAGTGACCGGGTGCCCAGCCGGGATCGCGTTGTCCTCCATGTAGTCCATGGGGTTCCGGGCGTCCGTGCACGAGAACAGCCCCATCGGGTCCGCCAGCCTGTGCGGATTGCTGACGTACGCCGCAGGATTCGGCGCTGGTGACAGCCCCAGCGGGTCCAAGGACGCATAACGGCCCGATTCGGGGTTGTAGTAGCGGAAGCGGTTGTAGTGAAGGCCTGTCTCCGGGTCGAAGTGCTGTCCGGGGAAGCGGATCGGCGTGTAGGCGGTGCTCGAAGCCGCCCACGTCGTCGTGCCCCACACCGTGCTGCGCGTGTACCAGGCCAGCCGGCCCGCCTCGTCGACGCGCTCCCTCGGCCGTCCCTGGTAGAGGATCGCGTTCACGATCTCCCGCATGTCGTAGGCGCTCTGGTGGCTGCTGACCGAGCGGTGCCGGTTCGTCCACGCGGTGATCACCGGCTCGATCAACGACCACCGCTCGTCCGATAAGTCACTCGGATACGGCTTGCGTTCACCCACCCGGTCGCATCACCAGATCAACAACCGCGGACCGGCAGATTCCGCCCCGCCGCCACACCATCAGGCGATAGCAGATCCACTCAAAGACTCACGAACCGCCCACTAAGAATCAGCCGCCTGATTGTCTTCCCTGGGCACGCCGTGTCGTCCTCCGGCACGGCGGACGGCTCGGCCCTGCAGCAGGGCGGAGCTGTCCGGGTCAGTGGATCGGCTGGCGGGTTTCTGCCCGTACCTTCAGGGTGGTTTCCGCGATGCGGGTGAGGTCGACGGAGTCGGGGGCTTGCTGGGAGATTTCGGCGGTGGCCACCCCGATGGAGGCGGCGGTGTTCTCGTCGGCCCAGGCGCACATCGGCAGGATGGTCTCGGCTCCGCCCTGGCGTGTGGTCAGCACCTGGCAGGACAGTGTGGTGTCGGAGCCGGGAGGCGTGACGTCCCTGGCGGGAACCGCCACTTTTGCGCTCTCGCTCTTTGCCGCGCCGGCCATCATCTTCTTTCGCGACGCTGCGGGGTCCTTGAGCTGGCCGTAGATTCCGGAGATGACGAGGACGCCGGGCTGTGTCGGTGAGTCTGCCGTATACCGGGCCGCGACGGCCTGGGGGTTGCGGGTCTTGGGGTCGTAGGTGCCGTCGATCACCTGCTTGCCCGCCGTCTGAGACAGATCCTCGTCCAGCTGGTACTGGCCGTTCAGCAGGGTGCCGGGAATAGTGATCTTGTGCTTGGCCTCCGGGAACCCGGCCCCACTTGCGTGATTTGCGGCCTGGGAAGCGTGCTTCAGCACGAATAGACCCGCCAGGACCGCCACGGCCGTGGACAGGCCTATCCATACGGGCTTGCCGGACCGGCGGGCTTGCGGCTGCATCCCGATCGGAGGCTGCCCCCAGGCTGCCTGTGCGGGGTAGGGCTGCTGCTGTGTGTAGGGCAGGGGAGGCTGACCGTAGGACTGCTGACCGTACGGATGGGGCTGCTGCGGGGGGCCGTACGGGCCGGAGGAAAAAGGAGGAGGTGACGTGCTCATGCAGCGAACGCTACGTCAGTTCTGGACCAGAATTGAGCCGACAGCGACGAATGGCTCGACTCCCGAGCGTGTTGTTTAACGTCGGCGCGAGATGAGCCGGGCGAGTGCTTCTGTGGGCCAGCAGAGCCATGCAAGAAGCGGGCTCGTGACCACGAACCAGTGGACACTGATTCGGCCCTGCTCTTTGTCCAGGGTCGCTGGGGCCTCCTCTCGGTAGACGTAGCGGAGGTATCGGCGGCGGACCGGTCCTCCGGCTATGAGCAGCACGGGTGAGGCGAGGAGGACGGCCACCGGGACCAGGACTCTCGCGGCGGTGAGCTTCGCCTTCTCCTCGTATCGCATGAGCTCAGCCTGTCGTCTAACCTCGATTCCCTGAAGGGGTGGGTATGGATCAGGCGGTCTTCGAGTCCATCAGGTACTCAGCTGGGTGTCAGGACTGCGGTGCAGAGTTGGAGTGTCGGGGCGTCCAAGCCCTGGTCCACGGCTCCTTGCGCTGGGACACGGAGTCCAGGTGTTCAGCCTGCGGGTTTGCGATGGCTGACTGCGGCGGTGATCTGCCTTCCGAACTACGAGGTCGGCTGCTCTCCGAGCGGGGACCAGCCCGCCTTCAGGTGGATCCATCAGCGGGGAACGCTGCGATCATGCGGGTTCTGCGGGCAGAACTTGGCATGGGCCTGGCGGAAGTCAAGACCCTACTGAGGGAGGTCTTGGCGGGAGCCCACTCAGGCACCATGCCCGAGATGGAGTTCCTGGCCCGCAAGCTGCGGGAGTCTGGCGTCGATGCTGTTGCCGCTCGGCCGTAGAAGCCCTGACCTGGCTAGTCAGCCGGTTCTCCGCGGTTTGGCCGACCTTGTGATGTGCTGGGCGGGTGTATGCCTCGTGGGTGGCAAGGACGCGTCCGATAGCGGGTGGCGGGCCGTCGGTTCTTCGAGCCGAGTGGGCGGCCCCGATCGAGGAGGCTCGGGCGGTGATGGACATCGTGGCCACGTACGCCACAGCCAAGGAGGCGGCAGCCGCCGAGGGCTGGTCGGAGTCTTGGATCAGCCACCGCAAGAACCTGCTCAAGATCCACCCGGATCTGCGTCAGGCTGTGCGGGCCAAGGCCCGGGGAGCTGACGGGCTCGCTATCCGGGACGCACGCCATCTGGGGTCGGTCAAGGGCATCGAAGGCATGACCCTCGCTGAGCAGCGCGAGGCACTGGCGGACCTGCTCCGCGACGACCAGGCCAAGGCCGTAACCCGAAAGGCACAGCCCACGCCGCCGAAGGCCGCGGCACCCACCCGGAGAGGGCCGGCCGAAGCCGGAGAATTTTCCGCGGAAAATTCCAGTGGCCCGTCTCTTCCCGGAACAGCGTCCCGAGTCGGCTGCGCCGACGTGGATCATGCCCCCCGATGCGGTCGCCGAGTTCTCTGCCACATTCGTCGCGGAGGCTGCCGCTACCGGCACCACTCCGGAAACCGTGATGCTGGCTGCCCTGGATGCGATCCGTCCCGCCCGGAAGCCGCGGAGACGGGGAGGTAATCGAGCGGCCGCGAGAAAGCCGTGGGCCCCCGGTCAGTGACCGGGGGCCCAAAGTCGTTTGGTCGGCTGTACGCCGCCCCGGCCGTCTAGGGTCTGTCCGGCGGATCATGTGACTTCTCGCGCTCCGGCTCGTTGACATGTCCATGGGGCGGGGAGATCTCACAAACGAGGAATGGGCCCGACTGAAGCCGCATCTACCCAAGACCGGGCAGCGAGGTGGGCGTTGGGCCAGTCACCGCAAGATCGTCAACGGGATCCTGTATCGGAACCGGACTGGGGTGCCGTGGCGGGATCTGCCTGCGCGGTTCGGCAAGTGGAAGACCGTGTACGAGCGGCACAGACGCTGGTCGGCGGACGGCACCTAGGACAAGATCTATGCGGCCGTCCTGGCCGACGCGGACGCCGAGGGTCGCATCGACTGGTCGATGGTGAGCGTGGACTCCACTACCTGCCGGGCCCACCAGCACGCCGCCGGAGCACGCAAGAAACCACCGCGGATGCCGGGAAAAGACGCACGCCCCGGCAGCACCGCCCCGACGAGGGACTCGGACGCTCCCGGGGCGGCCTCACTTGCAAGATTCACCTCGCCGGGGAAGGTGGGCGCCGCCCTCTGGCCTTGCTGATCACTCCGGCCAGTGGGGCGACGCCCCGCAACTCATTCCGGTGATGGAACGCATCCGGGTCGGCCGGCCCGGCGGCGGACGCCCCCGCACCCGACCGGATCAGCTCGGCGGCGACAAGGCCTATTCCTCCCGGCGTAACCGCCGCTACCTGCGCAGACGGCAGATCAAGCACACCATCCCCGAGCCGAAGAACCAGCGGGCCAACCGTCAACGCCGCGGCAGCAAGGGCGGACGACCCACCGGCTTCGACAAGACGATCTACAAGCGCAGAAACGAAGTCGAGCGGACGATCAACGCCCTCAAGAACTCCGGGGCCGTGGCCACGAGGTTCGACAAACGTGGCTATGTCTTCCAGGGCACCGTGACCGTCGCAGCAATCCGGCTCTGGCTCCGGGGGTAGATCCATTATCCCGATGCGGGGAGGCGCCTGTCACCGTTCTCCGGAATGATCTTTACACCCGATTTGCACCTCTAGGCTTGCGGGCGGATACAAAGCACCGATCTGACCTGGGAGTTGAGAGTGGCGCACGACGTTGCCGCGCTGGCGGTGGAACTCACGGACATGGCTACGGCAGATCACCAGTCCGCAGCCCGCGCGAACAGCGATGACCCCGACGAGCAGCTGGCGTGGCGGCGGCTGACCGCCCGGCACGGTGACCGGCTCAGCGAGATCATGGACAAGTACGGCTGGCCAACGGCAGAGCTGGTCGGCGAGGAGGCCGCACGCGCGGCATGGCTGATCGCTCAGCACGCCGACCGACAGCTCGACGTTCAGCGTCGTGCCCTCCAGCTGATGCAGCAGGCGGTGTCGGCCGGGTCGACCAGCCCGCGTGAGCTGGCCTTCCTGCGCGACCGCACGCTGGTCAATGAGGGCCGCAAGCAGGTCTACGGCACTCAGATCGTCGGCGTGAAGGACGGGGCGCCGGTTCCGTGGCCCTGTGAAGAACCCGAGCGCATGGACGAACTCCGTGCGGAAGTCGGCATCGAGCCCTTCGACGACTACGTCGCCAAGTTCTCCATGGCCTGACGCCCCGTTCCCAGTCGCGTCGGGTGGATCACTACCCGGGCTCACGTGCCGCGGGCAATGATCCGCCGGACAGGCCCTAGGAACCCGCTGTCGGTCCGGCGGACTGGACGGCGGCGGAGCCGCCTGGTACGCGAGGCGGCGGCTGCGTTGTCCCGCTCCGGCCGTGCCGTGGGTGCGGGCGATGTGGCCGCGCTCGGCGACCTCCTGGTGGCCGCGGCCGCGCACGCCCCGGCAGCCGTTCGCAACCGGATCGCGGCGGCGGCGGACGCCTTCGAGCAAGCCGGCCCGGCGCCGGGCGAGCGGTCGTTGCAGGGCAGGGCGCGCGCGGGATGGCGGGCGCGCGTTGGAGCGGGCCCCGCGCACCGCTCGGGGCGGCGGCGCGATGGTGGTCCTGACCCTCCTCGTGGCGCTGGTGGAGGCGGTGGAGGCCTCCCGCCTGTGGCACGAGGCACAGCAGCATCGCCCGCAGGCGAAGGCCGCAGCCGAGGCCGCACTGCTGCTGCGCGAGGCCGCCGCCGCGGCCGGCGCACCCCCGAAGCTGCCAGGTCCGGCGCGTACCGCGAGGACGTCACCAGCGGCGGACCGTGGCCCGACCCCGCCCGGCGCCGTTACCGGCGTGCCGCCCCGTACTCCCGGCCCGCCGAAGCCGGGCGACGCCCGCTGGCAGGCGGTACAGCTGACAGACTGGGGAGCCACGAAGGACTCCCACCAGCACCTGTGCGACACCTGCAAGCGCGGGGCCGTCGCCTACGCCCACGAGGCCGGCCGGCAGGAGCGCCCGGAGCCGCTTCCCGACCGGGCGCAGCGGAAGCATTTCCTGCGCTACGCCCGTCGCCCCCACTGCACCGTGTGCAGGGCGGCGTTCACGGGCGAGCGGTGGCAGGCGGTGGAGCGCACCGGCTGGGACGCCCTTCCTCAGGAACGCCGCCCGATCGCAGGGGCTGCGACCAGCGGCATGAGATCGGCCTGGGAGCAAACCTGGGCGGGCGATCCGATCCGCCGGGACCACGAGGGCCAGGCCGTGCCCGAGCAGAAGACCACCGGCCAGCGCCACACCGCTGCTGTTCGACGGCGATGGCAGCCGTCTGGTGACGCGCAACGCCGACGGCTTCCTGTACCAGTGGGACCTACCGGGAAGGCCGAGCCGGCCGCCCGGCCCACCGGCGTCGTCGACCTCATGGCCGGGAAGCCCAGCGGGGCCCGTCAGCGCGACCGTGAAAGGCGGCACCTGATCAGGGACGCCGGCGGTGTCGATGGTGTTGCGGTGGGTCGCCTGCAGGGTGCTGGTCTGCAGGGCCCCGCAAGGACGGAGGTGGAACTCTGCGGGGAAGTTCCTGCCGGGCGAGATGCCGGACGTCTCCCACTGGTTCAACAGCGCTTCCATCACCACGCGGACGGGTCTTCGTTGGCGGCGGTGACGTCCAGGACCACGAGGCCGGGTTCACCGGTGTGCTGTTCGTCAATGCGCATGTTCCTTCCGGCGACGCCGTGCCCTGTGGTTCGCCGGTGGCCGAGTGACCGGCCGGACGAGTGATCGCTGTAGGCGCGCTGCCCGCTGCCGGTAGCGTGGGCGTGAGGCGGCCCGTAGAGAGAGGTCATAAGCGAGGAGAAGGTGTCGTGGCACCCGGGGGAGATCGTGCCGGCCAGTGGGATCTACGAGTGTGACTGCGGCGGTGAGCACCACTGGAGCACTGACGTCAAGGGGCACCGTTTCCCGCCGCTGTCGTCGGGCTGCTCGGGTGAGTTCTGGACGCTGCAGAAGCCGACGCAGCCCGGGACCACTCCGGCTGCCGGAGCACCCCAGCAGCACCGCGAACGGCTTCTGGCGCGAAACGAGCTCGGCGCGCTGGGCCGCGTCGTGGGTTCGGTGCTGCGGTGCTCCTGTCACGAAGTGCCGGTTGCCATCCAGTAGCACTTCGAGCGCTTGCGCGGTGTGTGGCTGGATGTAGCGGCGCCCGGCGGGACATGTGACCTGGCCGGGCGCCGTCGGTGTGTGGCGTGTTATCCGATGGTGAGGAAGGTGTTCCAGCCGTCTTCGTCTCTGCCGGCTGCGGCGCCGAGGGTGGTGGTTCCGCCTTGGTAGAGCCATTGGTTGCCGAGGGTGTCCACAGCCCAGATGTCGGGGATGCCGTCGCCGGTGGCGTCGGGTGTGCCGAGGATCATGGGGATGGTGGCGCGGCCCCACCCGGTGGTGGCGTAGGTGTAGTCCTGTCCGCCTTCTGCGTTGGCTGCGGAGGATAGGGAGGTGAGGTCGACTCCGCCGTTGGTGCCTGCCTTGCCCTTGCGCAGGACGAGGCCGCGGCTGGTGTTGGCGTTGTCGCGGAAGAGCAGGTCGGGGATCTTGTCTCCGGAGACGTCGCGGACGCCGATGAGGTCTCGGGGATCCCAGACGGTGCCAGCCATCTTCCTGTGTTTGGTGAAGCTGGAGCCGGTGTATCCGGAGAAGGCCCAGAGGCCTTCGGGGTTGAGCGCGAACATGTCGGCGAAGCCATCGCCGTCGATGTCTTCAGTGACGACGATCTGGCGGAAGGTCGCCGGGTCGGGTGCGCCTGTGGGCAGGAGGATTTCCATGCGGTGGCCGATGTCGAACTGTCCGGTGCCGATCCCCGGGTACAGGTACAGCTTGCCGTCGGGCATGCGGGCGATGAGGTCGGTCAGGCCGTCGCCGGGGAACCAGTCGGTGGAGTGGCCGATGAGGGCGGTTTTGCCGGCGTTGGGCTTCCAGTATCCGGGGACGGACTTGCCGTCCATGAGTGTGGCGGGGAGGTAGGCGTCGGTGTCGCCGTTCGCGTCGCCGGCGTAGGTGCGGAGGTTTCCTTCCTTGTCGATGGCGAAGAGGTCGGGGTAGCCGTCGCCGGTGGCATCACCGGCCTTGTCCAGTCCGGGCCTGGGCTGGACGAGGAACAGGTAGGTCTGCTGGTCGGAGATGTTGCCGTACTTGCTGACGGTGCGGGCGTAGAGGATGTTGGGTCCCGCGGTATTGACCCGCAGGGTGATTGAGGCCTGGTCGCCGGCGGACGGGGTGGCCTTGTTGTCGAAGAGGGGCTTGTTGAGGCTCCACTGGTACTCGCGGATGTCCTCGGCCTTGGCGCCGTTGCCGCTGAGGGTGATGACCTGACCGGGCGTGCCGGCCGGCTTGAGACTCCATTCGCTGGCGTTCTCGCCGGGTGCGGGGAAGTCGGCGGAGGAGACGGCAGGGCTTGGGGGAACCGTGTGGTTCACGGTGAAGGTGCACCAGCCCCCGCCTCCGGACTCGTTCGGTCCTGCGCCTGATCCCGCACCGCCCTGGTCGAGGACGCGGGAGAGCCAGTGGTACGTCTTCCCGCTCGTGAAGGTTTCGGAGGAAAGCTCTTTGGTGATGACGCCGTCGCTGTTGGGCGCGTGCCAGTCGTTGTAGACCTGGGCTCCGGTGGCGGCGTCCCAGATTTCGATCTGGACCTTGTCGAGGGTTTCAGGGCCGTCGCGATCGGTGGCCTTTACCTGGAAGGCCACGTTCGTCTTGCCGATGCCTGTGCCCGGGCTGGTGGTCAAACAGGGGCCGCCGGGGAAGGTCTGCATGTTCGCGGCGGTCGGGGTGTCGGGCCGGTTGTTGTAGAGGATCTCGATGTACGGGGCGGTTTCGCCGTTGGCGAGGAGCTTCTTCCAGTAGTAGGGGTCCGACTCGTTCGGCGCGGCGAATCCGAGGGACAGGGCGCCCCAGCCGCTGTTTGCCGCGTCGGTCACGAGGCCTTTGATGTCGGTCGCGATCCAGTTGTCCGGGCAGGAGCTGTTGTATCCGTAGCCGGCGTACTCGGTGGCGACCCTTCTGCCCCAGTAGGTCGCGTTGTTGGTGTTGTTCCAGGTACTGGAGGAGGTAACGAACGGGGTCGAGTAGATGTCCATCGCCTTCCTGTCACACGACCACGAGTACGTCTGCAGGGCCCGCACACTTGCGGAGAGGATGCTCGAGCCGTGGAGCTCGCTGCCGAAGTAGAAGTTGAAGATGGACCGGGACGTGCCTCCGGTGGTGGACTCATAGCCGACGCGGGCTTCGTTGGTGCCGCTCGCGTTGTAGTTCTGCCCGTTGTAGAAGCTGGAGTTGCCTTCGGTCTTGTAGAGCAGTGACCAGGAGTGCTTGTGTCCCTTGAACGAGGGGTCGATGAACACCGGGTACACCGTCTCCGAGGCGTTCAGCAGGGCGTGGTCCGGCGTGATGGAGAGTGTGCTGTCCGTCAGGGCGGCCTTGGCGGGCTTCAGGCGTGCGCCTTCCGCGCCGGCCAGGCCGGACAGGGCGAGGGTGGGGTGCTGGCGGGCGATGTCGGTGGGCTTCCACGCCGGTTCGTCGTCGGTGGTGGCAACCTTGCCGCTGGAGTCCCACATCATCGGCGTCGGAGAGCCGGCTACTTCCGTGTCCTGGGCGTTGCGGGCGCTGACGGCACCCGATTCCGGGTCCAGGCGGAAAGTCAGGGCAGGTGAGGCGAGTCGGTATGTGAGCTGGCCGAGCAGCGGGTCGGCTGCAGCCTGCCGGTCTTTGACGACGAGCAGGTGAGAGTAGCCGCCGTCCTGGGCGGTCATCACCAGGTCGATCCCGGGCCGGACGTTCTCGTACAGCGCGCGCGGGCCGTCGATGACCGGTTGGGGCAGGGGGCCGGGCCAGCTGACGACGATGTCGTGGCCGTCGGTGTTCAGGCGGACCAGCTCGGTCCACGCCTCAGCGGGTGTGTCCTGCGGCAGGGCCGTCCGGGTGACGGAGCGCGAAGACCGCTCTCGGCTGCCCTCGGCGGCCGGCTGTTGTGTTCCGCCGCTGAACACGACGCGGCCGTTCACGGCCTTGGCCGCATACCCACCTTCCGCTGGTTCGAGGGTTGTGTCGACCGGCTTCCACCGTCCGTTCACGTGGGCGCGTACGGCGGAGCTGAAGATGTGCTTGCGGTACGTTCCGTCAGGTTGCGCCCATGTGGTGGTGTTCGCGCCGCGCGCCGCGGTGACCTCGACCTCCTTGCCCGACTCGATGGCAAGGCGCCGTGCTTCGGGCTCGGCGATGGGTGCTTCCTCGGATTGCCGGGTCTGCGGCTTCTCGCCCCCTGCCACCCACACTCCGGCCGGCACCGCAACTGCTACCGCCAGGACAGCGGCGAGGCCTCCCAGGGTCTTGCGGCGCTGGTACCAGCGGGTCGTGGAGCTGGCAACTCCCTTTTTCGAGGGGGTAATTGGCGGGCTCTCGTCCACGGATTCTCTGACAGACACGGGTGTACTTCTCCCCCCTGGGGCACACATTTCGGTAGCCCTAGGTACTCACAGATGACTCGGCCACCGGCCAGAAAGATGTGAAAGGCGCATTCTTTGCCTGCCTTTCGCAGTCACGAAGTGCAAGCCGAGCATGAACCCTCCCGCCGACATCTTCACCTCTCGCGCCAACCCTCTGACCAGCCACTTACTGCCGGTTCGCGCGGATTGCCCCAGGATGTACTCGAGGAAGTGATAAAGCCCACACCGATTATCGGAACCGTAGGTTTTCCGGCTCATCGGCCGCAGAATCAGCTGGCTCATTGTCAGTTTCCTGCCGACGCGTGCTATCGCCGCGGAGGCAGAGCGTGGGGGGTCACATGTCGCCGCTCTCGGCGAATTTCCGCCTGCCCGGAACCAGAAAGGCACGCGCGAGACGCGCGCGCCTCGCCGGGCGCACCGGCATCACACTTTCCGTGGTGCTGGTCGCATCTCTCCTGCCCGTCCAGGCCTGGGCGGCGCCACCGGGCGACCGCACCGGCGTCACCTTGCCCGGGCTCCAGAAGGACCTGAAGGCAGAACCCGACCAGGTCGCCGCCGCCCAACTCGACGGGTGGGGCGGAGACGCGCCGGAGGTGCTTGACCGGTATCGGCCGTCCGCGGTGATGCCGCCGGCCGGCGCCTCTGACAGCGTCACTCTGCCCCCTCCAGCCGGTGCCGAGTTCCTGCAGGTCGGTGCGCTTCCCGTCAGCATCGGCAAGACTGCGGGGACCGGCACTGCACCCTCAGGAACGTGGTCGGCCGTTATTGCGGACCGTACGGCGACCGAGGCAGCCAGCATCGACGGTGCCCTCATCAAGATCACACCGCCGGCCGACGCTGTGAATCCGGTCGACGTCGCACTGGACTACTCGAAGTTCGAAGACCTGTACGGCACGGAGTGGGCGTCGCGTCTGAAGCTGAGACAGTTCCCCGCCTGCTTCCTCGACACCCCACATCTTCCCGAGTGTTCTGTCTCCAAGGACGTTCCCAGCTCGAACCTTCCTGCTGACAAGAAGGTCATCGCGACCGTCGACCCGACGGTGACCCTCGCTCAGGGCGTGCAGACGATGACCGGTGGCGGTGGTCCGGTGGTGCTGGCCGCCTCAGACGGCGCGGCGGGCGCGGGCGGCACATACAAGGCCACGTCCCTCTCGCCCTCGGGCTCCTGGACCGCCGGCGGTAGTGGGGGCGGGTTCTCCTGGACGCACCCGCTGACGGTGCCGCCGGCCCCGGCCGGTCCCACCCCCTCCATCGCGTTCTCGTATTCCTCCCAGGCGGTCGACGGCAAGACATCTGTGACCAACGGGCAGGCGTCCTGGGTCGGTGACGGATGGGACTACAACCCGGGCTTCGTCGAACGCCGCTACCGGACCTGCTCCGACGACCTGAAGCCCACGCCCAGCAAGCCCAACAACGACAACGCCACCGACAAGAAGAAGGGCGACCTGTGCTGGGCCGGTGACAGCGTAGTCCTCTCCTTCGGTGGCGCCACGACCGAGCTCGTTCGTGACGCCGGCAGCGGGAAGTGGATCCCCGCATCCGACGACGGCTCCAGGGTCGAGCTCAAGACAGGCGCAGAGAACGGGGCCCGGGACGGCGAGTACTGGGTCGTCACCACCCGCGACGGCATGCGCTACCACTACGGGCGCCACAACGTGGGTACCCACGGAGACGGCACGTCGCCGCAGACCGTCACCGACTCCGTCTTCACCGTTCCGGTCTTCGGCAACCATCCCGGCGAGCCCTGCTACCAGACCGCCTACGCGAACTCCTCCTGCACCCAGGCCTGGCGATGGAACCTCGACTACGTCGAGGACGTCCACGGCAACGCCATGGTCATCGACTGGGCGAAGGAAGAGAACCGCTACGCCAAGAACGAGCAGTTCAAGGAGAAGGACCGCGCCAAGGTCGGATACATCCGCGGCGGCTACCCGGTCCGCATCCTCTACGGCCTGCGCGCCGACAACCTCGCCGGAGCCCCCGCGGGCCGCGTCGAGTTCAAGGCGGAGCAGCGGTGCTTCCCGGACAAGGACACCAACTGCGACGACGCCAAGTTCGGTACCAAGAACGCCACCGGATGGTGGGACACCCCCAGCTCCCTGCACTGCAAGATGGACGCCGGAGACTGCTACGTCTCCTCGCCGACCTTCTGGTCGCGTATGCGCCTGGACGCGGTCACAACCTACGGGCAGCGCACCGGGGGCTCCACAGTCCTCACCAAGGTCGACCAGTGGGCCCTGAAGCAGTCACTGCCCAAGCACCGCACCGACACCAGCCCACCCCTGTGGCTGGAGTCCATCACCCGTACCGGCTACGGCCCCGTGGACAGCACCGTCGGCGTCCAGCTGCCCGCGGTCTCCTTCAAGCCCAACGCAACCGACATGCCCAACCGTGTCGCCCGCCTGCCCAAGGACGGGAAGGAAGACGCAACACCGGACTTCGACCGGTTGCGAGTGGAATCGATCCTCACCGAGACCGGCGGAGAGATCCACGTCAACTACTCAGCCCCGTGCCCGACGGGCTCCAGCGTTCCCGATCCCGCGAAGAACACCACGCGCTGCTTCCCTGTCCGCTGGTCCGCTGATCCGGATCTGGCGCCGGAGAAGACGCCGATCGAGTACTTCAACAAGTACGTCGTCGACAGCGTGGTCGAGAAGGACCGCGTGGCACAGCAACCCGATGTGGCCACCGTCTACACCTACGAAGGCGCACCGGCCTGGGCCAAGGACGAGGACGAGTTCACCAAGCCGGAACTGCGTACCTACAGCCAGTGGCACGGCTACGCCAGCGTCCTCACCACGACCGGCGAAACAGCGAACGTGGGCACGCCCACCGCGACCGAGCAGTCCCAGACCCGCACCCGCTACTTCCGCGGGATGTCCACCCCCACGGCGAAGATCACCGTCAAGGACTCCACCGGAACCGAGGAGCTCGGCGAGGACCTGCGCCAATACCAGGGTCAGACCGCCGAGACCATCACCTACGCAAGAGCTGCCGGCACCGTCGACAACCGCCACCTGGTCTGGCCGTCGAGTACGGAGACGGGCAAGCGCACCAGAGCCGACGGCACCGAGCTGAAGGCATATCGCAAGGGCGTCGCGCGCACCGACGAGATCCAGTCGGTCAGCGGCGGCAAGTCCCGCATGGTGCGAACCCACAACACCTACGAAAGCACCCACGGCCTGCTCAAGTCCACGCAGACCGATGTCATGGAGAACAAGGGCACCGGCTGGGCCACCGTCGAGCAGTCCTGTACGAAGCCCACCTACGTCCACAACACCGCGAGCAACCTGATCGGCCTGCCGGCGGAAGTCCGCAAGACAACCGGTGACTGCACCGATGCCGGCACCGCGGCCGGTATCCTCCTCAGCGCGGCCCGCACGTCCTTCGACGCGGTGGACGCCTTCGGCACGGCGCCCACCAAGGGCCTCCCCTACCAGGTCGAAAGCCTCGACGCCGCGGGCACGGGCTGGACGCCCTCCGGCCGCACCGAGTACGACACTCTGGGCCGGGCGGTCAAGTCCTACGACGCGGCAGGCAACCCGTCGACCACCACCTTCGCCCCCGCCACCGGGCCGGCATTCACCGTCACCACGACCAACGCACTCGGCCACACGGTGACCACCAAGGTGGACCCTGCCCGCGGCAGCGTCCTGGAGGCCACCGATGCCAACGGCCGCAAGGTCACCACGGCGTACGACGAACTCGGCCGCAGCACCAAGGTCTGGACGCCCTCGCAGAAGCCCACCGACAAGCCGGCCTACACCTTCGAATACCAGATCGCCGAACTCAAGACCCCGGCCGTCACCACCCGTGCCCTGAAGGACAACGGCACCTACAGCACCTCCATCGCGATCTACGACGGTCTGCTGCGACCCCGCCAGACCCAGGCAGAGGGACTCGGCGGCGTACGCGTCATCACCGACACCCTGCACTCCGCGAACGGCACCGTCAGCCAGACCAACAACGGCTACCTCGCCGAAGGCGACCTGAGCACAGCCATCTTCGTCCCGGCATCGGTGACCGAGGTCCCCAACGCCACCCAGACGGCATACGACGGCCTCGGCCGCCCCGTACGCACCACCACTCTGGAGAAGGGCACCCCCCGGCAGTCCGACATCACGCAGTACGGCGGCGACTGGACCCTCACCCGCAGCGCCATCTCCCCCACCGGAAACAACCCGCTGCCCGGCAGCCGCGCAGTCAAGACCACCACTGACGCCCTGACTCGCACTACAGAGGTGGAGCACTACACCACCACCGACCTCAACCCCGCCACCAATCCCAACATCACGTCGAACAAGACCAGCTACAGCTACGACGCACGCGGAAAGCTCGCCAAGGTCACCGACCAAGCCGGCAACACCTGGACCTACACCTACGACTCCCGCGGCCGAATGACCTCATCCGACGACCCCGACATGGGCAAGTCGACCTTCACCTACAACAACCTCGACCAGCAGGTCTCGAGCACCGATTCCCGCGGCCTCGCCCAGTACACCAAGTACGACGTCCTGGGCCGCAAGACCGCGCTGCACGACGACTCCGAAACCGGACCGATCGTCGCCACGTGGACCTACGACACCCTGCCCGGAGCCAAGGGCCAGCCCGTCTCCTCCACCCGCAACTGGGGCACCGGCTCATACACCACGGAGGTCACCGGCTACGACAGCGAATACCGGCCCACCGGCACCAGGATCACCATCCCCGACCTGCCCAGCACCAAGGGCCTGGCCGGCAGCTACGCCTACAGCACCACCTACACCCCCACCGGCAAGGTCCAGTCGACCACGCTCCCCGCAACCGTCGGCGGCCTCGCCGCCGAGAAGCTGATCACCCGCTACAACGCCGACGGCATGGTGCAGACCATGTCCGGCCTGACCTGGTACACCGCCGACACCATCTACAGCCCCTTCGGCGAAGTGCTGCGCACCGCCAGCGGCAACGCACCCCACCGTGTGTGGAACACCAAGACGTACAACCCCCACACCGGCCGCATCACCAACGCCAGCAGCCACCGCGAGACGTACGACCCGAAAACGGCCACCCACCTCGTCTCCGCTCTCGCCTACACCTACGACACGGTCGGCAACCCGACTTCCATCACCGAAACCTACCCGGCAGTCAGCTCCCAACCGGTGCTCGAGACCGACCTGCGTACCGATCGCCAGTGCTTCACCTACGACGCTCTAGGACAGCTGACCAGAGCCTGGACGGGCAAGAGCGCAGGCTGCCCGACCAGCACCGCCGGACCGGCTCTCACCGAGGTGGGATCAGGGACGCCAGGCGACGCCTACTGGCAGGACTACCAGTTCGACGCGATCGGCAACCGCACCAAGCGCATCGACCACGACCTGACGAACTCCTCGCTCGACGACGAGACCACCTACACCTACGGCGTGCCGCTCGCCGGCGGGGCCCAGCCGGCCGTCACCAAGCAGCCCCATGCCCTGGCCCAGGTCAACAAGACCACCAGGACCCCCGCCTCCACCGTCAACTCACTGTCCACGTACACCTACGACGCAGCCGGCAACACCAAGACCCGGCGCATCGACGGCGACACCCAGACCCTGGATTGGGATCGCCGCAACAAGCTCACCTCCGCCACCAGCCCCGGCATCGGTGCCGCGGCGGTCACCGGGCTCGCCGGCAAGTGCCTCGACGTCGAGAACGGCAACACGGCAGAGGGCACTCCGGTCCAGCTCTTGTCCTGCACGGAGACCAAGCCCCAGCAGTGGCGCATCACCGGTGGCACCGTCCAGGCACTCGGCAAGTGCCTCACCGCCGAAGGAGGAGAAGCGCGCCTGAGAACCTGCGACGGCAGGCCCGAGCAGAAGTTCACCTACAACGCGTCCAACAAGGCCCTCTACACCGGTATCAACGGCTGCGTCACCGTCCCCAACGACAACGCCGCCGAGGGCAACGACCTCGACATCTACACCTGCGCCAGCCCTGCCCCGACCCCTGCCCAGCAGTGGAGCTTCAGCAACACCACCAACTACCTCTACGACGCATCCGGCAACCGGGTGATAGAGGAGACCGGCAGCGCCCGCACCCTCTACCTCGGCGAAACCGAGATCACCGTGAACACCGCGGGCCAGGCCATCGACGCCGTCCGCTACTACAGCAGCGCCGGCAGCCCGACCACCGTCCGCCGCACCAACGGCAAGACGACCGGCCACAGCCTCTCGGTCCTCTTGACCGACCACCACAACACGGCCACCACCAGCGTCGAGCAGGCCCCGGGCCAGCAGGACACCCGCCGCAAGTTCGACCCGTACGGCAACCCGCGCGGAGCCCAACCCTCCAACTGGCCGGACGACCGCACGTTCCTCGGCACGGGTGTGGACGACAACACCACCGCCCTCACCCACATCGGCGCCCGCGAATACGAGCCCTCGACCGGCCGTTTCATCTCCGTCGATCCGATCATCGACATCACCGACCCGCTCCAGATGAACGGCTACACCTACTCCGGCGGCAACCCCATCACCGGGTCGGACCCCTCAGGCCTGCGCAGCGAGGAATGCGGCACCCTCTACAACTGCAACGGCAACACCGTGATTACGGCGAAGAACTCGAGCCAGATCACCTACGTCAACGAACGCCGTCAACGCCGCTACTACCAGACCCTCACCCGCTACACCCACAAATCCACATGGCGCGAACTGCAGATTCGCAAGAACCAGGTTCGAGCCAAGCAGGACGAAGAAAGAAACAGGCGCGATCACAAACCCAGCGTTATTAATTTCGCAACGGGTGTTGGTCGTGGCATGGCGAGCGCGGACGCCATGCTCCCGCACGGCCCCCTAACAACCGCCCTCGGCATATCCGGCAGGGATCAATACAATTGGTCCCTCGGGCAGTTCGGAATCGAGGATGATGAGAATGCTCCGGAGTCGATAGCCGGCGAACTTCTCAGCCCCTCGCCATTCGGCGGCAAGATCGCAAGGGGAATCAAGGCCCTGCGCAGTGCGCTCAAAGGCTGCAACAGCTTCGTAGCCGGCACAGAGGTCCAACTGGCAAACGGCACCAGCAAGCCCATTGAGGAAGTGGTACAGGGAGACGAAGTCCTCGCCACGGACCCCGAAACAGGCGAAACAAAGCCCAAGAACGTAACGGCCACTATCTACACAAAGGATGACAAGAAGTACGTTGACGTCAGCGTCCAGACCGAGGACGGCGTCAAGACCATCACCACAACCGACCACCACCAGTTCTGGTCCGAGTCGGACCACGCGTGGAAGAACGCAGGAGACCTCAAGCCAGGCACAACTCTACGCACGGACGACGCCAAGTCCGCGGCCATCGTCCAGACGCGTACCTACCAGACCGTCAACGAGACCTACGACCTCACGGTCGCCGACTTCCACACGTACTATGTGCTGGCGGGATCCACGCCGGTCTTGGTTCACAATTGCAACAAGAATCAAGGCGTCTATATATTCGACGATAAGTCGAAGCCTGGCCACGTGTATATCGGCAAGACCAACAACTTTAACGTTCGACTGAACAAGCATGCAGACTTGGGCAGGCGAGACAAGGATGGGCCTGTCATTTGCATTCATGTGTGCGGAGATGACACGGCTCTGAGGATCCGAGAGCACATCATGAAGGTTCAGTTCGAAAAAATGGGCTTTAAGCTCAGTAGCGGCATTGAGGGGTTTGGTCGAAACCTCTACAACAAGCGCCAGGCGACTCAGCCTGAGCTCCCGTTCGAGTAGGGCGATATGGGGAAATGGGGATACGGGCCATTCGATAACGATGGCGCCGCGGACTTTGCTGGCGATTTGGATGCCACTCCGCCGTCTAGGCGAATTCGGGCGATCCGAGCTGCCCTTGCCTCGGTGGCGGGCGACGGCAGCCCGCATATCGATGGCGGTAGAGCAGAGCTGGCAATCGCTGCCGCTGCGTTGACAGTCCGAGGGGTTGAGGGCGGCGATGAATTTCAATCTGCGACGTGGGGGCCGAATGCGGAGATTCCGCAGATTCCGAAAGAGCTGGTACCCCTGGCGCTCGAAGCGATTTCTCGCCTGCTCACCACAAGCAATGACTTGCGGGATGACTGGAGCGTGGAGGAGGAAGGTGCTGAATGGCTTGCAATGCTCCGAAGGCTGAAAGCAGTGCTTGACAGAGAAAGTACTGCAGGGGTTCCCCTCTCCGCTCCAGGCGCCGAAGGTCAAAAGCAAGGCCCACAGAGAGCTAGACGAGCTGCGCATGAGGATGAATCCATCCAAGAAGGTCTTTGGTAATACCTTCAAGGTGGCTATCTGAAGGCGTGAGCCGTGACTTCGTCACGTCGTCTGATCATGGAGAATTCGATAGCCCGGCAAATGCGAGGGTCCCCTCCGCGCTTCTGCGCGGAGGGGACCCTCGGGTCGTTTGACGGCAACGGTGACGGCAACGTCAGCGGACGACGGCTGTGGCGGGTGGGTCGTCGGGGTCGTTGCCGGTGAGGCTGAGCGCGTTGCTGAGGGCGTCGATGGCTTGGCGCTGGAGTCCGAGTCGGACGTGGGCGTAGACGCCGGAAGTGACGCCGATGTGGGCGTGATCCCACAACTCCTTGATCACGACGAGGTCGATGCCCTGTTCGAGGAGCAGGGTGGCGGTCGAGTGGCGGAGGTCGTGGAAGCGGATGCGTCGGAGTCCGGCCCGGTTGAGGAAGCTGCGGAAGCGGCGGGTGAGGTTGGCAGGGTCGAGAGGCCGTCCGGTGGGCGTGGTGAATACGAGCCCGCTGTCGCTCCAGTGTGCTCCTGCTGTCTCTCGCTCCTGGTCTGCCATCCTCTGTGCTCCTTGAGGGAGTGGAGGCATTCGGTCGGGAGGGCGATGCGGCGTTCGGATGCCCGGGTCTTGGTGGGGAGATGTGTGAGGCCGCCCGTGCGGGTGCGCTGGAGTGAGCGGCGGATGCTGGCTGTTCCTGCGTTGAGGTCGAGGTCTTCCCAGCGGAGCCCGAGGAGTTCGCCTTTGCGGAGGCCGGTGCGGCGGGCGAGTTCGTAGAGTGCGTGGAGCCGGTCGGTGCGGGCTACGTCGAGGAACTGACGGGCCTCTGCCGTAGTGAGCGGATGGAAGCGCCTGGGCTGGTGCGTGGTGGTCTTGACGTTTCGGGCGACGTTGCGGGGCAGCTCGTCTTTAGGCGGCGGCGAGCTGACTTGAGCACCGAGTCACGGTCAAAGCGGAGAGCCGCTTCTGGCAGCACTCGCCGACCGCGCAGCACTTCTTCCGTTCGGTGTCCAGCCCCTGGGTGTAGCACTGGCAGGTGGTGCGGAGTCGGTCGAGGAAGGTACGGACGTCCTTGGCGGTGAGCCGGGAGAGGAAGGCCCCGGCACGAGGGACAGAAGACGAGAGCGCGTCCCATCCAGCGGGAGAGATCGGGGCGGGTCGTCAGGGCTCTGCTGTGAGCGAGCTGCTCGTCGCGAGAGGATGGGGCGGTGATCCGCCACGACCCCGAGATACATCTGTCTCGGCCGGACGGCCGCAGACCGTGGCGAAGAGGCATCATGGAGCGCCCCGCCTTCAGCTGCCGGCGGGATGTCATCCGGCGTATGGACCGTGGTCGGGGCTGCCTGCCCACACCGTCTGCGCGTGCTCTGTGACGGTCATCCCGAAGTCCCACTGCAGCGGGCGTCCACGCTCGCGCCACAGCCGGTACCCGGGGCGCAGGGCGTCCCACAGACCCTGCCCGTCGCCGAGGACGCAGATCAGGCCGCCGTGCGCCGGCTCGGCGCGCGCTGAGCGGCCGGCCGCGTCCCGCAGCTCCACGTGCGGCCCGGCACCGTTGCGGTCGACGGTCACGACGATGTGCGGGTGGGACACGCGCAGCGCGAACAGCAGGTGCCCGTCGAGGAGGTCGACGAACAGCTCTTCGTCGGTGGCCGCATCGTTGGCGTCGTCGAGGATGGATGCGGCCGGTGCCGGAGCGGCCTTGCGTGCGTTGCGGTCCTCCATGAACAGCGCCAGGCCCTGGAGCCAGCCGGTCGCGGACTGCCCGTCGTCGGCGACAGTGAGGGCGAAGTGCCCCATCCGCCCCCACGGAACCACCAGCCGCCCTCCGGGGCGCACCTGCTCGATCCACGCCCACGGCACGGTCTCGACCGCGTAGGTCGCGATCAGCCGGTCGTACGGGCCGGCATCCGGTACTCCGGCCGACCCGTCACCGGTGCGGACATCCACGTGAAGACCGGCCTGCTCCAGGCGCCGCGCGGCGGCCTCCGCCAGGCCCGCGTCGGCCTCCACCGACACCACCCGGCCGCCCGGTCCAGCACGGTGGGCGAGCAGGGCCGCGTTCCAGCCCGCCCCCGTGCCGAGCTCAAGCACCCTGTGCCCGGGCTCGACCACCAGCGAGTCCAGCATGTCGGCGACCACCGACGCGCACGACAGGCTCGAGGTGGCCAGGCCGCCGGTGACCTGGGTGACGGTCGACTCCTCCGGCCCGGGGTAGACGAGATCGGCCCAGCGCCCGGGCTGTGCCGACCGGTCGACCGGCACCCATCCGTGGCCGTCCCAGAACCACACGGTCTCCGGGGCGAACCGGTGCCGAGGCAGCTCCGTCATGGCGCGGCGAACCCAGGGGCTGTCCGCGTCCGGCCACAGGCCCCGCTTCTCCATGGTCTCGTCCATCCGGTCCAGACCGGATTCCAGCGCGCCGCCGCTCATGATCATTTCCGGCGCTTGCCGGATCCCGACCCCGGGTTTGGGACCTGGCCGTCGCTGTTTCCGGGCGGTGGCGTCCCGCCGGACAGCGGCGGGTCCTCCCGGCGATGCTGCCCGGACCCGCCGCCCTCGCTCTTGCCGTCCTTGCCCGCCATGCCGGTCCCCTCGTCGATCCGCGCTGGTGCCCGCAGACCGTAGCGGGGATGCACCATGCCAGCCAGGGCGCGATCCGGCCTGTCAGGAGGCTGGATCCAGCCGGGCCGCAAAGGAGTGCGTACCCCAACCCGACAGGGGAACGTCCGTCGGCGCGCGCACTGGTGTAAGCGCCCGCGCCTGGATCGGGGTTGCCGACCAATCAAGGGCCTCCCCTCCTCGACGCCGCACGCTAGGAGCCGTACTCGGCGTCCTCCCCCTCATAGGGTTCGTGGACCGGGAACTCGTGGCGCCGCCGCCGCTGCTCGTCACCGCTCAGAGCCACGATCCGGTGAACGGGCACCCGGAGGGGCGGGTGGGACCCGAGCGGCGAGAACACCAGCCGCTGCTCCTCGCTGTCCCATGCCCGCACCGTCCCGTACAGGGTGTGCAGGCTGAGGTCCGTCCTGGGCCCGCATTCGACATCGAGAAGGAGCGTCCACTCGGTCAGATCGATTCCGGCAAGGTCGACGATGGCTGCTTCGGCCGTACCGCCGGCGGTGTCGTCCGGTACCCAGCTCCACCGGCCGGACACCAGCGCGTTGTACCGGGCGTAGGAGTCCCCCCGCTCGCGGCCGCCCGGATCGGGCAGACGCCGGGCCGCGCGAGCGGCCCGGACCGCTGCCGACGGCTCGGGATGGTCCCCGTCGTCCGCCGTGTCCGGCTCGAGATACGGGAAGGCCGCACGCAGGAGCCCCTGGACTTCACCACCAACGGACGCTCCCTCGGCGCCCTCCGGGCCGACCACGACCCGTCCCCGGCTGCCGCGGGTGTGCTCCTCCGCGTGACGCGCGGCGAACGTGGGGACTGCCAGCACCACGGCATACTGCGGGCCGATCTGCTGACCGTACTCGCTGCGCTGCGCGCCGTTGGGCACAGCCTGACCCAGCTGCTCGTATTGGGACAGGTACGCGAGTTCGGCATCACGCTGGGACGTCAGAGGCCAGCCCGTCACCATCAGAAGCCGCCGCTCCTGCCCTGCCTCGCGATCACCGCGCGCCGAGGCCAGCGCCCGCCCGAGACGTTCGCAGCAGTCGGCAGCGTACTGCCGCCACAGGTACCGGAACGCGGCATCAGCCCAGTCCGCGGGGGAGCCGAAGCCGGACGCCGAGGTGTGCGCGGGTGCCCGCAGCAGGGAAACGTCCCGTACCCGGGCCTTCCCCCACTCCTTGTCCAGACAGCCCACAACCAGCGCCAGCGTCCGCGCCGCGTCCGCACCCTCCTCCTGGGCAGCGCTCCACGTCCTGCGCACCGCCGCCCACGCATCGAACCTCACACGCCAGGAAGCCCCTTCCACCGTCTGGGCAAGCCTGGCCGCCTCCTGCTGCAGATCACCTTCCTCGGCGACCGCATCGCAGGCCGCGCTCACGGCGGCCGCGCCACGGGCCGCCGGCGCCGCCTGCCGGTAGGCGGCCAGCTCCGCCTCCGACCGCTCCACCACCGTCGCCCACACCTTCGCCATCCCCTCCGCCGCAGGCCCGACCGTGACGTCCCCGGTCCACGGCTCCAGCAGCGCGCGGACCGCCCGGTCCTCGTGGCGCGCCGCAGCAGCCAGCGCACGGGCATAGCCGCTCCAGGTCCGGTGCCCGCCACGTGACTGGGCCAGCTTCTGCACGACGCGGTCGGCCTCCACCACTACTGCCGCCGCCCTCCACAGGGCCTCCTGCTCCGGCGGCACAACCACCCGGTGTACGCAGTGCTTGCACACGTCGCCCAGGATGTTCAGCAGCGTGGTCCGAGAGCCGTGGGAGCCTGCATACCGGCAGTGGGCGCGCCAGCCCTTCTCCGTTGTGGGGACGTGCCACTTGCTCCCGCCCCGCGCGAGAGGAACAGCAACGTCCTCCAGCACATCGAGCGACACCCCCGCACGCTTCAGCTCCTCCACGCGCAATACCGGAAGCCCATTGCGGTTCCGTCGCCCCATCGCCCCACCTCTCGCCTTGCAGACCGTGAAACCATGGCACGCGCCAGGCCGCGGCCGCGACTGCTTCCCACGCAAGCGGGTCCGGAAGTCGTGGGGAGGGGG
This sequence comes from Streptomyces sp. NPDC031121, assembly GCF_055570615.1. Taxonomy (NCBI): domain Bacteria; kingdom Bacillati; phylum Actinomycetota; class Actinomycetes; order Kitasatosporales; family Streptomycetaceae; genus Streptomyces; species Streptomyces sp. NPDC031121. The sequence continues at coordinate 378,187 of NZ_JBVIGV010000007.1, forward strand.
ATCCGGTGCGGCTGCCGCAGACGTGCTTCCGGCCGGGCGGCCACATGCCGGAGACTGTGCGGATGTCGTGAATCCGCAGATCAACAGATTTGCAGCCCGCAGTCTACGTGCGAGCTTTGCCGCTTTCGGCGCAGTGGACACCGTCCCCGAGCGGAGCCGTGGCCTGCCACGGAGCCGTCGGTGCCTCAGCGGGCGCGGCAGGGCAGGCTCCGCGCCTGCCGGTCTTGGTCGCGAGGGGCGTGTGGGCCGGGTGGGCCTTCATCCTGTGCCTGCGGCCGACCGGATATGCGGTGCCCGCGGGCGTTGTACCGCCGGGCGGGTCTGTCGCTCGCGTCGGATGATTTTGGTGGTTCCGGCGGGGCTTGTGTAGACGCTGGTTCCGTCTCCGTATTCTCCGCGCGCGGTGGTCTCGTCGGTCTTGTACGCCAGTGCGTCGCGGACGCCGAGGGAGCGGAGGGCGTTCAGGACGCGCTGTACGTCTTCCTTGTCATGATGGTTGGCGGTGTAGATGATCACTGGCCGGCGTGTAGGGTCGCCGTCGAAGTCGCTGCCGAGCGTGGCGACCTTGGCTCCCGGTCCGAGCTGTCCGCCTTCCACGGCCGTCTTGATGAGGCGCCAGCCCGCATCGAGGGCGCGGAGGGGCAGGAACCACAGCCACTTGCCGGCTTTCGCGAATTCGTTGACAGCAGCCGGGGCCGAGAAGTCGACACCGGGAGCCATGGCCCACTGCCATCGCTGGCGGGTGTCGGCCGCTGGCGGGAGCGCCTTCGCGGGCTGTTGGCCTGTCTGGGTGGGCTCGTCGTGCACGAAGTAACGGTATGTGACATTAGGCATGTTCCGTGGCTATGTGTTCCGGTGTGGCTGTCAGAAAAGTGGCCGCGGACCAGGAGCGGCGTGACCAGGCTTTGACGGCGTGCTGCATGGCGGTCGTCGCGGAGAGCGATCCGGTACTGGCACCCAGCCGCCGGAGCAGGCTGCTCATGGACTGCTTGGCGGTGCTTCGAGCGGCCCACCGCCCTGAGCGGGCGGCGCAGATCGGGATGAAGGAGTTCCGCCAGGGACTGCGCGGCCCGCTGGGACCTCTGCTTCCGTCGGCTTCGGGCAGGCCCGACCGGTTCGACAGCATGGAGTTGTTCGACGCGCAGGGGTTGACCCGTGACGCGGTTAAGGATCTGTGCAGCGAGCACCTGGTACCGCAAGCGGCGCTCGAGCAGTACTGGCCGTGGGCTCGGGTACGCGCCGAGCAGGAAGAACAGCGTCTGTTCGACCTCATGCGGCGCCTTTCGCCGGAGGAGTACCGGTGCGCCCGCACCCTTCTCGGGACGCATGCCGCCGGCTCGGTGCGGGAGCTGAGCCGCCAGTGGGACCGGTTGTGGATGCGGTTCGACTTCTTCGAGTCCGTGGCCGACTGGCCGTGGTGCCAGGTCGACGGCTGGTGGTATCCGTGCCCGGTCTGCCGCTGGCCGATGCGGACTCTGCGGTCCGGGCCACTGTTCGACGTACGCTGTGAGGCCCACGCGCCCCGGGGCGTGCACTACCGGTACACGCCCGGCAAAGGGCCGGGCCCGGGCGAGCTGACCGCGACCGGCAAGGCCGCGGTGCCGGTCACACCGCTGCCGGCCAGCTCCGATCACTTGGCCGTGAACCGGCACGTGTGGCGCTACGGCACTCTTCCCGTGCTCCTCGAACTCCAGCTGCGCGACGAGCTCGAAGGCCTGCCGTTCGTCGAGCTGGAGATGTGGCCGGGGAAGCAGCGGCCGGACGAGTACGACGTGCACATCACCGTGGCGGTGACGGGCAAGCGCACTCGGCATTGGCGCGTGGACGCTAAGGCGTGGGAGTCGGTCGTCGCGCTCGGCAAGGCGCTCTCGGACCGCCCAGTGCTGCGGAAGGGGCTGACGATCGTCCTGCCCGACCACCAGCACAGCGAACGGCACTTCCTTGCCGCCCAGGTACGAGGCCGGGGCGTCAAGGTGACCACGGTCAGCCGCCTGGCCAAGCAGGTCAAGGACGCGTGCGGAGCGCCGCGGTGAGGCCGGAGGAGTGGGAACTGCGCACGCTGTCCGTCGCCGCGGCGTTGGCGCTGGCCGAGGAGTACTTCGGCTTCCGTGACGCCGACGGTCGGATGGTCGTGCCACTGGACCAGGCGCACGTGTTCGCGGCCGCCCGCGTGGACCTGTGGGAGCACTGGCCCCGGGTCCCCCGGCGCGTACGGGAGCTGGCCGGCCAGTACTGGCACGTGCGCCCCGACGACCTGGCCGGACGCGGCATGTTCGAGGCGCTCGCGCGAACCTGTGCGACCTCGGGAAGCGGCCTGTACTGGCTCCCTGATGATGTGCCGCCCCGGGAGGCGACCTACCTGCTGGCCGCGCACGCTCAAAAGCCGCTGGAACTGGCCCGGGAGCTGGTGCGCGAAGCCGAAGGCTACTACTACGACACCCGCCTGCCGTTGCCCGTGGCCGGCCCCGGCCTGTGGCAGTTCGGGGGATCCGAGCCCTCGGTGGTGACCATCCCCGACACCGAAGAAGGCGCCCACGTACGGCCGCTGCAGCTGACGACCGCCCCGTACACGGCCACGGCGACCGCCACCCGCAAGAAGATCCTGCGCCTGGCCCGGCGCCAGGCGGCGGCCGACCCCGGCCGCCACGGCTGGAAGCCGGGCGTGCTCGCCTCCTTCTTCGACCGGCTCCAGGACGCTTCCGGCGCTCCCGTCACCCATCTGAACCTGCCGGCCGGGAAGCTCACGATCGTCAACGCACCGACGGGCGTGGGCAAGAGCGTGCTGATGAACAACCTTGCCCCGCTCCTGGCCGACCGCGGCCAGGGCCCCGTCGCCATCGTCGTCAGCACGATCCACGACAGCCTCACAGGCGCCGAGAAGATCGCAGCGGACGACGACCTCGTCTGCAAGGTCACCGCCCAGCTCGCCCAGGCCACCGCCCGCCACAAGCTGCGCTGCGTGCCGCTGGTCACCGAGACCCGCCTCGCCGAACAGGCTCAGCGCGCCGCCGAACAGGGCCGCGAGGACCGCCACGACCGGCTCGCCTACGGATGCGACCTGTCGGCATGGGTGACGGACGGCCCCAAGGTCACCCGCGGCCGCGAACCGTGCCGCGCCCTGACCAAGGTCACCGACCCCGTGGCCGGCACCGGGGACGAGGAGCCGACCGGCCCGCACGCCTGCCCGCGGATGGGAGTGTGCGGGAAGTACGCGCTGTTCCGCGAGGCGGTCCACGCGGACATCATCGTCACCAACCATCACAACCTGCTGCGCGGTCTCATCCATGTCCCGGTCGACACCGGCCGGCATCTCCTTCGGCAGATCTCCGTGATGGAATTCCTCAACCGTCACTGCCGCCAGCTGATCGTCGACGAGGTCGACAACCTGCAGAACAGCTGGTGCTCCACGGGCGCCCAAGCATTCTCCCTGGCCACGCGCGGCATCAGTAAGACCTCGCTGCTGCTGCAGGTGGACCAGCAGCGGCAGAGCCTGGCAGCGGCGGCCGACCGCCGGGTGGTCAACGCCCTGTTCAGGGCCAGGGGACTGGGGGAGCAGTTCCTCAACTACGTGCTGGACGGCGAGCTCTGGCTCGAGCAGGACACGCATGAGGAAGAACGTCCTGGCTCTGGCTGGCACGTGCCAGGCATCTGGGACCGCATCCTGATCAGGGACCTGCTCGGCCTCGACGAACACATCCGCCTCGACCCGGACATTCACCAGGCGTTTCGCGCCATCTTCCCCGACTCCAGCGACGACACCGCCCCGGACCCGCGCTTCCAGGAACTGGCCGGCATCCTCGGCCGGGCCGTCAGCCGGGACACCAGCGAGGACGAACTGCCCGTCCTCAAAACGGAAATCTCCCGGGCGCTCAAACGCCTCAAGATCCCCAAGATGCGGCACGCGGACGTCACCAACGCGCTGCTCGTGCGCGCCTGGCTGGGCTGTCTCCACCAGAGCCTGACCTACCTGAAGTCATGTATCGCCGGACTCGGTTCCCAACTGACCGCCGGCCGTGAACTGGCACGAGCGCTCGGCTCATTCACCCAGAACGGCGCCCTGCCGTATGGGCCCCTGGGCTACCAGCTGTTCGGATTCAAGGTCAACAAGGACAACCGGGGCGGCGGCGAACTCTTCGTCCAGTCCCTCGGCGGCGACCCCCACACCGGAACCGTCCAGCTCGGCGGCACCATGGCCCTCGCCACCGCCGGCGTCGAGCGCAGCGTCCTCGCCCTGTCCGCGACCGCCTTCTTCCCGCGTGCTGCCTGCGAACACGTGCACACCGAGCCCGCCTACGTCATGACCGACGCCACCCCCGGCGCAGTCACCGCCCTGGCCGGCAACGTTTCCGCCTCGGACACCGTATGGGACCCCATCACCATCGGAGGCATCGCCGAAGCCCACAAACCAACGGAGATCCAGAAACTCGGGGAGAGGCTGTGGCAGACCCGGCTCTCCGAGCACCTCAGGCAGCTGGAGATCGACGACCCCGACCGGGCCAGAGCCATGGTGGTGTCCAACTCCTACAAGCAGGCCATCCTCCTCGCCGTCGGCATCGCTTCGGTCGCGGTGCAAGCCTCCTGGATCGCCGTTGTCGTCCCCAAGACAGGTATCCCGCCCGGCATCCACTTGCCCACCGGCGTCGTGACCATCACTATCGACCAGCTCGAGGACCTGCCCCGCACCCACCCTCACGTAAAGGTCATCTGTGCGCCCCTGCCGCTGGTCGCCCGCGGGCTGAACATCCTCGTCCCCGGCACCGAACGGTCCGCGCTGGCGTCGGTGTGGGTCGGCCTGCGCCCCGTTGCCGACCTGCACGCACCTGAGGCGATGTACGCCAGCATCAACGCCACCGCCATCAGCGCAGCCTGCCCGGGCCCCGACCCCGCCCGCATGCTCGCCATCCAGAGCCGGGCCGCCCGAAGACACCTGCACACCCTGCTGCGCAGCGACCCCCGCTTCAGCAGGCTCCCCCGCTACCTGAAGACCGAGATCCTCGCCGGAATCCTGGTCGACCTCATCCAGCTCGCCGGCCGCGCCCGCCGCGGAGGCACCCCCGTCCAGCTCTACCTCGTCGACAACTCCCTCCTCGACACCCGCCTGGGCTCCGACTTCCCCTCGCTGCTCCGCTCCTACTACGACGGCCTCACTGAAGAGGAACAGGCCAGCCTCCGCCGCATCTACGGCGCAACCCTGACCGCCTGGCTCGACTTCGCCCACGCACCCGACATCCCCTCGCTCACCCACGTCCCCCTGCCCCGCAGCGAAGACCTTGATCACGAAGGCGTCTGATGACCACGGAACAGACCCAGCTGTCCCTTCTGGCCTGCCACACCGACGAAGAACTCCTCGGTTCGGTGCTGCTGTACCGCCTGCCCGAGGCGAAGATCGACACGGCCTGGAAGAAGCTGCGCGAGGAATACCGCGGCATCACCGGCTCCACAGCCAACCTCCCCTACAGCGGCCTGCTGACCGTCCTGCGCGCCATCGGCTACACCAGCGCCACCCTCTACCCCACCTCCAAGACCGATCCGCCGAAGTTCCTCGCCACCACCCGGCCCATCGACCGCGAAGACCTGCACGCCGCCATCACCCTCTGGGAACAGGCGCTGCTGCAGACCCCGGCCGACAGCTTCACCTTCCAACACCCGAGCCAGATCGCCGACCTCATCGCCGGGACCGCCCCCGAAAAAGTCCAGCTGTGGGACCAGATCACCCGCACCACGGCCTGCATCGACGCCCCCGGCTGGGTTTGGACTGCGGCCGGCTGGACCATCGCCGAGAAACTCTCCGGCGAAGCGTGGAAGATCGACGGCAAAACCATCACCTTCCGCCGCGATCTTGCCAACTGCCTCCAGGTCTGGGACCGCGAGCTCCTCTGGAACAACACCTGGCTCGCCGCCCGCGGAGAAACCCTCGACGACATCGCCGCCCACGACGGGGAAGACACCGATAACACCTGGAAGACGGCCACCCGATACGCCACCCTCCGGCTCGACGTCATGATGAAGTCCCACCCCGGCCTGCCCCACCCCGTGGCCGTCGTGCAACCCTCCGTCTCCCGGCTGAGCAACACCCTGCGCAACGCCCGCACAGCCTGGTTCGAGCCCCGCGACGCCAAAGGCCCCCTCCTCAACCTCGAACTCGGCGGATACGGCGACCACACCCACCTCAACCACACCACCCGCCTGGCCCTGGACGCCTGGACCCGCCTGCATGGCGAACACGTCTTCCCCCGCGACAAAGACGAGGAGTTCCTCGCACCCAGCGCCCTCGACCTGAGCGGCCCTCCCGGCAAACTCCGCGCCCTCGTACCCTTCGCCGCGAGCTACCCGGTCGGCAGAGGCGTGGGCATGTACAGCCAACGGCAACTTGCCCGGCACATCAGCGCCGCCCTTGACCAGCCCCTGCTCACGTGCGTACAGGTCGCCGGCCGCCGCCCCTTCGGAAACCGGCGCACCACCGTCGAAGGCCGCGACACGGTCCTATGGGACGACGAGAACCTGCCGCAGATCATCGCGGCATCCGGATGCCGGAAACTGCGCATCCTCGCCCTCTACAAGACCCAGGCCATGCGCACACGCATGCAGATGCTGCTGGCCTACCACTTCAACCACCCCGACCTCGCCGCCACCGGCATCGGCGAGAACAAGCCCGTCTCCCTCAACGAACACGTAGAGGTCCTGTTCCAGTCGGCACCGGATCTGCTGGGCCACGGAGAGCACCACAACCAGCGCCCCGCCTTGGTCAGGCAACTCCACGGCCTCGACGCGCCCGAGGACACCCGCCTGCTCGCCCTGTGCGAAACCGAGTACGACCCCAAAGCCTGGGCGCGCCAGCGACGCGCCTCGAGGAAGACCGACTCCACGGTCGTCAACCCCGACACCCTGGACGCCAAGCACCGAGTCAACGGCGAACTGGCCAAGCACCGTGTCCTCGCCCAGTTCCTCACCCTGTACAAGCCCGGCCGCCGCAACCCCCGCAAGAAGGACCGCGAGCTCACCACCGACCTCGAGCTCCTGGGCCTCGAACTCCAAGGACACCACCGCGGCCACATGGCCATCGCCGATATGTCCCGCGTGGCCGGGCTCGTGCACCCGCGGCTGACCAAAGCCCTCAGCGCCGGCCCCCACGGCCTCAAGGAACCCCTCGTCCACGTCGGGCTCCACCTGCGCCAGCAACGCGGCGAACGGCGCATCGCCACCGACGAGCCGAAACTCATGTGGACCCTGGTCGCCCTTGTCCCCCACGGCCCGTACTGGCGGACCCTGGCCTACCTCCCCTCCGAGCACACCGGCCAGGGCACCTGGCTCGACTACGCCCCCGCCAACTACATCTTCCGGGCCCGGCCACTGCCGGAAGGCCGACGCCGCGACGAACTCCTGCCCCGCCACATCGACCGCGCCCTCTACGAACTGGGCGGGCACGCCGGCCCGGCACAGGGATACGTCATGTACGTGTCCGGCGCAGAGGCCCGCAGCATCTGGCCCCTGCTCGCCAACAAAAACCTGGGCAAGACACCCGACGCGGCCGGTCGGATCAACAAGCGGCCGGCACTGCCCGGCTTCACGCTCGCACCCGACCAACGACCACGAGCGGTTGTCCGGGTCACCTCCGGCAGCGACGATGTGGCCCGGCCGGCCCTGATCGAACGGCTCCGCCACCTCCCGGAGTACGACGAGCCCGTCACCGAGGAAGGCAAACTCGCCACCGGCCTGTTCCAGGTGGAACAGGCCGAGCAGACGTTCATCCTGAGCAACCTCCCCCACCAGTTCACCGGCGGCGCGCGCTACGCCCGCGCCGGCGAGTCCTACACCCGGTGGGGCAGCAGCGATCCCAAAGAGCAAGCCGAAACCTGGTACAGCCACACGGCAACGGAGATCACCGTGCTCCACCACCCAGCCGACCAGGCCCTGCTCACCTACGGGCTCGCCGCCGCCCGCCTCTGTGACCACGCCCTTCACTGGGAACACCGCACCCAGTACCCCGCGCCGATCCATCTCGGCATCCAGATGGACAAGGACCACCCGGAATACCGCCGCACCGTCGACCCCACCGACGGTGAGGACGACGCACCGTCCTGAGCCACGACGGAACGCGAAGCCCCAGCGGATCACAGAACCGCTGGGGAGCGTCTCCCACATCGGCGCCTCTACACAGAAGGAAGGCAATACGGTCACGGTGGACCCGGACGACGTGACGGAATGGGATCACAGGCTCGATTACCTGGTCGACGGCACATCCGTACGACTCGTACGCCCCAGTGACACCGACCGGCCGACCTGGGTCGCCTACGAAGAAGCTCGGTACCTGGGCACCGTCCACAGTCGGTTCGACCTCGACGGACGCTGGCACGTCCAGTCTCTGAACGAGCGCCACCTCAGCCTCGACGACGCCCTCCGCGCCTTGCGCCGCCCCGACGGCTGGGCAGCCGACCGAGAACACGTCTGCCGTTGGGCTCGCGGCATCCTGAGCGACCCGCACCTGCGCGTCCTCGACGTGCAGACCACCGGGCTCGACACGGCCTGGGCCGTACAGATCAGCGTCACCGACCGGGATGGCAACACCCTCTTCGATGAACTCGTCAACCCGCTCGCCGACATCACGCCCCAGGCCACCGCCCTGCATGGCCTCGCAGCGAACCAACTGTCCGCAGCACCCACCTTCAATGCCGTCTTGCCCGACCTCGCCCCCCTCATGGCGGCCCGCTCCTGCCTGGCCTACAACGCGGCCTTCGATCGAGCAGTCCTGGAACGGGAAGTTCACCGCCTGTCGAACACCGCCCGCTCCGCTTGGGCGAGGCTGCGACCCTACAGGTGGGTGGACGCCATGGCCCCTTACGCGGTCTGGAAGGGACTGTGGTCGGCCCGCCACCACTCCTACCGCTACCAGCCTCTCGGCGGCACCTACGACGCCGTTACCAACTGTCGGCGCCTGCTGATCATCATGGACCGCATGTGCCGCACCGGCTGACGGAGCCCAACGAAGGCAAGCGTATTCGGTCGGCCTGAGAGACGGCGCAGCTGGCGATCACCTTCGGCGCGGTAGAAGCTCGTTAGCAAGCAGAAGGTCAGGTGGGCGCGGCGGAAACCGGGCTGAGTGCTTCCCGCGGGCGGCACGGCTCGAAGCACTTCCGTGCTGAGGCGGGGAACAGGCGGAATGAGACGGCGGGAGCACTCCTGATGGCCTTCTCGTGGTGACATGATCTGGTTGACAGGGCAGACGGGGTGGGGACTTTGAAAGCGGGGGTGCGTCGTGGGTGGGGATGAGACCCTGCAGCAGGGCAGGGGGTCTGTTGACGCGGGCATGGCACCGTACGAGGCGCGAGGCGTGCGGAAGGACTACGCCTGCGAGACGCTGGCCTTCCGTAGTCATGAGGACGGCATGGCCGACCTCTTCCACGCGACCCACAAGGCAACCGGCACGCCCGTGGTCCTCAAGCAGTTGCACGGCAAGCACCCGTCCCTTGCCAAGAAGGCCAGGATGGGCAGGGAGATCGCGGCCGGTCGCTTTCTCAACGGCCATCCGCATGCGATGCCGGTCTGGGACGCAGGCCCGGAGAACACTTGGTTCGTCATGCCGGTGGCGAAGGAGACCGCCGAGGACTGCCGGGATGAGCTCAAAGACCCGGTCGCTTTGCGTGCTCTGCTGAATAGCGTCCCGAGTCCGGGTCTCCGCTTCGGCGGCCCGCCCCCGCTTACCACCACACCTGCCGCAGCGGCCCCCAGACAGCAGGCCCAGACCGAAGCCGCGAACCCGGCCCACCGGCAGCAGGCCGGACCGGCCAGGGGCGGCGCGGGGCGTACGCGGTGACCCCCGGTTGCGGCGCCGGATGTCGGGATCTCACACAGCCGATCCCGCCCAGTCGACCCCGAGTTCGGCCAGCGCCCGCAGTAATGTCCACCACGATTCCGGCCCGGCGCCGGCTGCGGTAGGCGTTGCCTGTTGCGTCCCCGAGGACGCAACAGGCAACGGCAGGGGTGCCTATGTCTGGCTGGTTTGCGGCCGGTGTGGGGCGGGCCGGGTGAACCGCGGGGGCCGGCCCGTGCGTGTCCGCGTTGCGGGGCCCTGTCTGGCCGATCCGGTCGTCTCGGGGGAGCCGCGGGTGGGAGGCTGAGCGGCATGAAGATGGTCGGGCGGGTGTACGGGTCGGAGCCGGGGGAATCGGGGGAGCCGGTGGAGGGGCACGCCTATGTGGAGTTGGTCGGCGGGCCGCTGGACGGGCAACTTCTGGACGTGACCGGGTGGAGTCCGGAAGAGATCGCCGGGGGCGCGCTGCTGGCCACGAACACGGGCCTGTTCGGCCCCGGCGGCCGCTCCGACTACATCCCCGAGCCGGGCGGGGGCGGCCGGTACGTGTGGAACGGCGACACGCCCTGAAACCGTCCCCGATGGCCGGTGGCGTGGCTGTGGCCTTGGGTGATACGTCCTCGCACGCCGTGCGACGGCGTATCACTCGCGGCGTCTGGCGCGGCGGCGGGCGGCTCCCCAAGCCTGGGGCGGCGCACCCCTTGCTTGCCTCGGGAGCCGAAAGGGGCGCGCCGCGCGGTCGGCGCACAGTGGCCGGAGATCGCCGCCGTCCCCTGCGTCCGGCCGCGTAGTCGAGGCTACCGGCCTGCGCCGGGCCGCGCCGGGCCGCCGGGGCGTCGGGGTGCGCAGGGGCATAGGGTCGGGGGTAGCCCGCGCCGAAAGGGCGTGCGCGGGCAAGGTCCGGTGCCCGGTTTCCGGGGGCAGTACCACCGGGCCGCCCACACTTCAGCCGCCCGCGGCCGCGGCGGTGTCCGGGCCGGTGCCGAGCTGGCGCCGGCCGGGGTAGCAGGTCGCCCGGCTTGGTTCGGCGGCGTCCGTGCGGCGGGTCTCGGTGTCGGCCGGCTCGGCGGCGAGGCGAGCCCGGCGGCCGGCCGCGGGCTGCGGGGTCGAGGGGCGGGGGCCGGTGCCGAGGGCGCGTCGCCGCCGGGGCCGCCCGGGGCGGGGCGGGGCGGGGCGGTGCCGCGGGGCGCGGCGGGCGCTGGTTCCGGCTTGGGTGTCGAGTATCCCGAGGGCGGGATGCCCGCCGAGGCATCGGTGCCACTGCCCGCCGGCCGCTGGAGGGTCCGCGCCACGCAGATTTTCGGTCGGGTGTGGTCACCCGCGGCGCGCGCAAGGGCAGCGAGCGGGGCCATTCAGGACGGCTCGGACGCTGTGATCACATGTGACGGTCGAGATCACCGCAGAGCAAGATCACTTACGGGATAGCCCCCGACGCATGTCATCGGCGCGTGCCGGGGCGCGCTCAGTTTCGGCGCCTGACCGGTTCTCCGAGCAGCTCGGTCAGCTCCCCTTCGATGGCGGTGAGCAGTGCCGGTCCCCAGACGGTGAGCGTCTGTTCCCAGGGGTGGCCGAAGGTGCCCAGGCGTAGGTCATGGGTGAGGTGGAGGTAGTAGTCGCCGTTGGGATAGGTGCCCTTGCCGGGGCGGGGCGGGCGCCCGGGTACGTCGGTGCGGCGGGGGTCGTAGCGGTAGCCGTCGTGCTGCCAGTCCAGCCAGTACACGAACTCTCCGGGTTCGGTCGCGGCGAGGAGTCCGCGCTGGACGATCGCTTCGAGTTCCGCGCGGAGGTCCGGGGTGGGGCGGTGGTGGGCGTGCAGGTGCCAGACGGCCGAGGGGGACGGCTCGGTGATCGCGGGCCGGTGGGTGGTGCTGGGCTGGAAGTCGAAGTGCGCGCAGAAGCGGTCCCACAGTGGCCCGTCGTCATGGAGCCAGTCGAGGAACTGCGCGGGACGCGTGGACTCCGGTCCACCTGGCGGCTGCCAGCGGTACGAGCGCACGGTGGTGGCCTCAGCGAATCCGGCGTCCAACAGCCGCGCGCGCAGTGGCCCGCCGGCCTCGGCGAGGAGGGGGCAGCCGAGCCAGCTCACGCGCCGCCACACATCGGTACAGGTCCGGACGAAGGCCTCATCGTCACTGGTCAGACCGCCGACAATCGTGAAGGGCTGCTCATCGCCGTGGGCCCAGGCGACCGCGGTGATCAGACCGTCCTCCAGCAGGACCTGGATCAGGACGTCACCCTCGTCTGAGGCGCCGTCCGCGATCATTTCGGCGTAGGGCACCGCATGCGGGCCCGGCGATCCGACTGCGATCTTCCAGGCCCGCTCGGCCTGGTTCGGCACCCCGTACAGATTGTGGACCCCGTCGCGGGGCTCCAAGCCCGCGTCCTGCGGCTTCCCTCCCGCGAGCCTGTCGGCGATCAGAACGGAACGCTCCCGGCCCGGAGTGAAGCCCGCCGCCGTCAGAGCCGGTCCCAAATCTGGTGAATCGTGCCTGTACACCTTCCACTCCACCGGCTCGCCGCGCTCGGCGAAGGCCGCCTGCTGTCGGCGTACCAGCCCGGCCAGGTCGGTGCCAGGTGCGATCGGAGCGTGCTCGGCAGTGCCGTGTGTCCCGTAGTGCCTCCGCACGACCGGCCCGTCGGCCTCGATCACCACCCCCACGGGATGCCACACGGGAACGCGCCCCCGTAGCCCGTTCCACTGCTCCCACTGCTTGCCCATGTCCATGATCCGGAGCCTAGGCGGGGCGAAGGATGCACCGGCAGCAGGGGTGGGAAACGGCATCTGGCCAGAGCGTCGTGGAGACCACAGCTCTTGGAAAAGTCGCTGATCAGCCCCGCAAAGGCAATGGCGCGGGCTGGCCACCCGCTCCGAGGAGACCGCCACGGTCTACCGCGCGAGTCTCCTCATCGCTGGAGAACGCAGACCCCGACTTTGTGAAGTGGCGCGGCGTCGGCCGCGAAGGCTGGGAGCCTTCCCGCCGCCCCCTCAGGTATGTCGTGGGCCTTGTCGGCGTGCAGGCGCCGGGGTTTGAAGTGGGCGGCCGCTGTGGTTGCAGTGCGTGTTGCACCGCCGTCCGGTGCCAGGAGGCAACACGGAGGCCCCGGGGGTCACGACGTCCCGGGGCTCCACTTCGCTGACCTCCTCGCTCAACGACGAGCCGGGAAACCTGTCACGCCGCATCTGGAACTCGTCCACGATCCTGCCGTGCTGCCTTCTGTCAGGGGTCGTCTCTACCCTGGCGTGATGACACGGTCTGAGTTCAAGTTCGCGTACCTGCAGCCGCTGTTCGCGGACGTGGAGCGACTGCGTGGAGAGGGTGCCTACCGGCAGCTGCCGGCACCGCAGCCGTCGAGCAGCCTCGCGACGGACGATGCACCGATGGGCATGTACTCCGCGTCCACGCTCATCCAGAACTCCTACAGCGCGGGGGTCGCCCACGCCGATGCGCTTCGCAGGCTCGTGCACGCGGGAGAGGTAGACCCGCAGAGCCCGTGGACCTTGATGCGGGGGGCACTGGAGAACTTCGCCACGGCCGTCTGGATCGTGGGCGGCAACGACCGAACCGAGCGCCGCCGGCGCACCCTGGCCCTGTGGCGTGAGGACATGCGCAACCGGGCCCAGCACGAGGAGGACACGGACCACCAGCCAGGCCCCGGTGGCAAGACCGGTCGCGAGCGCCGCCAGGACATAGCCGACCTCGCCCTGTCCCTCGGCATTCCCACCGCCTCCCTCAGCAAGCCAGAGGCGGGGAAGGTCATCGAGGAAGCTGCCGAGGATGCCGGCCTGAAAGCCCGAGAGGTCACCGCAGCCTGGCGCGCGGCGTCAGGGTTCGCCCATGGCCGGTACTGGCCCAACCTCCGGGCATCCATGCCAATCGACGCCGTGCGCAGCGGCCCCGACCACTACCTGATGGCCTTGGTCATCGACGAGGACCAGCATCGCCCAGGACGCTGCTCCACCGACTTCACGACAGGTACCAGGCCAGGGCCACAGCCCACTGACCACGCAGCGAAGCCCATCAGGCGCCGATGACTCAAGGCGCCTTCACGCACGGTGCTTGGTCGGGCCCAGTCGACGCCGGGTTTCGCGAGGGCGGCGAGCTGGTCAGCGGTGAGCTTGTCGAGCCGACTCGTAGTGTTGGAGACTCACACGCCGAGCTCAACGATCACTCAGGGTCGGGGGTCTGTGGATCTGGGTGGAGTGGCCGGCCCGGCTGCGGGACGCTGTGCGGGCAGCCGGGCCGGCGGGGTGGTCCAGCACGGGAGGGTGTACGCGGCGCCGGGCGGGGCGTGCGTGTGCCGTCGGTTCGACTGCGGCGGCGTGGACCCGGCGGCCTGGCGCGCGAGCACGGGTGGAGGCCGGGCCGGTGACGCAGTGGCATCCCGGCGGCGGCCTGCGCTGCCCGGCCCTGGGCGGCAGTTCCGGTCGCAGCACGAGCAGCGCGTACGCTGCGCTGTTCCGGAGCCCGGATCGGGTTTGGGTGCCGGGGCCTTGGGGGCACCGTCCCACAGCGGGAAGGGCTTCTGTGCAAGCAGGTGGCGTGCCAGGCCCGCTGCCCGCCGGGCCGGTGCGGTCCGCTGTGCGCGGGCCTAGGCGGTCAGTTTCGTGGCGGTGGCCATGCCCGCGTACATGGTGGCCATCTGGGCGTGGAGCATCGCCTCCGCATGGTCCTTCTGCTCCTTGCGGAGCGTCCAGTTCTGGAAGGCCTCGTTGGCCTTCTCGCTGTGCCGCCACGCCAGGTCGCTGTATTTCGAGGCGATGCTGTTGCTCAAGTTGCTCAAGTTGCTCATGTGGCCCCCTTGTTGATCAATCTGCGTCCGTGTCGGGCCAGCCTACGGATTGGGGCAGTGATCACGAAAGTCGAACGCCGGGCGGTCGACGGGAATGACTCCGAGCCGGCCATGTCTACGTTGAGCTGGTCGGCGGCCCGGTGGACGGGGAGCTGCTGGATGTGTGGGGGGGACCTGGCATCGAGGGGGCGGTGCCGTCGGCGTACACGCCGGGCTGGGCGCCGCGCACGGCGCGCAAGTGGATGGTGTAGACGAGGACGCCGGTGTCGCTGGCGGTGGTGTTCAGGTGCGGGTTGGCGTGGATGACCAGGGTGGCCCGGCTTCGCCCGCCGCTACGACCTCGATCCCGCCCGCCCGGTTCAGTGGGAGGTGGAAGCATGTTGGCGCAGGTCAGTGTCGGGTTATGGGTGGGAGCTCACTGTCACGGATGTGAGAGATGTGGGCGATTCCACTGTCATGGGGCGGTATTCGTGCAGGTGGCGCACTGACACGAAGCCGAGAGATCGCAGAGGGCTGGCCGGTCGGGCCGGGAGCTGCGCCGTTTCACCGAACTGCGCGTCCGCGCAGCCTCGAACAGCCCACAGACGACAGTTCGCGAGTAGCTCTCGGGAACGTCACGAGATCCCGTCCCGTCGAAAGACCGGGCGGGATCTCGGAGTTTCGGGAAGCATGGCGGCCGTGGCCGAAAAACGACCCTAAGATGATCAACTGATCATTGCTAAACGGGGAGAAGAATCGTGAGATTTGCCTGGCAGGACACACCGGGGCAGGTTCGGGACGCGGCCACCTTCATAGGCCTGCCGAACCCCGTGCTGTGGTCCGGGCCGCCGGTCCGGGAGGGCGACCTCGCCGGATGGATGGGCGAGGTCAAGTACTTCACCCGGATCGAGATCGACTCCGTCATCACCCTGCACAGCCGCTCCGGCACCCCCTTCGAGCTGTACGGGCGGGGCAGCGACTTCCTCAACCCGGTGCGGATGGCGCGCTACGTGCCCTGCGTGATCGAGGCGGAGAACGCCGAGGAGAACCCGAAGGTCCTCGCTCTCGCGCGCACCGCGTGGCGGGAACACGTTGACGCCGTCGCGCAGCGCTTCGGCGCTCCCATCCGCGTCGCGGAGAACGACGACAAGGTCCTGGAGGCGATCTGGCGCCTGGCCGGCGACGAAGGCCCGGACCTGCGCCTGTGGTTGAACGCCACGCAGGTCCTGGTCCCCGACAGCCCGCTGTACACCCGCCTGCCCGGCCGCGCGCTGATTCGCCTCGACGCGCACGCCCCGGAGGACATGGCCGGCGTAACGCCCCGCCCGGTCGACGAGGCCAACGACGTGCCGGAATGGATCCCGGACTGGTATCAGAAGCACGCGGTCGATCTGGCACGGGCCGAGTACGAGGCGTTCGAGGACGAGGACCGCGTCGTCGACCGGGTTCGGCACGCCCTCGGCGGCGCCATCGCCGGCGGCGGATCCGTCCTCGACCTCCTCGGGACCCTCGTCGACACGCCCTTCGAGGCCCGGCCGGAGACCGACTCGTATAGCTCGCAGCACGTGTTCCGGCACCCCGACGCCCCCCAAGGCCGACTGCCCGCCCTCCACGTGGCGCACGTGATCAGCGTCCTCGCCAACCACGAGCAGGCGGGATCCGCCCGCACCGCGCAGTCGGTGGAGCCGGGCCTGACCCTCCACCACCTCGACCTGTTCGATCCCCGGGTGCAGAACTCCCTCGGCGTCACCGGCCGGGAGTCCTGCGGGGTATGGCGACTGACCCGCGCCGGGTTCGAGAAGTCGATCGCCGGCAAGGCGTACATGATCACCCCGGCGGACGTGCTGGAACGCCTGCGCGCCGGAGCGCTCGCCGCCGGGACCCCCGAGGAGGGTGACTAGCCGTCAGAATGACGGTATGACAAGCCATGGCGGTGGGACGGTCCAGGCGTGGCGGGCGCTGGGCGGGGCGGCGGAAACGGTCGGGCGGGTGCGCTACCGGGGCGGGCGGTCTGGTGGCCCGCTGAGGATCAGGTACGTGCGCCCATCGCAATAGAGAAGCACGTTCTGGCCGGCCTCGTCTGCCTCTCCGCCAGGGATGAACCCGATCTGATGCAGGGGTGTGTGGTCACCGGCCGCAGGCGGTGGCCCGCCGGGTGCGGGGGAGTTCTACTGCTCCGCCCGCGAGGAGCCAGCCGTCGACCATCCCGCCCTTGTCGCTGTCGATCTGTTCGCCGAGTCGATGGTGGAGGCCGCCTGGATCTTCGCGGTGGCCTTCCGGCTGATGCCGGCGATCTCCGACACCGTACGACGCACTGCCCAGACCGCCGGAGGGTGGTCGGTCCCCTCGAGCTCGATCGTCTAGGACTTGTCCGGCCGATCATGTGCGGAGCCAGATGACGAGGGCTGCTGCGGTGGCCGTGCCGAGAAATACGTAGCCGCGTTTGTCGTATCGGGTGGCGACTGCCCGAGCATTCTTGAGCCGGTTGATGGCCCGTTCGACGGTGTTGCGTTTCTTGTACCGCTCTTCGTCGAACCCCGGTGGGCGCCCGCCTCGTGAGCCTTTGCGTAGGCGGGCGGCCTGGCTGTCGGTCTTCTCGGGGATGGTGTGCCGGATACCGCGTCGACGCAGGTAATCGCGGCAGGGCCCGTTGCTGTAGGCCTTGTCCGCGGCAATGCTGTCCGGCTTCTTGCGGGGCCTTCCCTGCCCGAGTCGGGGGACGCGGATCTTCTCCAGCACCGGTTCGAACTGAGTGCAGTCCGCCCGCTGCCCTGGTGTGACGACGAGGGACAGCGGGCGGCAGCGGCCGTCCGCGCTCAGGTGCAGCTTGGTGGTGAACCCGCCGCGCGAGCGGCCCAGGCCCTCGCCTCCAGCACCACCTCCACCAGGCGGGCGACGAGGCTCTGCCACGGCGTCTCGTCCTGGTGTTCTGTCTGTCCGTCCCCCTTTGACGAGGGAGCCGGCGGCGGATCGGTGCGGGCGCCGGCGGCATGCTGATGAGCCCGCACGATGGTGGAGTCGACCGAGATGTCCCAGTCGATCCCACCCGCGGAGTCAGCCTCGGCCTGGACCTGCTGGAGCAGGCGTTCCCAAGTGCCGTCGCCCGACCACAGCCGGTGCCGTTCATAGACGGTCTTCCACGGACCGAACCGTTCGGGCAAGTCACGCCACTGCACGCCGGTCCGCACCCGGTGCAGAATCCCGTCAATCACCTGCCGGTGATCCCGCCACCTGCCGCAACGCCTGTTGCTGACCGGCAGGAACGGCCGCAACCGCTCCCACTCGGCATCACTCAGATCACCCCGCCCCATGTCCACATCAACGACCCGGACACGCAGTAGTCACATGATCGGCCGGACAAGTCCTAGCGGCGTCTCCTCCATTCCGGCCGTTCCCGCCTTCGGGCCGCTGCGGTGGACGATGCTTCGCAGTAGGCCGACCGCTCCAGCTCCGGAAGAGTTCCGCCAGGCATCGTGCGGGTCGCGAGGCACCGCAGCCCGGGCGTGACGGTCGAGCAGGTGGCCGCCGACTTCGGAGTCCACGCGATGACGCTATGGAAGTGGATGCGCCGGGCGGAGTTCGACGAGGGGACCAAGCCCGGAACAACCAGCCAGGAAAGCAAGGAGCTGCGGGAAGCGCGTCGGCGCCTGCCCCGGTCGGCAGCAGCCCAGCCACGCGCCCGTCCGCTTGCGACGGCTCCTGCCGCCCTCCAAAACCCGCTCCCGCCCGTCGTTCCTTCCCGTGTGCTTTCGGCGAGGGTGCGGTTCTGGACGGGGGCGGGGCGCCGTAGGGTCGATCGCGCAGATGGACGGAAGACGTGTCGCAGGGGACCGGGATGGACCAGAATTTGGTGTGGACGGATTGGGCGGAGGCGGTGTCCGAGGACGGGCGGATCGTCGTGCGGGCGCGCTTGGGGATCCGTGTGACCACCACTGACTGGGGCCGTAAGGGCCTCAGCATCTGGATGAACCGGATCGCCTACTGAAGGCAGGACGGTGCCCGCCAGCCCATCAAGCCCTTGATGCGCACCGGCAAACGCCCGCCCGCCGATCCCCCACTGCGTGCCAATGGACCACGACGACCCGGACCGCTGCTACTGGTGACAGCCGCTCCTTGGCCCGGCTTGCTCAGCATGCTCCGGCGTCCCGCCTCGCTTCGGCGACCCGACGGAGCCGCCGTCATGCCCAGTGGATGCCGAGCTCCCGCAGCGCGTCCAATTGGTCCTGGGTGAGTTTGTGGCGGCGGGTTTTGGTGTTGGATACCCACACACCTAGCTTCACGACTACCGGCTCCGTCTTGCCGTCGACGGTGATCTTCTCGCTGTGGGCGCGGGGGACGGGCCGGTGGGCGCCTTCGCGCTCCACCCATTGGGTGAGGGCTGTCAGGCCGTGCTGGAATGCCTGTTGTGTCTTGCTCGGTCCCTTGGCTCCGTGGCGGGGGGCAGGGGCGGGAGGCGGCTTCTGGTCGGGTTGTACGCCGATCGTGGTCAGCCGTGCCTGCTGTTCGGGCAGGAGCCGCGCCCAGTTGGCCGGCTGTTTCTGCTGTTGGAGCCATTTGCCGATGTCGTCGCCGTCGAACGTGACGCCGGGTGCGATGCCGGGCAGCTGCCCGCCCGGCTCGTCGGCGACGAGGTCGGCGAGGACGCGGTAGTGGCGTTGCCAGTGGAGCGGCCAGGGGCAGTTCCAGTCCTTGTCGATCGCGGCCAGCTGCGCCGCGCGCTCGGCTGCCCGGTCCGGGTCTTTGCCCAGGCCGTTCTTGGTGCCTTTGCGGCGGAGGTGGGCCATGTACTGGCCGACGGGGACCATCTCGTCGTCCTCGCCCCATATGGCGTCCTGGCGGGGTGCGAGGTGCCCGGTGGCCCGCCGGTAGGACCGCAGGGTGGCGAGCTTGGACTCCCATGCCTCCCCGCCGGGTTCCCACACCATCCCGGCCTCCGGCGCGTCCAGCAGGGTCTTGCGGCTGTGAATGCGTGGGTCCGTGACAGCGAGTTGGCGTCAGCGCTGGTGGGGGCGGCTCAGCTGGTGGGGAAGGCTTATGGTCTGGTGGGCTGCTGTCACGGGGTGACCGGTCGGCTGCCGTGAGGTGACCGCTTGCTGGGGTATCGGCTGTCACCAGCCCGCACATTTACACGGAGCAGACCGCCCAGATCTCCTTCAGCAGCTCGGGGTAGTGCTCGCCGTGCGTGTGCAGCGCATGCCACACCGCGTCCAGAGCCGCTTTGAGCGGATCGGGCTCAGCGGCAGCGAGCACGGCGGGGAGAGCGAAGTACGGCTGTGAGATCGGTCGGCGGACGTCCGGTGTGCTGGGGTACACCAGCAAGGAGGCGGACGTCATCGGCGCACGGCTGCCCGGTAGCCGGCCAAGTTCGTAGCGCGTCGCCCCATCGTCTCTCTGCTCAGCGGACGGGACCCATGCCCACCCTGCCGGCGGCGGGGGGAAGTACGGCGGTCGCTCGGGGGGCATCGCCCCGAGCACCGTCGGACCCGGTACGAGGGGAGTGGATCGTAGGGTCTCCCACATCTGGTCGTCGTTGTCGAAGGGCGGCGGTAGCGGATGCCCCTGCGCCAACGCGGTGAGCGCCGGGGCGACCCACTCCACATCGGTCAGGCCCGCCGCCTCGCACGCCCGCCGTGCGGAGAGCAATGCCACTGAACGCTGGACGTCGGGTCCCGCGAAATCGAGGGCGTGCACCAGGTCACTGTCGAAGGTGAGCAGACCCAGGACGTTGCTCCCGCGGACACCGCGCAGCCTTTGGCTTGGCAGCCTTCCGCCCCACTGCCACCTTTCATAGTGCAGCTGCGGATCCTCCGTGACCCCTACCTCATCTGCGAACAACTTGTGCACAAAGCCCCCTGTCAAAGACGGACTCGGAAGTTGCGCCGTCACATCCAGCATCATGCCGCAGGCCGCTGACACACCCCGCACCTCGGCATGTGCTGCTTCGTCCAGAGGCTGTTAGCTAGACCGACACCTGTGGCCGGGCCAGCAGTTTCCGCTGGTCAAGAACCGACGTCAGCGCGGCGGCGAGACGCGGGACGATCAGCGCGGCTGCCTCTGTGTTGCAGCCCGTTGCACCACGATCCAATACAGGGAGGCAAGACGAAGGCCCCGGGGGCCGTCACAAGGTCCCGGGGCCTCCACTTCGCTGGCCTCCCCGCTCAACGACGAGCCGGGCAGCCTGTCACGCCCAGTCAACGCCGAGTTTCGCGAGGGCGGTGAGCTGGTGGGTGGTGAGCTTGTCGCGCCGGGTTTTGGTGTTGGAGACCCATACGCCGAGCTTCACGACGATCGGCTCCGCCTCGCCGTCGACGGTGATCTCTTCGCCGTGGGCCCTCGGGACCGGGCGGTGGGCGCCTTCCCGCTCGACCCACTGGGTGAGGGCTGCAAGGCCCCGCTGGAATGCCTGCTGCGCGTTGCTCGGGCCCTTCGCTCCGCGGCTGGCCGCGGGGGCGGGAGACGGCTTCTTGTCGGGCTGTACGCCGATCGTGGTCAGCCGTGCCTGCTGTTCGGGCGACAGGCGGGCCCAGGTGGCCGGCTGCTTTTGCTGCTGGAGCCACCGTCCGATGTCGTCGCCGTCGAAGACGATGCCCGGGGCGATGTGGGGGAGGGCGCCGTCGGCGTCGACGAGGTCGGCCAGGATCCGGTAGTGCCGTTGCCAGTCCAGGGGCCAGGGGCAGTCCCAGTCCTTGTCGATCGCGGTCAGCTGCGCCGCGTGCACTGCTGCCCGGTCGGGGTTTTTGCCGAGGCCGTTCTTGGTGCCTTTGCGGCGGAGGTTGGCCATGTGCTGTCCGATGGGCACCATCTCGTCGTCTTCGCCCCACGTGGCGTCTTGTCGGGGTGCGAGGTGTCCGGTGGCCTTCCGATAGGAGCGGAGCACGGCGAGCTTGGCCTCCCACGCCTCTTCGCCGGGCTCCCAGACCATCCCGGCCTCGGGTGCGTCCAGGAGGACCTTGCGCCGGTCCTTGAGCTCCCCGGCGCGCAGTGCCTTGCGCTGCTGGTGGACCCACCGGCCGAGGGGGAAGCTCTTGGTGACGCCGACCTCGGTCTCGGTGTCGTACGGGACCGCGTGCAGGCCGGTGATTCCGTTCTGGGCCCGCCACCGGATCAGGGCTTGGTAGCCCTCTAGCCACGCGAGGGATTCGGGTCGGTAGACGCGGGTGCGCAGGAACGCGGCGATGGTGGCCGCGTCGCGGGGGGAGGAGAAGTGCAGCAGTGCCGATTCGGCGGCCGCGTCGGCGCCGTCTTCCTGGTCCTCGCCCATGCCCTCGCCGCCGGCGCCGACGATCCGCCCGTCCTCGTCGCGGCGCAGGTGGGTCTTGCGCTTGCCGTGGGTGTGGGCGCGGGAGGCGAGCTGCTCGACCAGGCGCTCATCGTGCGAGCGCAGGCCTTGCAGGACCGCTACGAGGGGTTTGTAGCTGGCGGAGGCGACCATGTCGGTCGGATCTTCGCCGGGCTCCAGGAAGACCGGCACGATGATCCGCGCGACCTTGGTGGAGCCGTCCTTGTTGAGCCGGAGTGCGCGTCCGATGTTCTGGACGATCTCGACCTGGGAGCCGCGGGTGTCGGCGAAGCAGATCGCTTCCACGCCCCGCTCGCCTGTGATGTCGACGCCCTCGCCGAGGACGCGTACGGAGGCGAGGAAGGCCCTGTGTACGCGTCGGTTGTTGGCGTCGATGCCGCCTGCGAACTGCCGCAGGACCTCGCGGCGCTCGGTGACGAGGTGGTCGCCGCACAGCCACGCGGACCACACCCGGTCGGGCGGGACGTGGCGGCCGGCCTCCAGCTCATAGAACTCCGCGTCGATCGACGACTTCGGCAGTTTCTCCGCGGCGGCCAGGTCGGCGTCGGAGGCGTCGGTGACGTACAGCTCGGCGGCCGTCTGCGGCAGCTCCTCCGCGAACGCGGCTGCTTCCTCGACCTTCTGGTGGAAGGTCATGATGGTGCGCAGGTTGTACGCCGCGGCGTGCTCCAGGAGCGCGGCCTGCAGCAGCGCCAGGCGCCGGCCCCGCCGTGCTTCCTCGGACTCGCCGAGTACGGGGGAGGGGTCGCGGATCTCCAGGACGTCGATCTCGAACCCGGCGAGGATCCCCCGCTCGATCGCCTCGCTCAGGCCGAGTTCGGCCAGCCACGCCCCGTAGGTCCCCTCCGGGTCGTCGGCCATGCTCGCAATCTCCAGCTCCTGGCCCCCGGCGCCCTTCTGCGGCCGGGCCGCGGCCAGGATGCGCGGGGTTGCGGTGAGGTAGAGCCGGAAGTCAGCCGGGATCCGGGTGTTGTCGTGGATGGCTGCCCAGGGCCGGCCGAGGTCGCCGGCGGTTCCGTGGGCCTCGTCGACGATGGCGAGGTCGAAGCCCTTCATCTGCTGCCCGTACAGCCGTTCCCCGCCTGCCAGGGCGGCCTCCAGGGGCCCGCGGACCTTCCGCTGGCTCTCGGGTGCGTCGATGTCCTCGCGGTCGACGAGGGAGGCGTAGGTGGCGAACACGACGACCGGCCCTGCCCCGGCCCACAAGGCGAGCTGGATCGGGTTGGTGGTGGTGCGCACGCCGAGCTCGTTGAGGACCGGGTCGTTCTCCAGCGAGCACACGGCGACCATCGGGGCCCGGTGGCCCACCAGGCGCCACGCCTGGGCGGTCTGCGCGAGGAGGTCCAGGGTGGGGACGGTGACCAGGATCCGGCCGCCGGGGAAGCACTCCAGCGCGCTCGCGGCGACCGTGATCGTTTTGCCGGAGCCGGTCGCGGACACGATAGTGCCCCGGGCACCCTGAGCGGGCACAGATGGCCTTGCAGGAAATCTTACCCATTTCCGAAACGCCGACTTCTGATCGACCTGGTGCTCACGGAGCTGGATCATCAAGATTCAACCTCACATGTGTCTCTTGACAGACTCGAATATAGAGGGTGCAGGACACGGGTCCATGAACGGCTTCAAGGGTCAGTGGCGTCAAGATAGTTGACCTATATGAGGTGGTCATGGAGGCATCGGCACGAGAAAATGGGAGGCATGGACGAAGACTTCTGTGAAGTGATGCTGCTCCCCAGCTCCCAGTGTGACCACTGCCGAACAGCGCTCTCGGAGCTTCCCCGAAGGGTGTACGTCACCAAAGGCGGGAGCGTCTACCACAGGACGCCTAGCTGTGAAGGAATCAAAGATGGCCAGCGTTATGCTCGTTGGAGAGGAGACGAGATCCATGATGCTCAGTCCGTCCCACGCAGCGAAGTGCAGGCCCAGCGAGGACCCTGTGAAATCTGTCGCCCTGACCTGATTCATAGGCGATCCTAGGTAGCCCCCCTATTTCTGCCAATGGTACATGCTGCATCAATCTGATGCACGCGCTACGCTAGAACCCGACACGAACGAACGAGCCCACACCCCTCCGCAGCCAGCCAGGCCCACGCAGTGGGTCTCATCGGTACTGGAGGCGCAGCCGGAAGGACCATCAGGCGGGGGAGCGCAGCGGACCCGCCCAGGAGCGCACCGAGCTACCGGCGGATTGGGTTTCCGGGTTCTGGTCTGCCTGCCCGGGCGAGTGTACGGAGCGTCAGATATGCGGGGCCGGGGCCGACACCCCCCCTTCCGCCGCCGGCCGGGCCCCGCTTGCGGACCCTTGGGCCTGGAGGCGAAGCCGGAGGGCCCGGGGTGGGAGCGGAGCGGACACCCCAACGGCCATAGGCCGCTGACCCCGTGAAGCGGGGTCAGTCCCGCGCTATGCGCGGGACCTTGGGCGCCGCGGAGCGGCCCCGTTCGGGATGGAGCGAAGCGGAGTCCCGAACTGTCCGGCGCAACGCGCCGGACCACCGGCCCGAA
>NZ_JBVIGV010000008.1:0-216415 GCF_055570615.1 Streptomyces sp. NPDC031121
GCCCGGTTACATTCCGAACCCGGAAGCTAAGCCTTTCAGCGCCGATGGTACTGCAGGGGGGACCCTGTGGGAGAGTAGGACGCCGCCGAACAATCATTGTGGGAAAGCCCCGCACCAGATCATGGTGCGGGGCTTTCCTGCGTTTCAGGGCAGGTTGAATACCGGTGCGGGCCGGCGCCGGCCCGTGATTGGATCCGGGTGCATGGAACAGTTTGCGATCCGGCCCGTACGCACCGACGAATGGCAGAAGGTCAAGGCGCTCCGCCTGGAAGCCCTCGCCGACCCGCTCGCACCCATGGCCTTCCTGGAATCCGTCGAAGACGCCGCCGCCAAACCCGACACCTACTGGCAGGAACGGGCGCGCGGGGCGGCCGAAGGCCTGCACGTCCGGCAGTTCATCGCCGAGACGCCCGACGGGCAGTGGGTCGGCTCCGTGTCCGCGTTCGTCGAACCCGTCGGCGGCGCCGACTTCCTCGAACGCACCGTGGACACGGACCAAGGGCACCTCGTCGGCGTATACGTACGGCCCGAGTGGCGCGGCCGCGGACTGACCGACGCCCTGTTCACCGCGGCCCTCGCATGGGCCTGGTCGTTGGAGGAGCCGCTGCTGGAGCGCGTCCGGCTGTTCGTGCACGAGGACAACGCCCGGGCCGGCGGCTTCTACCGCCGGTACGGGTTCCGGCCGAGCGGGCTCGCCATCCCCAAGCCCGGCGACCCGGCCGCGAAGGAACTGGAGTACGTGTACCCCCGCCCCGCGCCCCAGGGCTAGTGCTGTGACCGGGAGGGTTCGCCGGGAGCACTAGGGAGCCGGGGTACGGGCGCCCGGCCGGGGCGGCAGGACCGCGTCGGCCGGGGTCTCCGCGGGCCACTGCGGCCAGCGGGACCGCGCCTGCTCGCGGCTGCGGCACAGCGCCAGCAGCGGCAGCGCGTCCTCACCAAGGAGGTCCGGCAGCTGGGGGACGGGGGCGACGGCCGCCACGTCCTCCAGGACCAGGGTCAGTGGTGGGTCGAGCCGGCCGTGGGATGACCGTGCGGCCATGCGGCGGCCGTGCTCGACCACGCTCGACGCGAGTGCGGTCAGCAGCGGCATCGCACCCGGGTGGGCCGCGGGGTCCTCCACGGATTCGCCCACCACATAAAGGGTGCCCCCCTCGTCCGGGAACGATGCCAGCGTCAGCGCATCCGTTCGGTTCGGGTTGCAGGCCTCCCGGATGTGCACCGACGTCAGGCACGACAGGGCCCGGGCCGTCAGATGCCGGGCCTGGTCACGCCGCTCGGGATGCGCCGTGAGGGCGCTCTCCAGTTCCCCGGCCGCCCCCGCCGCCGCCTGCGGGTGCGTGCGCAGGATGCGGACCGCCTCCTGGACGCCCGCGCCCTGCGCCCACCGGTGCAGCTGCTTGAACGGGCGGCCGTCCAGCGCGGCCGCCTGCAGCCAGCTCCGCAGCAGCGTCTCCGCCGTGTCGGCGACCGCCTCGTCCATGCGCGCCCGCGGCCGTACGGGCGCCAGCAGGGCCGTCGCGCGGGCAGCGGCCGTCTCCCGGTCCGCGCAGCCCTCCGCCGGGTTCCAGTGCATACGGGCCGGGGTGTCGCACAGGTGCGACGGGTCGTACAGGAGAACCGGGCCGAGCTTCGCG
This sequence comes from Streptomyces sp. NPDC031121, assembly GCF_055570615.1. NCBI lineage: Bacteria > Bacillati > Actinomycetota > Actinomycetes > Kitasatosporales > Streptomycetaceae > Streptomyces > Streptomyces sp. NPDC031121. The sequence continues at coordinate 1,635 of NZ_JBVIGV010000008.1, forward strand.
CGGGCGTCCTTCGTGTCCGCCCACAGCGCCGGGGAGGACGTCACGACGAGCGCCGGGCCCTCCGCGACCGCGATACGGGCCGCCGCCAGGCGGCGGCGTTCGCCCGGACCCCCGAACGCCAGACGGCCCGCCGGAGCGGCGGCCGGCACCGCGGGGCGCGGCGGGTGGCCGAAGCCGTACCGGTACGCCTCCTCCGCCCCCGGCGGGGCGGGCGCGGCGGGCGGGGACGCCGGGGCGGGGACGGCGGCGGCCGTCGGCTTCGCCACCGGCGGCCGCGGCGGACCCGGCCGGGCCGGCTCGGGTTCCGGCTCCGGTGCGGGCGGCGGGACCGTGCGGGCGCGGGCGCGGGCCCGGCGGGCCTTCGTACGGGCCACGGCGCCGACCACAAACACGGTGAGCACGAAGAGGACCAGCAGCTGCCCGACGAACAGGCCCCAGAAGAGCCCCCAGCCCGACAGCGCCGCCGGGTCCGCCGCCGGCCAGGCGCCCGCGAGGTCCTGCGGCTCCGCTATCAGGGCGCGGACGGCGCCGGGCGTGCGGCCGAACGTGACGGTGTCCGGCCAGGCACCCTTCGCGAGGAGCGCGGCCAGCCCCGTCGAGGACCACACGAGTGCGGCCAGCCCGAGGAGGAACGCGACCAGGGCGACCAGGAGGCCGTCCGGGATGCCGCGGGAGGGGGCGGGGGCAGGGCCCACAGGGCGTCTCGTGCCGCTCTCGTGCATCTGGTGCCTCTCGTGCTCCTCGGGGCTCGCCGGCCCCTCACGCCACCGTTGTCGCGGACCCCGGGCCGCCGCCCTGGTGGCGTTCCATGAGCAGGGCGCGCTGCTCCGCCTCCAGTTCGGCCGCCAGGAGGTCGTCGGGAAGGGGGTGCGCGGTGGCGGACTCCGTCATCGCGCGGTCGGTGTAGACGAGGGGGCGTTCGGATTCGGTGATCAGGTGTTTGACGACCTGGACGTTGCCGTTGACGTCCCACACGGCGATGCCCGGCGTGAGGGTGGGGATGATCTCCACCGCCCACCGGGGCAGGCCGAGGACCCGCCCGGTGGCGCGTGCCTCGTCGGCTTTCTGGGCGTAGATCGTGCGGGTCGAGGCCATCTTGAGGATGGCGGCGGCCTCGCGGGCGGCCGCGCCGTCGACGACGTCGGACAGGTGGTGGACGACGGCGACGAAGGACAGGCCGAGGCGCCGGCCGAACTTGAGGAGGCGCTGGAACAGCTGTGCGACGAAGGGGCTGTTGATGATGTGCCAGGCCTCTTCGACGAGGAAGATGCGTTTCTTGCGGTCCGGGCGGATCCAGGTGTGCTCCAGCCACACGCCGACGATCGCCATGAGGATGGGCATGGCGATGGAGTTGCGGTCGATGTGCGAGAGGTCGAACACGATCAGCGGGGCGTCGAGGTCGATGCCGACGGTCGTGGGCCCGTCGAACATGCCGCGCAGGTCGCCGTCGACGAGGCGGTCCAGGACGAGCGCGACGTCCAGGCCCCAGGCGCGTACGTCGTCTATGTCGACGTTCATGGCCTCGGCGGAGCCGGGTTCGGGGTGGCGCAGCTGCTCGACGATGTCGGTGAGGACGGGCTGGCGGTCGCGGATCGTCTCGACGACGTAGGCGTGGGCGACCTTCAGGGCGAAGCCGGAGCGTTCGTCGAGGCCGTGGCCCAGCGCCACCTCGATGATGGTGCGGAGCAGGGCGAGCTGGCCGGTCGTGGTGATGGCCGGGTCGAGGGGGTTGAGGCGGATCCCGTCGTCGTTGGCGGCGACCGGATCCAGGCGGATGGGGGTTATCCCCAGCTGCTGGGCGATCAGGTTCCACTCGCCGACGCCGTCCTCGCCCTGGGCGTCGAGGACGACGACCTGGCGGTCGCGAAAGCGGAGCTGGCGCAGGACGTACGTCTTCTCCAGGGCGGACTTGCCGTTGCCGGATTCGCCGAGGACGAGCCAGTGGGGGGCGGGGAGCTGCTGGCCGTACAGCTGGAAGGGGTCGTAGATGTAGCCCTTGCCGCTGTAGACCTCCCGGCCGATGATCACGCCGGAGTCGCCGAGGCCGGGGGCGGCGGTGGGCAGGTAGACGGCCTGGGCCTGGCCGGTGGAGGTGCGGACGGGCAGGCGGGTCGTCTCGACCTTGCCGAACAGGAAGCTGGTGAAGGCGTCCGTGAGGGCGGACAGCGGGTCTCGCATGGCGGCCTTTCCCTCCAGCTAGCGTCGGATGCCGGTGGCGAACGGCAGGGTGTTGACGAAGGCGCGGTGGTGTTCGCGGTCGCACCACTCCAGCTTCAGGTAGGACTTGCCGGCCGAGGCGCGGATGGTCCTCTTGTCGCGGGCGAGGGCCTCCGGTGAACGCGAGGACACGGTGATGTACCCGACGAGGTTGACCCCTGCCGCACCGCTGGCGAGATCTTCACCTCTTTGGTCGAGCCGGCCGTGGGCGGCGATGTCGCGGGGGTCGACGGTGCGGTTCATCTTGGCGGCGCGGGAGGCGTCGGCCTCGTCGTTCGTCTTCTCGGTGAGCATCCGCTCGATGGCGATCTCGGTGGGTTCGAGGTCCATGGTGACGGCGACGGTGCGGATGACGTCCGGGGTGTGGACGAGCAGCGGGGCGAGGAAGTTCACGCCGACGGGGGTCATGGGCCACTCCTTGATCCAGGCGGTGGCGTGGCACCAGGGGGCGCGGGTGGAGGACTCGCGGGTCTTGGCCTGGAGGTAGGTCGGTTCGACCGCGTCGAGTTCGGCGGGCCAGGCGTTGCGCTTGGTCATGGCCTGGATGTGGTCGATGGGGTGGTCCGGGTCGTACATGGAGTGGACGAGGGAGGCGAGGCGGCCCTGGCCGAGCGGCTGGCGTACCCGGATGTCGGCTTCGGCGAGGCGGGCGCAGATGTCGGTGAGCTCGCGGGCCATGACGATGGCGAGGCCGGAGTCGCGGTCGAGCTTGCGGCCCTTGCGGCCGCCGGCACGGGCGATGGTGTGGGCCTCGGCGGCGAGTTCGCGCGTGTAGTGCATGCAGGCGACGAGGTAGGCGCGGTGCTGCTCGGAGGAGGTGGAGACCATCGACTGGAGCTGGTCGTAGGAGTCGCGCAGCCAGGCCGGGGCGGTGGGGTCGCCGCGCTGGATGACGTCCTTCGCGTGGGCGTCGGGGTCGGCGGGCAGGGTGCGGGCGAGCATCTGCAGGCGGGTGACGAAGCCGTCGCCGTTGGCGACGTGCTTGAGGAGGGTGCCGAAGCGGTCGACGAGGGCCTCCTGGTCCTCGCTGTCGCGCAGGCCGACGCCGGGGCCCTCGATCTCGATGGCCGCAGTGACGGTCCTGCGGTCCGCGTGGAGGAGGACGGCGATCTCGTCGGGGCCGAAGGGCGCGGAGAGCCAGCTGATGCGGCCGATGCCGGGGGGCGGGCCGACCTCGACCTCGCGGCCGTCGGCGCGGGTGCCGGCCTCCATGGCGCCGGAGCGGTAGGAGGTGCCGCGGCGCAGGATGCGCTTGTAGCTGCGGTTGATCTCGAACCACTTGTAGAAGGTGCGGCCGCGGTAGGGGACGTAGACGGCGGCGAGGGCGAGCAGGGGGAAGCCGACGAGCGTGGCGATGCGCAGGGTGAGGTCGGGGACGAGCAGGCCGCTCATCATGCCGAGGAACGCACCCGCGATGATCAGGGCGATCTCGCCGGTCTCGCGGTTCTTGCCGATGACGGCGTTCGGCCGGGCGCGGCCGATGAGGTAGGTGCGGCGGGGCGCGACCGGGTGCATCTGGTGGGGCTGGGCCGTCAACGCCCGTCACCTCCTGTGTTCCTCGTGCTCGAGCTCGTGCGGGGCGCGGGTGCGGCGGCGGGGACGGTTCCGCCGCCGGTGGGGCGGCTGCTGTGTGCGGCCACGCCTCCGGAGAGGGGGTTGGCGGGGGCGGGGGTGCTGCCGCCGCCGGAGCGGTGGGCGCCGCGGCTGCTGTGGGTCTTGATGCCCTGGGAGACGAGGGAGGCCGGGCTGCTGATGACGGCGGCGGCCTGGGCGCCGTCGGTGGCCTTGGTGCGGCCGGCGCGGGCGGCGGCGATGTCGTCTCCGAAGCCGGGGACGAAGCGGTAGATCATCGCGGAGGCGAAGATGGCGAGCAGGATGATCGCGAGGCCGGAGACGACGGCGGAGAAGGCGTTCGGGCCCTTGTCGCCGGCGAGGGCTCCGGCGAGGCCGAGGACGATGACGATGACCGGCTTGACGAGGATGACGGCGATCATGATGCCGGCCCAGCGGCGGACGTGGCCCCACAGGTTGCGGTCGACGAGCCCGGAGTAGACGACGACGCCGAGGAGGGCGCCGACGTAGAGGAGGGCGGCCCGGATGAAGAGCTCGAGGAAGAGGATGCCGGCGGCGAGGACGGTCACCAGGGAGACGACGATCAGCATGATCGGGCCGCCGCCGATGGAGTCGCCCTTCTTGAGGGCTTCCGTGAAGGAGCCGAAGAACATGTCGGTCTGGCCGCCGCCGGCGGAGGCGATGACCTCGGTGACGCCGTCGGTCGCGGAGACGACGGTGTAGAGGATCAGGGGGGTGAAGGCGGAGGCGAGGACGGTCAGCCAGAGGAAGCCGACGGCCTCGGAGAGGGCGGTGGCCAGGGGGACGCCGCGGATGGCGCGCTTGGCGACGGCGAGGAGCCACAGGACCAGGGTGAGGACGGTCGAGGCGGCGAAGACGATGGCGTACTGCTTGAGGAAGGCGCCGTTGGTGAAGTCGACGTTGGCGCTGCCGTTGACGGCCTTGCCGAGCTCGGTGACGATCCAGGCGGCGGCGTCGGCGCAGCCCTTGGCGAGGGAGCCGAGGGGGTTGAGGGCGTCGGCGGGGTCGCTGGGGGCGAGGCCGGTGCGGGGGGCTCCGCCGGTGGCTGCGCCGTTGCCGCGCTCGCAGAAGTCCCTGGCTGGGCCCACGATCAGGTCGCACCGGTTGTCGTTCGGCGACGCCGAGGGGGCCGGGGAGGCCGGAGGGGTCGCTGCCGGCGTCGTCGGCGGGGCGGCGTACGCCCGGGCGGCGAGGAGGACGGCGGCGGTCTGTACGGCGGCCAGCGCGCCGGCGGCGCGCCGGATGGGGCTACCGGGCATAGGTGAAGCCTCCGTACTCCGTGGCTGCCTTGGCGATCTCTTCGGCCGTGGAGGCCGTGCGGTCGGTGTGGACGGGGGCGGGCCCGTCCTGCTGGGCGAAGCTGTCGACCTTCCAGTCGTTGTCCACCCGGCGGAGCGTCAGCGTCATGGTGAACCAGTCGTTGCTGACGGGGTTGGTCGAGCCGACGCCCGCGGTGCCGAAGACTCCGGTGCACCAGACGTCGATGACGGCTGCGCCGTCCGTGTACTTGACGGCCTTGGTGCCGACGGGGACGGTCCGGGACACGTAGGTCAGGCCGGGGGCGGCGTTTCCGTTGGCGTCGAGCCCTGCCCGGTCGAGGAAGGGCTTGCCGTAGGCCTGGTCCAGTCTCGGTTCGATCTCGGCCACCTTGTCGGGGGCGAAGACCTGGCGGACGATCTGGCGGCGCATCTGCGGTTTGAGGATGTCCGCCGAGACCAGGGCGACGGCGTAATTCGCGGCGGCGGACTGGGCGCCCTGTTGGTCGGCCGGGAAGCCCGTGGGGATGTTCGCGTTCTTGCCGTCGACCGGGCGGGTGCCGGTGGGCGCGGTGGCGGAGGCGGCCGGGGTGTCGTCGTCCCTGCCGGCGGGCGCGGTGGTGTCGCCGGACTGGTTGGCGAACGCGATGGCGGCGATCAGCAGGACCACCACGCCGACCACCGTGACCAGGCTGCGCGAGGTGCGGGGGGTGCGGCGGGGGGCGCCGTACGGGTCGGTGTCGGCCTCGGGGAGGCGGGTGCGGGTCTGGCCCGTGCCGCCGATGTCGCCGTGGCCGCCGCCGTACTGGTCGTCGTTGCTCATTGCCTGTCCGCCCCCTCCGCGTCGTACGACGGTAGTGCTGGTTCCCGCGTGGATGCGGTGTGCTGATCGGGCCTCGGTCCGGATCCGGCGGGCGGTCCGGCTAGACGGCCATTCCGTAGACGATGGTGAACAGCGTGCCGAGGGAGCCGATGATGAAGACGCCGGTGAGGCCGGCGACGATCAGGCCCTTGCCCTGTTCGGCGCTGAAGGTGTCGCGCAGCGCGGTGGCGCCGATGCGCTGCTTGGCGGCGCCCCAGATGGCGATGCCGAGGCAGAGGAGGATGGCGACCGCCATGATCACTTCGATCATGATCTTCGCCTCGTTGCCGAGACTGCCGAAGGGCCCCCAGTTGGGGGCGATTCCGCCGATGATGGTGGTGATGTCGCCCTTTTCGGCTGCCAGGATCATGTAACTCACCGCCCCTGTACGGGTAGTTCCGGTAGCCCGTGCCGACGGCATGGGTCACCCACTATCTTCGCTGATGAAACCCCGGTCGTACGTCGACTTGGCGGCGTTCTTTGCCCGGTGTCCCGGGGCTTGGCCCGTCCGGGGCTCTGACCTGCGGTGGTGACGGTGTGTTCGTCTGACGGTCCGATGGTCGGATGGTCCGTCAGGCCCAGTGCGCGGGGCGGGTGAGGCCGGGCGGAATCCTGGTGCTGCTGTCGCCTCGGGCGGCGCCGAGCTGGGCCTGGGTGAGGAAGAGGGCGTCGCGCAGGTCGGCTCCGCGCAGGTCGGTGTCGCGGAAGTCGGCGCCGATGAGGTCGGCGAGGCGCAGGTCGGCGCCGGAGAGGTCCGCGGCGATGAGGTAGGCGCCGCGGAGGTTGGCTCCGCGCAGGTCGGCTCCGGCGAGTCGGGCGCCCATGAGGTCGGCGCCGCGGTGGTTGCGGCGGCGGCCGGGGGCCTTGGCGCGGACGAGCTCGCTGGCCGCCAGGAGGAGGGTGTTGATGCGGCCGCGCAGGTCGGGGAGGTCGAGGTCGGCCGTGAGGGTGTCGGCGCCGGCGGCGGCCCAGCGGGAGGTCTCGTCGAGGAGGGTGCGCAGCCGGGGGTGCAGGGGGCGGGCGGCCGGGCGGGCGAGGGCCTCGGTGACGTAGAAGAGGAGCTCGTGCAGTTGCCGCATGAGGGGGAAGACCTCGAACATGCGGCCGGCGGTGCCGGGGTGGGTGCGCCAGTCCTCGCCGCCGAAGGTGACCTGGGAGACCTGCTGGCCGGCGCCGAAGCAGTCGAAGGTGGTGCAGCCCTGGAAGCCGGAGTCGCGCAGGCGGGTGTGGATGCCGCAGCGGAAGTCCTGGCGGAGGTTCCTGCAGGGGGTGCCGGCGGCCTTGTCCACGGCGAAGTCGTTCGACCTGGCGAAGGGCAGGGCGACGCAGCACAGGGCGAAGCAGTTCGCGCAGTCGGCGCGGAGGCGGTCGCGGTCGTGGGGGCCGGAGGCGGGGGCGGCGGGGGTGGCTGGCACCTCGTCATTGTCACAGTCCGGGCCGGGGCGGTGTGCGCCGGGAGGTGGGCCGCGGGGGCCTGGTGCCCGGCGTTACCGGCGGGTAGCGTCCGGGTATGGCGTTCTACGAGCGGATCGACGGGGAGCGGTTCCTGGCCACCGAGGACACGCGGGGGCCGTGGGATGCGGGGGCGCAGCACGCCGGGCCGCCGGCGGCGCTGCTCGGCCGGGCGGTCGAGGAGCGGGCGGGGGCGCGTCCGGACATGAGGATCGCGCGGATCACCTTCGACATCCTGCGGCCGGTGCCGCTGGGCGTGGTGTCCGTACGGGTGCGGGAGCTGCGGCGGGGCCGGAGCACCGAGGTGGTGGAGGCGGAGCTGGAGCCGGCGGGAGCCGGGCGGCCGGCGGTGGTCGCGCGGGCGCTGCGGGTGCGGGTGGCCGGTGGCGGGGCGGTGCCGGCGGTGGCGGAGGGGCCGCGGCTGGCGCCGCCGGGGTCGCTGGGGCCGTCCCCGTTCTACGCGGTGCCGTGGGAGCGGGGGTACCACACGGCGATGGAGATGCGGTTCGCCGAGGGGGGCTTCACGGAGCTGGGGCCGGGGGCGTGCTGGATGCGGATGCGGGTGCCGCTGGTGGCGGGCGAGCCGGTCGGGCCGCTGGACCGGGTGCTGGTCGCGGCGGACTCCGGCAACGGGATCAGCGCGGCCGTCGACTTCGGGCGGTACGTCTTCGTCAACAGCGACCTGACGGTGCACCTGCACCGGCACCCGGCGGGCGAGTGGGTCGGCGTGCAGGCGCGGACGAGCGTGGATCCGGCGGGGATCGGGCTCGCGGACTCGGTCCTGCACGACGAGAAGGGGCCCGTCGGCAGGGGCGCGCAGAGCCTTTTCGTGGCGCCGCGCCCCTGACGCCGGGCGGGTCGCGGGCCTGGTCAACCCCCCTGCGGGGCGGGGAAGTCCGTGTGGCACCCTCTGGCGGGTGGAAGCCCTGACAGACACCGACCCCGCCCAGGTGGGGGCGCACGCCCTGCTGGCCCGGCTGGGTGCGGGAGCGCTGGGCCGGGTGTACCTCGCGCGGTCGCCCGGGGGGCGGCTGGTGGTGGTGCATGCGGTCCGGTCGGAGGCCATCGGGGATCCGGAGGCGCTGGCCCGGTTGCGGCGCGAGGCGGAGGCGGTGCGGGCCGTGCGGTCGGCGCACACGGCGGACCTGGTGGACGCCTCGCTGGCGGCGCCGCCGTTCTGGCTGGCGACCGAGTACGCGGCCGGGCCGACGCTGACCCGCGCGGTGGCCGTGCGGGGGCCGCTGCCGGCGCCGACCTGCCGGCGGCTGCTGGCCGCGCTGGCGGAGGGGCTGGCGGCCCTCCACGCGCACGGGGTCGCGCACCGGGGCTTCACGCCGGAGTGCGTGGTGCTGGGCGCGCGGGGGCCTCAGATCACCGGCTTCGGTTTCGCGCGGGGCGCGGGCGCGCCCGGTTTCACGGCGCCGGAGGTGCGCGCGGGGGCGGAGGCGGGGCCCGCGGCGGACGTGTTCGCGCTGGGGGCGGTGCTGGCGTACGCGGCGACGGGGCGGCAGCCGTCCGGCGGGCCGTTGGACACGGCCGGCATCGAGCCGGGGCTGGCCGAGCTGGTCGCGGCCTGTGCGGAGGAGGACCCGGCGCGGCGGCCGGGCCTCGCGGAGGTGGCGGCGCGCTGCGCCGCGGAGGGTTCCCTCGCGGGGGATCCGGTGTACGCGGGGCTGGGGGCGCTGGGCGATGCGGTGCCGCGGCAGGCGGTACGGGTGCAGGGGCCGGCGCTCGCGGCGGGGTACGGGTATCCGCCGCCGACCGGGTACGTGCCGCCGGCGGCGGCTGCTGCGGGCCCGTCCCCGCGGCCGCGTCGGCGCGGCCGGGGCGGGGCGTGGGTGGCGGCGGGGCTCGCGCTCGCCGCGCTGGGCGCGCTGGGCGCGGTGGCGGCGGGGCGGCTTCCGGCGGGCGGCGGGGGCGCGGCACACGCGGATACGGCCGGCGGCCCGCGTCCGTCGGCCGGGTGGTCGTCGGCGGGTCCGCCGGTGCTGATCCGGCAGACGGCGCCGAACCTGGACGTCTGGGACCCGGTGCGGGGCGAGTGCCGCGGCCCGGGGGCGGAGGAGCGGCCGCCGGTGGGGCTGGAGGGCTCGATTACTCCGGCCGGGCGGGATCCGGAGGGGGAGCTGCGGCCGGGGCGGGTGCGGATCGCGTTCCGGTTGGAGGAGGAGGCGGTGCCGGGGGCGCCCGCGTACCACGTGGCGGTGGTGGTGAAGGCGCCGCACGAGGTGGATGCGCGGGGGCGGTCCACGGGGGTGTCGGACAACCGGCAGCTCGGCTTCACCGCGGTGGCGCGCGATGTCCGCGAGGGCGGTGCGGCGCAGTGGAAGTCGGTGGTGTATCCGGACGACTTCTCGATGGAGGTGGACGGCCGGAGGGTGCCCGCGCCGGAGCCGGCGCAGGATCCCGGGGGGTGGACGGTGGTGTTCCGGCACGCCGTTTCGGATACGGAACACAGGAGCGTGTGGTGCGGGGGCTTCCACACAGAGGAGCAAAAGGGATGAATCCGACACGTGTCGGTGAATCCCTGTGAATGTCTGTCCGATGGGGGAGGGTTGACGGGTGCGCAGATTCTGGAAGGTCGGCGGGGGCGCCCTGGCTGTGTTCCTGTGCTTCGTCGCCCTCCTGGTGATAGGCACGTACTCGGCGGCTGCGGGCATCGCGGGCGGTGCGGGGGGCCGCGCGCTCGGGCTCGCCAAGGGGGCCGTACCCGCGAAGTACCAGGCACTGGTGCAGAAGTGGGGCGTGCTCTGCCCGACCCTGTCCCCGGCGGTCCTGGCGGCGCAGCTGTACTCGGAGAGCGGCTGGAACCCCACGGTCGTCAGCCCGGCCGACGCGCGGGGCATCGCCCAGTTCATCCCCGGCACCTGGGCCACCCACGGGATCGACGGGGACGGCGACGGGGACCGGGACATCTGGGACCCCAACGACGCGATCCCCTCGGCGGCTTCGTACGACTGCGCGCTCGCCAAGGACGTCGGGAAGGTCCCCGGCGACCCCGTCGCGAACATGCTCGCCGCATACAACGCCGGCCCCGGCGCGGTGTTCAAGTACCAGGGGGTGCCCCCGTACAAGGAGACGCAGGGGTACGTGAAGGCGATCACGACGCTGGCGAAGAGCTTCGAGCGGCCCGTCGGGCGGGTCGCGCCCTCGCAGCAGGCGGCCGGGGCGATCTACTTCGCGCAGAAGCAGCTGGGCACGCCCTACCTGTGGGGCGGCAACGGAACGCCCGACCAGGACGGGCGGTTCGACTGCTCGGGGCTGACGAAGGCGGCATACGAGTCGGTGGGCATCACGCTGCCGCGCGTTGCCAACGACCAGTACAACGCGGGGCCGCACCCCTCGCGGGAGGAACTGCTCCCCGGCGACCTGGTGTTCTTCTCCGACGATCTGACGAACTCGCGGGAGATCCGGCACGTCGGGCTGTACGTGGGCGGCGGATACATGATCAACGCCCCTTACACGGGTGCGGTGATCCGCTTCGACAAGATCGACACGCCGGACTACTTCGGTGCCACACGGGTCACCAAGGACGGGGCCGAGGCCCTGCCCGACCGCACGGCCGACGCGAAGAGCCCGGGCAACGCTCCGTGAAGCGCAGGCCCTGAGCTGCGGTGACGCGTCACTCTTGGATAACGTTGCCGTGATCATTGCGTGGAGAGTGGAACCGCCGTGCCCGAGCAGGCGTTCCATGGTCACGGGGTGGATCCACACGGGGGGGTTTCACGGGGTGCACACACGGGTGCACCCCTAGGGGAACCGAGCAAGAACAAGGGGCCGCATCGCCATGGCTGCACTGGCAACCGGTGGGCCGAACGTGGACGTCAGCCTGCTCTACGACGTCAACGCGCTGGCCCGGCACGCCCCGGCCGCGGTCGACAGGGCCGTCGTCCTCGCCGGCTCCTACGGCATCCCCCTCCTGATGGTGCTCCTCGTGCTGTGGTGCTGGCGCGGCGCCCGGCGGCAGGAACCGGCCGCGGCCGCCGAGACGTTCGCCGCACTGCTGTGGGCGCCGCTCGCCGCCGCGATCGCACTCGCCGTCAACGTGCCGCTGCGTCAGCTCGTCGGCCGCGAGAGGCCGTTCAGGATGCACGAGGGGCTGCACGTCCTGGAACCGGCCGCGAGCCAGAGCCTGTACTCCTTCGTCAGCGACCACGCCACCCTCACGATGGCCATCGGCATGGGCCTGTTCCTCGCCCGCCGCCGGCTCGGCCTCGCCGGCATCGGCCTGGCCCTTGCCGAAGGGCTCAGCCGCGTCTACGTCGGCGTCCACTACCCCACCGACGTCATCGGCGGGTTCGCCCTCGGCACCGCCGTCGTCCTCCTCCTCGCCCCGCTCGCCATGGCGGTGCTGACGCCCGCCGTGCGCGCGGCGGCCCGCTCCCCGCGCGCCGCCCGGCTGGTACGGGCCCGCCACCCGGCGCGGCCCCGGCCGGTCGAGCTGGGCGGCGAGCGGGCCGCGGTCGGCGGCGGCCGTACGCACGACAGCGACCTGGCGGCCTGATATGCCGGCGCCGCCGGGGCCTGCCCCGAGCGCCGGTCAGGGGTGCCCGTAGGCCTCCCACAGGGACATCGCCGCCGCCGCGAGCAGACACAGCCCGGCGATGCAGAAGCACAGCCGCACCGCGGCCGGCCGGTGCCGGGGTGTCACCGGTCGCCGCCCTCGGGGCCGCGGCCGCCGGCCTCCGCGTCGCGGCGGTGGCGCGCCCGCAGCCACAGCCCCGTCGCCAGAGCGGCGGCGCAGGTCAGCCCGACGGCCAGGGCCACGTCGGCCGGGCCGTCGGCCGAGCCGGTCGGCCTCGCCGCGGCCGCGCCCGCCGGCGCGAGGACGAGGAGCAGCGCCCACGCGAGGAGGGCGGCGGGGGATGAGGGTCCTGGCATGCCTCCAGCGCACCCGCGGCCCGGCCGCCCCGCCAGCCGGACTCGGCCGAACGGGTGACGGCCGCGGCGGGCGGCCGGAGCCGGGAGCCCCGGGACGGCGGGGCCCTACGCGGCGCCGTGCTCCGCGGCGTCCCTGCGGGCCAGGTCGCGCGAGCGGCGGGCCGGGCCGCGCCAGCCGCAGCCGCACACCGCCAGGCAGAACGATCCGCGCTCCGCGGTGGACGCGGCGTGCGCGGCCGGCGGCTCCTGCAGGCCGGGCCGGATGCGGAAGGCGGTTTCGGGCTCGGGGGCGGGCAGCGCCCCAGGGTGCGGATCCACGCCGCCACGGTACCGGCGGCGCGGCGCGCCCGGGAGGCCCGCACCGTGACGGGAGCCCGCGGACCTCGTTAAACCGCAGCGGGTGGGGGCCTCGGACAAGCAGCGGCGACGTGTTGGGGGTTGGCAGGCGATGGTGGTGCACCAGCAGGGGCAGCGGCGCGGCCGCGCGGGCGAGGCGGTGCTCGCCGTCGGCGTGGCCGCGGTGGTCGCCGTGACGAGCGGGTGCGGCGGTTCCGCCGCCGCGGGGGACGACAGGCCCCCGGCCGACCCGGCGGCCGCCGTGCGGGCGGCCCCCGACCGGCTGGCCGCCGCGGGGAGCGCGCAGGCCCGTACATCCATGGAGATGGCGACCGGGGGCACCCGGGTCACCATCCGCGGCGAGGGCGGCGTCGACTTCAGGAACCGGATGGGCCAGCTCCTGGTCATGCTCCCTGCCGACGCGGCGGGCAAGGAGGCGCACCAGCCCATCACCGAGCTGCTCGTCCCCGGCGCGCTGTACATGAAGAACCGGGGCGCGGGCGTGCCCGCAGACAAGTGGGTCCGCGTCGACACCACCGCCCTCGCCGACGGGAACCTGGTCACGGGCGGCGCGACCGACCCGCTGGCCGCCGCCGAGCTGCTGCGCGGCGCCGTGGACGTCCGCTACGTCGGCGAGACGGAGCTGGCGGGCACGAAGGTGCGGCACTACCAGGGGACGACCGACATCGGGCGGGCCGCGAAAACGGCCTCGCCGGGCGTCAAGGGGGCATTGGAGGCAGCGGCGAAAGGGTTCACCACGGACACGGTGCCCTTCGACGCCTACCTCGACGAGGAGGGGCGGCTGCGGAAGGTCCGGCACCGCTTCAGCTGGGTCAACAATGGCGTGATCGATGTCTCCTCGACCACGCTGCTCTACGGGTTCGGCACTCCGGTGACCGTCGTATTGCCCGCAAGCAGGGACATTTACGCCGGGAAGATCGCCGAATAGCCGGTGGGAGGCACCGGGTGCCATGCCTTCGGGTCATGGCGGGGTATCCGGAAATGGTCCATACGTGTCATGCGCACACCGCGGGTGCCTCCCTACGCTGGAACGCATCGCAGACCGATGTCCGATGGCGGCAGATCGAGGTGAGACGCGTGACCCCCGTGTGCGGTGCGACGGTGCAGGACCACGTGGCGCTGGCCGAGATCGAGCTGTGCGGCGAGCTGATCATCGCCGCGTCCGCCGCCGAGGAGGAGCGGCTCAGCCAGGACCGGATCGACGAGGTCCTGATGGGCCTCGGACTGTAGGCCGCGCCGCCCCGGGGTGCCGCTCGGCCGGCCGCCGCCGTCAGGTGCGCAGCAGCCGGGCGATCGCCTTCGTGGCCTCCTCGACCTTGGCGTCGATCTCGTCCCCGCCCTTGACGGCCGCGTCGGCCACGCAGTGCCGCAGGTGCTCCTCCAGGAGCTGGAGGGCGAAGGACTGGAGGGCCTTCGTGCTCGCCGAGACCTGGGTGAGTATGTCGATGCAGTAGACGTCCTCGTCGACGAGGCGCTGGAGGCCGCGGATCTGCCCCTCGATCCGGCGCAGCCTCTTCAGGTGCTCGTCCTTGCGGTGGTGGTACCCGTGCACGGCGTGCCCCTCGGGGGCCGCCGCGGTGTCGGCGCCGCATCCGGAGCTCTCCGCCTCGATGGCCGTCATGGGTCCTCCAATGTGGTCCGCGACGAGACCGGGGGATACCCCCGATGGGTATAGAATACCGGGCTTCGCGGCCGCGGGGAGGGGCCCGCGGGCCCACTCTGCCTGATGGAGGACACGGAGAACGGCGGGTTAGCCGTGGCAGGAGCGAGCGCCTAGCATCAGGTGACCGAATCCGATGCACCCCGAGGACCACACGTGCGATTTCGTCTGACCCCCAGGGAGACGAGCTTCTACGACATGTTCGCCGCATCCGCGGACAACATCGTCACGGGCTCCAAGCTCCTGATGGAACTGCTCGGAGCGGAGCCACCCGCCCGGGCCGAGATCGCGGAGCGCATGCGGGCGGCCGAGCACGCGGGGGACGACGCCACCCACGCGATCTTCCACCAGCTGAACTCCTCCTTCATCACGCCGTTCGACCGCGAGGACATCTACTCCCTGGCCTCGTCGCTCGACGACATCATGGACTTCATGGAGGAGGCCGTCGACCTGGTCGTCCTCTACAACATCGAGGAACTCCCCAAGGGCGTCGAGCAGCAGATCGAGGTCCTGGCGCGGGCGGCCGAGCTGACCGCCGAGGCCATGCCCCACCTGCGGACCATGGACAACCTGACCGAGTACTGGATCGAGGTCAACCGCCTGGAGAACCAGGCCGACCAGATCCACCGGAAGCTGCTCGCACAGCTCTTCAACGGCAAGTACGACGCCATCGAGGTGCTCAAGCTCAAGCAGATCGTCGACGTGCTCGAAGAGGCGGCCGACGCGTTCGAGCACGTCGCGAACACGGTGGAGACCATCGCGGTCAAGGAGTCCTGAACCCCGTGGACACCTTCGCTCTGATCGTGACCATCTGTGTCGCGCTCGGCTTCACGTACACCAACGGGTTCCACGACTCGGCGAACGCGATCGCGACCTCGGTCTCGACCCGGGCGCTGACCCCGCGGGCCGCCCTCGCGATGGCCGCGGTGATGAACCTCGCCGGCGCCTTCCTGGGCAGCGGCGTCGCCAAGACCGTCAGCGAGGGGCTCATCGAGACCCCTCAGGGCGCCACGGGGATGTGGATCCTCTTCGCCGCGCTCGTCGGGGCGATCGCCTGGAACCTGGTCACCTGGTACTTCGGCCTGCCGTCCTCCTCCTCGCACGCCCTCTTCGGCGGCATGGTGGGCGCGGCGCTGGCCGGCGGGATCGGGGTCATCTGGTCCGGCGTGGTCGAGAAGGTCGTCATCCCGATGTTCCTCTCGCCGCTGGTCGGCCTGGTCGCCGGCTACCTGGTGATGGTCGCGATCATGTGGATCTTCCGGCGGTCCAACCCGCACAAGGCCAAGCGGGGATTCCGCATCGCGCAGACCGTCTCGGCTGCCGCCATGGCGCTCGGCCACGGCCTCCAGGACGCGCAGAAGACGATGGGCATCGTGGTGATGGCCCTGGTCATCGCCGACGTCGAGGAGGCGGGCGCGCCCATCCCCGTGTGGGTCAAGATCGCGTGTGCGGTCATGCTGTCGCTGGGTACGTACGCGGGCGGCTGGCGGATCATGCGGACCCTCGGCCGCAAGATCATCGAGCTGGACCCGCCGCAGGGCTTCGCGGCGGAGACCACCGGCGCCTCGATCATGTACACGGCCTCGTACATGTTCCACGCGCCGATCTCCACGACCCACGTGATCACCTCGGCGATCATGGGCGTGGGGGCGACCAAGCGGGTCAACGCGGTCCGCTGGGGCGTCGCCAAGAACATCATCCTGGGCTGGTTCATCACCATGCCGGCCGCGGCGCTCGCGGCGGCGGTGTGCTTCTGGCTCGTCAGCCTGGCCGTCGGCTAGCCGGCGGTACGGGCCCCCCGGGCTCGGAGACGTGAAAGGGCCGGCTCCCCCCACCCGAGGGGAGCCGGCCCTTCGCCGTGCGGTGGCACCGCCATGCAGCACCGCAGGGCGGCTCAGCCGAAGCGGCCCGAGATGTAGTCCTCGGTCGCCTGGACGGACGGGTTGGAGAAGATGCGGTTCGTGTCGTCGATCTCGACCAGCTTGCCCGGCTGGCCGACCGCCGCGAGGTTGAAGAACGCGGTGCGGTCCGAGACGCGGGCCGCCTGCTGCATGTTGTGCGTCACGATGACGATCGTGAAGCGCTCCTTCAGCTGCCCGATCAGGTCCTCGATGGCGAGGGTGGAGATCGGGTCGAGGGCCGAGCAGGGCTCGTCCATCAGCAGGACCTCCGGCTCGACCGCGATGGCGCGGGCGATGCACAGGCGCTGCTGCTGGCCGCCGGAGAGGCCGGAGCCCGGCTTGTTCAGCCGGTCCTTGACCTCGTTCCACAGGTTGGCGCCGCGCAGGGACCGCTCGACGATGTCGGACAGGTCCTGGCGGCGGTGGCCGCCGTTCAGGCGCAGGCCCGCCGCCACGTTCTCGAAGATCGACATGGTGGGGAAGGGGTTGGGGCGCTGGAAGACCATGCCGACCGTGCGGCGGACGGCGACCGGGTCGACGCCGGGGCCGTAGAGGTCCTCGTCGTCCAGGAGCACCTTGCCCTCGACGCGGCCGCCGGGGGTGACCTCGTGCATCCGGTTCAGGGTGCGCAGGAAAGTGGACTTGCCGCAGCCGGAGGGGCCGATGAAGGCGGTCACGGAGTGCGGCTCCACGGTCATCGAGATGTCGTCGATGGCCTTGTGGGTGCCGTAGAAGGCGGAGAGGCCGCTGACGTCGATTCGCTTGGCCATGAGGGTCACTTCGCTTTCGTGCGGTCGCTCAGCGACCGGTCTTCGGGGCCTTCCAGCGGGCGATGCCGCGGGCCACCAGGTTGAGGATCATGACGAAGGCGATCAGGACGAGCGCTGCGGCCCATGCCCGGTCGTAGGAGGCGTCGCTGCCGACCTTGTACTGCTCCCAGATGTACAGGGGGAGCGAGGACTGGGCGCCTTCGAAGGGGTTGCCGTTGATCAGCTGGGAGCCGAAGACCAGCAGCATGATCGGGGCGGTCTCGCCGGCGATGCGGGCCACGGCCAGCATCAGGCCGGTGGAGATGCCGCCGACGGCGGTCGGGAGGACGACCTTGAGGATCACGCGCCACTTCGGCACGCCGAGGGCGAGCGCGGCCTCGCGCAGCTCGTTCGGGACGAGCTTGAGCATCTCCTCCGTGGAGCGGACCACGACGGGCATCATCAGGATCGACAGGGCCATCGCGCCGGCGAAGCCGGAGGGGCCGAAGCCGAGCATCAGGTTCCAGGTCGTCAGGATGAACAGGCCGGCGACGATGGACGGGATGCCGGTCATGACGTCGACGAAGAAGGTGACGGCCTGGGCGAGCCGGCCCTTGCCGTACTCGACGAGGTAGACCGCGGTGAGCAGGCCGATCGGGGCGGCGATCAGGGTGGCGAGGGCGACCTGCTCGATGGTGCCGAGGAGGGCGTGGTAGACGCCGCCGCCCGGTTCGAAGCCGGTCACGCCGTTCATGGAGTGGGTCAGGAAGTGGCCGGTCAGGACCTTCATGCCGCGGCTCAGGGTGGTCCAGAGCAGCGAGACGAGCGGGACGACGGCGAGGAGGAAGCAGACCCAGATCACGGAGGTCGCGACGCGGTCCTTGGCCTGGCGGGTGTTCTCGACGACCGCGCTGGAGACGAAGGTGGCGGCGATGAAGAGGAGCGCGGAGATCAGGCCCCACTGGACCCTGCTCTCCAGGCCGAGGGCGAGGCCGGCGGCGCAGCCGAGCAGGACGGAGAGGACGGCGGTGGCGGCGGGCGCCCAGCGGGGCAGGCCGCCCCGGGTGAGGCTGCCGCGGGAGCGGGAGCCGGGGGCCCGGACGGGGCGCTGGTCCTGGATTGCGTGGCTCATCAGGCGTTCGCCCCCGAGTACTCCTTGCGGCGCGCGATGATCATGCGAGCGGCGCCGTTGACCAGCAGGGTGAGGAGGAAGAGGACCAGGCCGGAGGCGATGAGGGCGTCGCGGCCGAACTCGTTCGCCTCGTCGAACTTGGCGGCGATGTTCTGGGCGAAGGTGCCGCCGCCCGGGTCGAGGAGGTGCCCGGAGATCAGGAAGCTCGGGGAGAGGACGGTGGCGACGGCCATGGTCTCGCCGAGGGCGCGGCCGAGGCCGAGCATGGAGGCGGAGATGACGCCGGAGCGGCCGAAGGGGAGGACGGCCATCCGGATGACCTCCCAGCGGGTCGCGCCGAGGGCCAGGGCGGCCTCCTCGTTCATGCGCGGGACCTGGAGGAAGACCTCGCGGCTGACGCTGGTCACGATCGGCAGGATCATGATCGCGAGCAGGATGCCGACGGTGAAGAGCGAGCGGGCGACGCCGGGCTGGGACTTGTCGAAGACGTAGGTCCAGCCGAGGTACTCGTCGAGCCAGAGGTTGAGCCCGGCGAGCTGCGGGACGAGGAAGAGCGCGCCCCAGATGCCGTAGATGATCGACGGCACCGCGGCCAGCAGGTCGACGACGTAGCCGAGCGGGGCGGCCAGCTTCCGCGGCGCGTAGTGCGAGATGAAGAGGGCGATGCCGACGGCGATCGGGACGGCGATGGCCATCGCGATGACCGAGCTGACGACGGTGCCGAAGAGCAGGACGGCGATGCCGAAGACGGGCGGGTTCGCGGAGGCGTCCCAGTCGAAGGTGGTGAGGAAGTTGCCCTCGTTCTTCGACAGGGCTATGGCGGCCCGGTAGGTGAGGAAGACGGCGATCGACGCCATGATCGTCAGGAGCAGGATCCCGGAGCCCTTGGAGAGCCCGGAGAAGACCGCGTCACCGGCGCGGCCGGCGGTCTTCCCGCTCACGGAGACAGGCGGTGGCGTGTCTGTCTGGGTGGGTGTGGTGGTAGCCATGGTCTTTCCGGTCTGGACGGGGGACGCGCCCCCTGGCGGCGGTGCACCGGATCCCCCCGCGGGCGGGGGGAGGGGCCTCGGGCCCGGGCCGGCCTGTGGTGCGGGCCGGCCCGGTGCTCCGGGGCTCGGGGGGTCAGGACAGCGAGTTGACGACCTCGCGGACCTTGCTGTTGATCTCGGCGGGGATCGGGGCGTAGCCGTGCTCGGAGAGGAGCTTCTGGCCGGCGTCGGAGGCGGTGTAGCCGAGGAAGGACTTCACGGTCGGCAGGGTCTCGGCCTTGTTGCCCTTGTCGCAGACGACCTCGTAGGTCACCAGGACGATCGGGTAGGCGCCCTCGGCCTTGGTGGTGTAGTCGAGCTTGAGGGCGAGGTCGGAGCCGGTGCCGACGACCTTGGCGGCGGCGATGGCCTTGGAGGCGCTGTCGGCGGAGGCCTTGACCGGGGCGGCGGCGCCGGTGTTCAGGTCGACCGTCTTGATGTTCTGGGAGGTGGCGTAGGACAGCTCGAAGTAGCCGATGGCGCCGTCGACCTGCTTGACCTGGGTGGCGACGCCGGAGGAGCCGGAGGCGCCGAGGCCGCCGGGGGCGGGCCACTTCTTGGCGGCGTCGTAGGTCCAGGCGTCGGGGGCGGCGGCCTTCAGGTACTTGCCGAGGTTCTCGGTGGTGCCGGAGTCCTCGGAGCGGTGGAAGTGCTGGATCGCCGTGGACGGCAGGGCGACGCCGGGGTTCAGCTTCTTGATCGCCTCGTCGTCCCACTTCTTGATCTTGTCGTTGAAGATGTTGGCGATCGTGGGGGCGTCGAGGACGAGCTTGTCGACGCCGGAGAGGTTGTAGCCGATGGCGACCGGGCCGCCGACCATCGGCAGGTTGATCGCCTGGCCGCCCGTGCAGACCTTCTTGGACTCCTCGACCTGCTCCGGCTTGAGCGCCGAGTCGGAGCCGGCGAAGCCGACGCTGCCCTGGTTGAAGGCGACGATGCCCTCGCCGGAGGAGGACGACTTGTAGTTGACCTCCACGCCGGAGCAGGCGGCCATGTAGTTCTTGACCCACAGGTCCATCGCGTTCTTCTGGGCGGAGGAGCCGGACGCGAGCAGCTTGCCCTGCGCACCGTCGCACTTGATGTCGCCCGCGGCGGCCGACGGCTTGCCGCTGGCGTTCCCGCCGGTGCCCGTGTTGTCGTCCGAGCCGCACGCCGTGAGGACCAGGGCGCCGGACACGACAAGCGCGCCGAGGGCGGAGGCACGAAGCATGTTCTTGCGCTGAAGCTTCACTTTCGGGTGTTCCTTCCAGAAGCCGCCGGCCGCTTTCGGTATCGGGGCGGCGTGCGAAGAGGACTACGTCTGTGGGCAGGGGGCCGCTGGATTCGGCCAGCGGCGCGCTGGGCGCACTACCGAAATTAGGCAGATCAGGTGAAGCCATCAACGGGAGGGAATGAACGGGAGGTGAACCTCGCCGAACGGCCGGGTGCGGAGCCTGCGCCACGGCGTGCGGCAGCTTCCGCGGCGCGGCGCATCTGGCCGGAAATCGACCCTCCGCCGCCGGCGGCGGTCAGGCGGGGGCCGGGGCGGGGTGCCAGACGCCGTGGAAGGCACGGCGGGCTGCCTCCGCCTCGTGGCGCTGGTCGGCGTGCAGGACCCCCAGGGCGTACGCCGTCGCCGGGGCGATGCGCGGGGTGCGGGCGGCGGCCGCCGAGGCGGCCGCCGCCGCCGCGGCGTCCCCGTGGCGGGCGAGGGCTCCGCCCGCCTCGGCCAGCCGGGCCACGTCCTCGCCCAGCGCCTCGCGCGCGTAGCGGTGGACGCGCAGCAGGCGGCGCACCTCCTGCCAGGAGCCGTCGTGTCCGGCGTCGTACGGCGGTGCCTGCGCGGCCGGCGGCAGGGCGGCGACGGCCGCGGCGAGCCGGGCCCGGGGCACCTCGGCCAGCGGGAGGAGGACGTCCGCGGCGCGTCCCCGGGCGGCGACCGGGTCCAGCGGCACCTCGGAGGCCAGGACGGCGACCGCGTCCGCGACGGCGTGGAACCGGGACGAGCCCATCGCCTGCAGGGCCGCCGCATGGGCGCGGGTCCGGGCCGGCGCCAGCTGCCGCTCCAGCAGCGCGGCCGCCCGCGCCGGGCCCGCGGCGAGGCCGCCCGCGCCGGCGCCGGGCCGCTCGGCGGCGGAGCCGGAGAGCCGTTGCAGGGCGTCCAGGAGCCGGATCGGCAGGGCGGCGGACGCGTGCTCGTCGGCCAGCACCGAGGACAGCCAGGCCAGCTCGCCGCGCAGGCCGTCCGCCCACGCGGTGTCGGTGGCCGGGCGGAAGGTGGCCAGGGATCCGGCGATCCGGCGCGCGGCCCCCCGCAGGCCGCGCGCCGCCTCGGCGGCGCCGGCCGCGGAGGCTCCGCCCGCGGTGGCGGATCCCGCGGCTTCGGCGTGCAGGCGCAGGGCGCGCAGGAAGCCGGTGGCCTGGGCCCGCAGGTACGCGCCGAGCACGTCGCCCGCGCGGGCCCCGCTGCCGTGGCAGGCCGTCGGGTCAGGGTTTGGCAGAGCCACGCCGGCGCCTCCGGGCGTCTATGAGCATCTCCTGGACGTGCCGCAGCGGCTGGCCCTCGGGGTCGGTGCTGTGCCGGGTCCACTCGCCGTCCGGGCCGAGGTGCCAGGAGGAGGTGGAGTCGGACATGCCGGTCTCCAGCAGCCGGTCCAGGGCGGAGCGGTGCGCGGGGTCGGCGACGCGGACCAGCGCCTCGATGCGGCGGTCGAGGTTGCGGTGCATCATGTCGGCGCTGCCGATCCACACCTCGGGTTCGCCGCCGTTGCCGAAGGCGAAGACCCGGGAGTGCTCCAGGAAGCGGCCGAGGACGGAGCGGACCCGGATGTTCTCCGAGAGCCCCTCGACGCCGGGGCGGACGGCGCAGATGCCGCGGACCCAGATGTCGACGGGGACCCCGGCCCGGGAGGCCCGGTAGAGGGCGTCGATGAGGGCCTCGTCGACGATGGAGTTCACCTTGATCCGCACGTACGCGGGCCGGCCGGCCCGGTGGTGTGCGGTCTCCTTGTCGATGCGGGAGATCAGCCCGTCGCGCAGGGAGCGGGGGGCGACGAGGAGCCGGCGGTAGGTCTCGCGGCGGGAGTAGCCGGAGAGCCGGTTGAAGAGGTCGGAGAGGTCCGCGCCGACCTGCGGGTCTGCGGTGAGCAGGCCGAGGTCCTCGTACAGGCGGGCCGTCTTGGGGTGGTAGTTGCCGGTGCCGACGTGCGAGTAGCGGCGCAGGGTCTCGCCCTCCTGGCGGACGACGAGCGAGAGCTTGCAGTGGGTCTTCAGGCCGACGAGGCCGTAGACGACGTGGCAGCCGGCCTCCTCCAGCTTCCGCGCCCACTTGATGTTGGCCTGCTCGTCGAAGCGGGCCTTGATCTCGACGAGGACGAGGACCTGCTTGCCGGACTCGGCCGCGTCGATCAGGGCGTCGACGATGGGCGAGTCGCCGGAGGTGCGGTACAGCGTCTGCTTGATGGCGAGGACGTCGGGGTCCGCGGCCGCCTGCTCCAGGAAGGCCTGGACGGAGGTGGAGAAGGAGTCGTACGGGTGGTGCAGCAGGACGTCCCGCTCGCGCAGCGCGGCGAAGATGTCCGGCGCGGACGCGGACTCCACCTCGGAGAGGTCCCGGTGGGTGCCGGCGACGAACTTGCGGTACTTCAGCTCGGGCCGGTCCAGGGAGGCGATCCCGAAGAGGCCGGTCAGGTCCAGCGGGCCGGGCAGCGGGTAGACCTCGGCGGCGGAGATGTTCAGCTCCTGCACGAGGAGGTCCAGCACGCCGGGGTCGATGGACTCCTCGACCTCCAGGCGGACGGGCGGGCCGAAGCGGCGCCGCATGAGCTCCTTCTCCAGGGCCTGGAGCAGGTTCTCCGCGTCGTCCTCCTCGACCTCCAGGTCCTCGTTGCGGGTGACGCGGAACATGTGGTGCGCGAGCACCTCCATGCCGGGGAACAGCTCCTCCAGGTGCGCGGCGATGACGTCCTCCAGCGGGACGTAGCGCTGCGGGGAGGCCTCCAGGAAGCGGGGCAGCAGCGGCGGCACCTTGACGCGGGCGAAGTGCCGGTGCCCGCTGACGGGGTTGCGGACGACGACGGCCAGGTTCAGCGACAGGCCCGAGATGTACGGGAACGGGTGCGCGGGGTCCACGGCCAGCGGGGTCAGCACGGGGAAGATCTGGTTGCGGAACAGGGTGAAGAGGCGGGCCTGCTCCTTCTCGGCGAGGTCCGGCCACCGGATGAGGTGGATGCCCTCCTCGGCGAGCTGGGGGGCGACGTCGTGCTGGAAGCAGGCCGCGTGCCGGGCCATGAGCTCGCGCGAGCGCGTCCAGATCAGGTCGAGGACCTCGCGGGGCTGGAGGCCGGAGGCGGACCGGGTGGCGACGCCGGTGGCGATGCGGCGCTTGAGGCCGGCGACGCGGACCATGAAGAACTCGTCGAGGTTTCCGGCGAAGATGGCCAGGAAGTTCGCCCGCTCCAGCAGCGGGGTCGCCGGGTCCTCGGCCAGCTCCAGGACCCGCTCGTTGAAGGCCAGCCAGCTGCGCTCCCGGTCGAGGAACCGGTCGGCGGGCAGCTCGCCGCCGTCCTTCTCCTCGTAGGAGTCGAGGTCGCCGTCGATGTCGGGGCCGAGATCGGGTTCGAGTCCGGCGCGCGGGCGGTGCGCGGCGATGGAGCCGAGCCGCGCGGGCACGGCGGGCGGCCCTGCGGGTGCCGCGGCGGACGGGTGCGACGGGTGCTGGGCGGGGACCTCGGTGGGGCCTGCGCCGGGCTGGTGGCTCATGACTCCATTCTTCCGCGCGCACGCCAGGTCAGGCGCGTCGGAGGGGGGCGGTGTGGACCGGAGTCGGGACTGCATGCGGGGAGGTTCGCAAGCGTGTCTTAAGTACCGGTGAACGGGGCATGGCGGCCGGGGTCCGCAGGGGTGTGCGTACGCCGGATTCGCTCCGGAATGCACCCGTCCGGAGCACCGGGCGGACCCGGGGCCCCGGACGGAGGCGGTGCGGCGGTGCGGCGGCGCCGTGCGGGCCGCGCTCAGCTCTCGGTGCGGTACATGAGGTCGACCTCGTGCGTGCTGAAGCCGAGGCCCTCGTACACGGCGAGGGCCGCCGGGTTGTCGGCATCGACGTACAGCATCGCGGCGGGCAGGCCGGCGGCGGCGAGGTGGTGCAGGCCGATCGCGGTCAGTGCCTTGCCGAGCCCGCCGCCCTGGGCGCCGGGCAGCACGCCGACGACGTACACCTCGCCGAGCTGCTCGGCGGCGTGGACCTTCGTCCAGTGGAAGCCGACGAGCTCCCCCTCGCGTTCGGCGAGGAAGAAGCCCTCCGGGTCGAACCACGGCTGGGCGATGCGGTCGTCGAGGTCGCGCTGGGTGAGCGAGCCCTGCTCGGGGTGGTGGGCGAAGGCGGCGGCGTTCGCCGCGAGCCAGGCGGCGTCGTCCTTGCCGGGGACGAAGGTGCGGACGGTGACCCCGGCGGGCAGGACCGGCTCGGGCAGCGGCGGCGAGCCGGCGCCGAGCGGGCGGCGCAGCTGGCGCAGCTCGCGGAAGAGGGTCAGGCCGAGGACCTGGGCGAGGTGCCGCGCAGCCGACTTGCCCCCGTGTGCCCACACCCGGATGCGTTTGCCCGACGCGGCGAGGAGGGCCTGGCCCAGCGCCCGGCCGTGGCCGCGGCCGCGGAGCGCGGGGTGGACGACGAGTTCGGCGGCGGGCGCCTCCACCGGGTCGGTGTCCTCGAGTTGGCCGTAGGCGGCGAGCCGCCCCTTCTCGGTGAGCAGGAAGTGGCGGATGCCCTCGCGGGGTCCGCCGCGCAGCTGGAGCCGGCCCTGCTCGGAGACGGCGGTGGTGCCGTCCGTGAGGGCCGCGTCCTCGATGAGGCCGACCACGGCGTCGGCCTGCTCTGCCGTCAGTTCGTCGAGGGTCTCGATCCGGCGACCCGGTTCCAGGGCCGCTGCTGCGTCGTCAGTCATGCTCCGAGCGTACGGCGGCGGGGGCCGCCGGCGCTGGCGCGCCGGCGGGGGCGGCGCGGGGTCGTGGCCGGTATCCGCCGTCCGGGGCGGCGCGGGCGTGTGTGACGAGCGAGATACCGCCCACCCCTGTTGGTGCTACGCGCGTTGACCTTAGGCTGCGCCCCGACCTCCCAAGATTCGCCGCTGTTCATAAGGGGACGAAATGTCAGCGACGCCACAACGGCACCGGCGCAACCGCCGCTTGACCCTCACCGCCGTGGCCGTCACGGCCGCTTCCGGCGCCATGGTCGCCGCCGCCCTGCCGGCCGGCGCCGCCGGTGCGGCCAAGGACCGCACCGTCGACGTGCAGCTGCTGTCGTTCAACGACTTCCACGGCACGCTGGAGGCCCCGCAGGGCTCCTCGGGCACCGTGACCGAGCGTCAGGCCGACGGCACGACCAAGGCCGTCCCGGCCGGCGGTGTCGAGTACCTGGCGACCAGCCTGCGCGAGGCCCGCAAGGGCCACAAGTACTCCGTCACCGCGGCGGCGGGCGACATGATCGGCGGCAGCCCGATGCTGTCCGGCCTCTTCCACGACGAGCCGACCATCGAGGCGCTCAACAAGCTCGACCTGGACGTCACCAGCGTCGGCAACCACGAGTTCGACGAGGGCCGCGCCGAGCTGCGCCGCATGGTGTACGGCGGCTGCCACCCGGACGAGGGCTGCTACGAGATGGGCAAGGAGTTCACCGGCTCCGAGTTCCCGTACCTCGCGGCGAACGTGACGGACGAGAAGACCAAGCGTCCGATGATGTCCCCCACCTTCGTGTGGAAGAAGGGGGACGTGAAGATCGGCTTCATCGGCGTCACCCTGGAGGGCACGCCGGACGTCGTGACGGCCGAGGGCGTCAAGGGCCTGAAGTTCCAGGACGAGGTCGAGACGATCAACAAGTACGCGGCCGAGCTGAACAAGCAGGGCGTGAAGTCGATCGTCGCGCTGATCCACGAGGGCGGCCTGCCCGCGAGCGGCGCCTACAACTACGACTGCAACGTGCCGGGCGCCGGCGCCGGGATCTCCGGTGCGATCGTCGACATCGCGAAGAACGTGGACGCGAAGGTCGACGCGCTGGTCACGGGCCACACGCACCAGGCGTACGCCTGCAACATCCCGGACCCGGCGGGCAACCCGCGCACGGTCACCTCGGCGGCGTCGCTCGGCCGGCTGTTCACCGAGACCACGCTGAAGTACGACCTCAAGACCAAGGACATCGTCCGCACGGCCGTCTCCTCGCCGGTGCCGGTCAACAAGGTCGTCACCCGGGACGTCGCCAAGGCCCCGGACATGACCGAGCTGATCACCCGCTGGCAGACCCTCGCCGCCCCGATCGCGAACCGCCCGATGGGCTACATCGCGGGCGACATCCCGGGCCGCGGCCTGGACGCGCCGGAGAAGCCGCTCGGCGACCTGATCGCGGACGCGCAGCTGGAGGCCACGGCCGCCGCGGACAAGGGCGGCGCGCAGCTGGCCCTGATGAACCCGGGCGGCATCCGCTCGGACCTGGCGTTCAAGGCCGCGGGCGAGGAGGGCGACGGCGTCGTCACCTACGGCGAGTCCTACACGGTCCAGCCGTTCAACAACATGCTGAACGTGGTGGACCTGACCGGCGCGCAGCTGATCACCGCGCTCCAGCAGCAGGTCAGCGGCCCGCTCAACGGGGCCAACCCGAAGATCCTCCAGGTCTCGAAGGGCTTCACGTACACCCTGGACATGACGAAGTCGGGCGCCGACCGGATCGTCGTGGACTCGGTGAGGCTGAACGGTGAGCCGCTCGACCCGGCGAAGACCTACCGCGTCGTGATGAACGAGTTCCTCGCGGGCGGCGGCGACGGCTTCGGCGTGCTGAAGGAGCACAAGAACAGGCTGGTCGGCGTCTCCGACCTGGACGCCTTCAACGCCTACCTGGCGAAGTCGTCGGCGGCGAGCCCGATCGCCCCGCCGGCGGCGAACCGCATCACCGTCGTGAAGTAGGGCGCGCGGGCGCCGGGGGCGTCCGCCGCACCGCACGCCCGAGGGGGCGGCGGGCCATCCGGCCCGCCGCCCCCTCGCGGCCTTTCCGCCGCCCGTCCGACTGCCGGGCGCAGAACGGGGGTTCGCACCGGGGCGGCGGCTGCCGGCGGGTGGTGGATGCGGCTGCCGTACGGGGTGAACCCGCGCCCCCGGCCCGGTGGGATCACTGATCCGGCACGACTGGCGGACGGCCCGCCGCCTGCGGGGCCGCCGCCGGAGGAGGGGTCGGCGCACCGGGGATGCGCAGCACCGCCTCCGTGCCGGGCCCGCCGTCCGCCGGGGGCCGCAGCTGCGCGGTGCCGCCGGCGCGCTGCGCCGTCCGCGCCACGATGGACAGGCCCAGCCCGCTGCCGGGCAGCGCCCGCGCGGACGGCGAGCGCCAGAACCGGTCGAAGACGTGCGGGAGGTCCTCCGGCGGGATGCCGGGCCCGTGGTCCCGTACGGTCAGCGCGCCCGCCCGCAGCGACACCTCCACGCGGCCGCCCGGCGGGCTGAACTTCACCGCGTTGTCCAGCAGGTTCACCACCGCCCGCTCCAGGGCGGCCGCCTCCCCGCGCACGTACCAGGACTCCAGGGCGGCCTCGAAGTGCAGCTCGGGGCCCCGCAGCCGGGCCCGGGCCAGGGCGCTGCCCGCCACCTCGTGCAGGGCCACCACCTCCAGCCGGGCCGGGGGGCCCGCGTCCGTCCGGGACAGCTCCTGGAGGTCGCCGATCAGTGCGGCCAGCTCGGCGGTCTGCGCCTTCACCGAGGCGAGCAGCTCGCGGCGGTCCTCGGCGGGGATGGCGCGGCCGGTCTCCTCGCTGCGCGCCAGCAGTTCGACGTTGGTCCGCAGCGAGGTCAGCGGGGTGCGCAGTTCGTGGCCGGCGTCGGCGATCAGGCGGGACTGGCGCTCCCGGGAGGAGGCGAGCGCCGCCGTCATGGAGTTGAACGACCGCGACAGGCGGGCGATCTCGTCCTCGCCCTCGTCGGGGATCCGCACGGTCAGGTCCTCGGTGCGGGCGATGTGCTCGACGGCCCCCGTCAGCTCGTCGACGGGGCGCAGCCCGGTCCGGGCCACCCACAGCCCGGCCGCTCCGGCGCCGACGACACCGATCCCGGACACCAGCACCAGGACCCATGTCAGGGTGGACAGCGGCTTGTCGATGTCGGCGAGCGGTTTCGCGATCGAGATGGCGAACACCTTGGTGTCGGGGCCCGCCTGCGCCTGGAGGGTGTAGACGCGCATCCGGTGGCCGTCGGCGGTGACCGCGTCGTGCAGGACGTTCGGCCGGCGGGCGGCGGCGACCTCCCGGTCGGCCTGCGTGACGGGCAGGTCGGTGCGGCCGGCGACCCAGCAGTGCGCGCCGCTCGCCAGGACGATCTGCACGGTCGCGTTGAGGTTCCCGGCGATGTCCTGGGAGGGGCGGGCGGGTCCGGTCGCGCAGATGCCGCCGTCGAGGATCCGCACGACCTCCCGCGAGGGGTTGGTCGCCATCAGCGAACGGTCGAGCTGCTCGCGCAGCTGCGTGCGCACCATCACCCACGACACGGCGGCGACGGCGGCGACGGCCACCGCCACGGCGACCGCGACGAGCAGCGCGAGCCGCGAGCGCAGCGGCAGCCGGCGGAACCGGGAGGCGGGGCTCACTCCGTTCCCCCTCCGTCTCCCGATCCGGGGGCGCGCAGCACGTAGCCGACTCCGCGCACGGTGTGGACGAGGCGGGGCTCCCCGCCCGCCTCGGTCTTGCGGCGCAGGTACATCACGTACACGTCCAGGGAGTTGGAGCTCGGTTCGAAGTCGAAGCCCCACACGGTCTTGAGGATCTGCTCGCGGGTCAGGACCTGCCGGGGGTGGTTGAGGAACATCTCCAGCAGCGTGAACTCGGTGCGGGTCAGCTCCACGGGCCGGCCGGCCCGGGTGACCTCGCGGGTGGCGGGGTCCATGCGCAGGTCCTCGAAGGACAGGGCGTCCCCGGACGGGGCCGCGCTGCCCGCGCCGTTCGCGGCCGCGTACGCGCTGCGCCTCAGCAGGGCGCGGACCCGGGCGAACAGCTCGTCCAGCTCGAACGGCTTGACGAGGTAGTCGTCGGCGCCCGCGTCGAGGCCGGTGACCCGGTCGCCGACGGTGTCGCGGGCGGTCAGCATCAGGATCGGGGTGGTGTTCCCGGCGGCGCGCAGCCGGCGGGCGGCGGTCAGGCCGTCCATGCGGGGCATCTGGATGTCCAGGACGATCAGGTCGGGGGTGCAGGCGGCCGCCTTGTCGAGGGCGTCGAGGCCGTCGACGGCGGTCTGCGCGGTGTAGCCCTCGAAGGCGAGGCTGCGGCGCAGGGCCTCCCGCACGGCCGGCTCGTCGTCGACGACGAGGATGCGCTGCGGTTCGCCTTCGGCGGGAATCATCTCGTGGCCCCCAGGGGTGGTCGGCGGGTCGGTGGCCCCGGCGGTCGCGGCCGCGGCGCTACCAGCCTCGCACGGGGGCCGCAGGGCGGCGGGGGCCACGGCTAGTGCTGTGACCGGGAAGGCTCACCGGGTCACGGCGCCCGGCACGGCGCCTCGCCGCGTTGTCGGACCGAGCACGTACGCCCAGTACGCGCCGCGGCCCTCCGCCTTGCGATGCACCGCACCGGACACCGCGACCCGGCAAACCTTCCCGGCCACAGCACTAGAAGGCGGTGCCGGAGCCTCCCGCGGTGCCGCTGCCGCCCTGGCGCAGGGAGGGCAGGTCGGCCTTGATCGTGTTGACGGGGATCGCGAAGCCGAGGCCGACGCTGCCGGCGGCGGAGCTGTCGCTCGCCGGCGAGTAGATCGCCGACGGCATGCCGACGATCGCGCCGTTCATGTCGACGAGGGCGCCGCCGGAGTTGCCGGGGTTGAGGGAGGCGTCCGTCTGGATGGCCTTGTACGAGGTCGTGTTCGTGCCGGTGTTCCCGTTGAACTGGCGGCCGTCGAAGGAGAACGGCCAGCCGCCGTCACCGCGCTGCTGCCGCTGCGGGGCCTGTTCGGACTTCGGGACGTTCACCTCGCGGTTCAGGGCGGAGACGATGCCGCTGGTGACGGTGCCGGTCAGGCGGTCGGGGGAGCCGATGGCGACCACCTCGTCGCCGACCTTGAGGCCGTCGGAGTTGCCGAGCCGGGCCGGCTTCAGGCCGGTCGCGCCCTCGATCCTGATCAGGGCGAGGTCCTTGTCGGGGTCGGTGCCGACGGTCTTCGCGGCGAGCTTCCTGCCGTTGCTGAGGGTGACCTGGATCTCTGAGGCGCCGCTGATGACGTGGTTGTTGGTGACGACCTCGCCGTCCGCGCTGATGATCACCCCGGAGCCGGTGCCCTGCCCGGAGCCGGTGCGCGTGTCGATCCGCACGACGGACGGGCCGACCTGCTCGGCGACGCCGGCGACCGTGCCGCTGGTGGACTGCGAGACGTTCGTGCCGGGGAAGCCGGTGCCGGGCAGCCCGGCCCGCTCGGCGAGCAGCTGCTGCACGCCCGCGGTGGTGGCCCCGCCGACGACCGCCGCGGCGAGCGCCACGGCCGCCAGCAGCACCGCGGGCCGCCTGGCGCGGGGCGCGCGGGCCGGGTCGGCCGGGCCGTCCGCTCCGGGATCCGGCAGCGCGTCGGCGGCGTACGGGGCCGGAGGGACGGGAGGGGTCGGCGGTGCGGGAGGGGCGTACCCGGGCGGGGCGTACGCGGGGGCGGCGGGCGGGACCGTCTCGCCGCGGATGACCGGGGGCCGGTGCGCTTCGTACCAGCCGGGCGCCGGCTCGGCGGCCCCGCCGGGCGGCGCGTAGGCCCCGTCGAGGGGCGCGCTCGGGTACGGGCGGTTCTCCTGCGGGTACTCGCCTTCGCGGCGGAAGCTGTCGGTCATGGCACCGACTCTCCCCGCGGATCATGAGAGCTTCCTGAGTTCCGGCTGAGAAGCCCGACAGAACCTTGTATGCCCGATATAAGCGTCAGGAGCAGCCGCAGGAGCGGCGGACGACCAGCGCGGACGGGAACTGCTTCAGCCGCTCCCGCCGCGAGCCCGCGACCCGCAGCCCGTCGTCGAGGACGAGGTCGACGGCGGCCCGTGCCATCGCCGGGCGGTCCGAGGCGACCGTGGTCAGCGGCGGATCGGTGAGCGCCGCCTCCTTCACGTCGTCGAAGCCGGCCACGGCCAGCTCGCCGGGCACGTCGATGCGCAGCTCGCGGGCGGCGCGCAGCACGCCGATCGCCTGGTCGTCGGTGGCGCAGAAGATCGCCGGCGGCCGGTTCGGGCCGGAGAGGACCTCCAGAGCGACCCGGTAGGCGTCGTAGCGGTTGTACGGGGCCTCGAAGAGGCGGCCCTCGACGGACCGGCCGGACTCGAGCATGGCCCGGCGCCAGCCCTCGACGTGGTCGGCGACCGGGTCGCCCACCGACGGGGTGTTCTCGATGCCGCCGATGCAGGCGACGTACGCGTGCCCGTGCTCCAGGAGGTGGCGGGTGGCGAGCTGGGCGCCGCCGATGTCGTCGGTGACGACCGCGACGTCGTCGATGGCCTCGGGCCGCTCGTGCAGCAGCACGACCCGCGCGTCCCACGCCTCGATCTCGGAGGCGGCCCGCTCGCTCATGCCCTGGCTGACGAGGATCAGCCCGGAGACCCGCATGCCGAGGAAGGCCCGCAGGTAGTGGACCTCCCGCTCGTCCCGGTAGTCCGAGTTCCCGACGAGCACCATCTTTCCGCGCTCGGCGGCGGCCTGCTCGACCGCGTGAGCCATCTCCGCGAAGAACGGCTGGCGCGCGTCGGGGACGATCATGCCTATGAGGTCGGTGCGCCGCGACGCCATCGCCTGGGCGACCCGGTCCGGGCGGTAGCCCAGCTCCTTGATCGCGGCGAGGACACGCTCGCGCGTGGCCGGGGCGACCGGCCGGGGTCCGTTGTTGATGACGTAGCTCACGACGGCGGTTGAAGTACCCGCAAGTCGCGCCACGTCATCCCGCGTCACCTTGGCCACGCCCGGGAGTCTACGCGGGGTGACCTACCTCTGGGCAGGCCGTCCTGCGGACCGGTCGGTCACAGGAGGTTCCTCCATACGGGGAGGGCCTCACCGGGCCTCCGCCGGAAGCGGCGCGGCGGTCTGCGCCGCGGCCTCCGCGGCGGCCCGTTCGGCCTTCTCCGGCGTGACGAACCGGTACCCGACGTTGCGGACGGTGCCGATCAGCGACTCGTGCTCGGGACCGAGTTTCGCACGCAGCCGCCGTACGTGCACGTCCACCGTCCGGGTGCCTCCGAAGTAGTCGTACCCCCACACCTCCTGGAGGAGCTGGGCGCGGGTGAAGACGCGGCCCGGGTGCTGCGCCAGGTACTTCAGCAGCTCGAACTCCTTGAAGGTGAGGTCCAGGACCCGGCCCTTCAGCTTCGCGGAGTAGGTGGCCTCGTCGACCGACAGGTCGCCGTTGCGGATCTCCATGGGGGAGTCGTCGGAGCCGAGCTGCGCGCGGCCGGTGGCCAGCCGCAGCCGCGCCTCGACCTCGGCGGGGCCGGCGGTGTCGAGGAGGACGTCGTCGATGCCCCAGTCGGCGGTGACGGCCGCGAGGCCGCCCTCGGTGACGACGAGGATCAGCGGGCAGCCGGGCCCGGTGGAGCGCAGCAGCTGGCACAGCGAGCGGACCTGCGGGAGGTCGCGGCGGCCGTCGACGAGGATGACGTCGGCCCCCGGGGTGTCGACCAGGGCGGGCCCCTCGGCCGGGGCGACGCGCACGTTGTGCAGCAGCAGGCCCAGGGCCGGCAGCACCTCGGTGGACGGCTGGAGGGCGTTCGTCAGCAGCAGGAGGGAGCTCATGCCCGACCCCCTGCCCGGGTCGGTCGGTGGTGCACGGTTCGCTGGTCCGTCACGTCGGTTCCTCCTCGGTCCCGTCGAGGACTTTCGCGGTACTGCTTCGTACGTGGTGCGCGGTGTGCGTGCGGCGGCCGCCCGGGCTGCGCGCCCCGGGGCCCGCACGGGTGCCACTGTTCCCGGCCCGTTCAACGTGCCGAAAGCACAAAAGGACCCGGGGGCTGCATTGCCCGGATCCTTCGCCAGCAGAATAGCCCACCGTCGGGCGGCGGGCAGAGGCTTCGCCGACTCCGCTTCTGTGGTCCGTGCCACCCTGCGGAACCAGCCTATGCCCCGGTTTCGGCGGTTCGGGGGACGTATGGCACGGCCGGCGGGGGCCGCCGGTGCGCGCGCGGGGCGCGCGCGGGCGCGCCGGAGCAGCGGGCGGGAGGGGCCATCATGGAGGCCGACGGTAGACAGCCGACGATAGGAGCTGCAGTGGCAACCGGAACCATCCGCTACTGGGCGGCGGCCAAGGCCGCGTCCGGGACGGCGGAGGAGCCGTACTCGGCGCGGACACTGGCCGAGGCGCTCGACGCAGTGCGCGAACGGCATCCCGGGGAGCTGCCCCGGGTGCTGCTGCGCTGCTCCTTCCTCGTGAACGACGAGCCGGTGGGCAAGCGCCCGCACGACGCCGTCCTGCTGACCGAGGGGGGCACCGTCGAGGTGCTCCCGCCGTTCGCGGGCGGGTGAGCGGAAGACGATGAGCACTCCCGAGGAACAGCAGCGCCGGCAGTACGGGCAGCAGCACCCCCAGCAGCAGCACCAGTCGTACCCGCAGTACCAGCAGCCGCAGCAGGACCCCCAGCCGCAGGACCCGGGGCAGTACGGGGCGGGGCAGCAGCCGGCTCCGGAGGCCGACCCGTACGGCACCCAGACGTGGCAGGCGCCGACATGGGACACCGGCTACCAGCCCGTCCAGCGGCCCGAGCCGACCCCGCAGCCGCAGGCCCCGCAGCCGCAGCCGCCGCTCGGCGGGCAGCCGGCCCCCGAACGGCCCGTCGCCCCCCACGGATGGTTCCGGGACGAGGCCCCGGCCGCGCCGCAGCAGCCGGCCCCGGCCGCGGAGTGGACCGGGAACGGCTACCCGCAGCCGTACCCCGGGCAGGCCGCGCCGCAGTACCCGGCGCAGCCCGCGGCCCCGGAGGGCTGGCTCCGCGACGCGGCCCCCGCGGCCCCCGCCCCGGCCCCCGCGGCCGCGCCGGGTCACGACTGGGCCGCCGAGACCGCGTACCTGCCGCCGGTCCGGGGCGCTGCCGCCACCGGGGCCCCGTATCCGCCGCCGGCGCAGGGCGCCGCGGCTGCCGCCGAGACCGCTTATCTGCCGCCCGTGAGGGACGCCGCCGCCACCGGGGCCTCCTTCCCGCCGCCGGTGCAGGATGCCGCCGAGACCGCCTATCTGCCGCCCGTACGGGATGCTGCCGCTCCCGGGGCGTCCTTCCCGCCGCCGGTGCAGGGTGCCGAGGCTGCCGCCGAGACGGCGTACCTGCCGCCCGTGCGCGATGCCGCGGCCGCCGAGACGGCGTACCTGCCGCCCGTGCGGGAGGGCGCCGGCGGCTCCGACGGCTGGTTCCGCGAGGAGGCCGCGGCCGGCCCCGCCGCGGCCGCGCCGCTCGCCGAGAGCTGGGCCGAGGCCACCGCCTACCTGCCCCCGCAGACCGCCGCCCCCGCCCAGGCCGCGGAGCAGCCGGACACCTCCGCCGGGCAGCCGGGCGAGCCGCAGCCGCCGGCCGCCGGGACCGCGTACTCGCCGCCCACCCTCGGCGGCAACACGATGCGCGCCGTCGACCCCGTACAGGCCCGCGCCGAGGGCCTCTCGCCGATCATCGACCCGGGACCGCAGTCGGCCCTGCTGACCGCCGCGCTCGGCCTGCTGCTCGCCGCGGCCGCCCCCTTCGGCGACCTCGCGCTGCTCCTCCCGCTCGCCGTCCTCCAGGGGCTCACGGCCGCCGGGTGGTTCCGCCTGAACGGCATGTGGCCCGCCCGCCAGGGCATCGCCCTCGCCTTCCTCGGCGCGCTCGCCGCGGACGCCGCCGTGCTCGCGGTCGATGCCGTCCACGGCCCCGGCGCGATCATCGGGACCCTCGGCGTGTGGGTGCTGCTCACGCTGGTCCTCCAGCTGCGCAGCGCCGCCGACCCCGACGAGCGGATGTACGGCCTGATGGCCTCGGTGGCCTCCGCGGCCCTCGCCATCATGTGCGCCGGCTTCCTGGCCGCCGGGTCGGCCGCGGTGTCGGTCGGCGCGGTCGCCGTGGCCGTCGCCGTGTTCGTCCGCGCGCTGCCCCTGCCGCCCGCGCCCTCGGTCGGCGTCTCGCTGGCCGCGGCCGCCGGCTCCGGCATCGCCGTCGGCGCGCTGACCTCCCTCGGGGCCGGCGGCGCGCTGCTGGGCCTGGCCGCCGGGGTGTGCGCGCTGATCGGGCTGCGCGTGGCGGCGTACGACTACCCGTCGAAGTTCGTCCACATGACCGCCGGCGTGGCGCTGCCGCTGGCGGCGGCTGCCCCGGCCGTCTACCTGCTGGGGCGGGTGGTCGGCTGACGGCGCGCCGGGCCGCCCGGGGCCCGGTACCGGCCCCGCGGCGCCCCGGCGTGGTCAACTGGGGGGCACGTACCGGGTCTACAGGGGGGAGAGGCACGTGCGCGTCCTGCGTGTCGTCGTGTTCGTCGCAGTGGTGCTGGGCGGCCTGTTCGTGGCCGCCGACCGGTTCGCGGCCGGCTACGCCGAGGACCGGCTGGCCGACCGAATACGGGCCCGGCAGGGACTGGCGGGCACCGCGGAGGTCGAGATCCACGGCTTCCCCTTCCTCACCCAGGCGCTGAGCCGCGAGTTCGACCGGGTCGACGTACGGGTGACCGGGGTCGACGCCCTCGCCGACGGCCGCAAGACGCGCCTGTCGGAGCTGGACGCGTCCTTCCGCGGCGTGAAGGTCGACGGGGACTACGGCGGCGGCACCGCGAAGAGCGCCGAGGGATCGGCGCTGATCACCTACCCGGACCTGACGCGGGCCTCGCAGACCGGGGTGCAGCTCGCGTACGGCGGGGCGCGGGACAAGGTGAAGGTGACCGCCTCCGTGGAGCTGCTGGGCCGGACCTTCACGCGGAGCGTGGTCTCCTCCGTCAGCCTCGTGGACGCCGGAGGCGACGGCGGCGGCAAGCTCGTGCGCGTCCGGGCCGACGAGGTGCCCGGCGAGGGCATCCCCGGCATCGAGGGCGCGGTGCGCCGCAAGACCGACTTCGACCGCCGCCTCGACGGCGGCCTGCCGTCCGGGCTGCGGCTGACGGGGCTTGCCTCCGACGAGGCCGGCGTCCATCTGGAACTGGGTGGTACGGACGTCTCCCTGGCCGGATCGTGAGACAGGTGGTCCGATCCGCAGAAGGGCGGCCCGCGCGGGGTGTCCGCAGACCCCCCGCGGAGCTGCCGGAACGGCAGCTGGTCCCGACATGCGGATGATCCTGTCTCGGTATATGACACACCGGTGACAGGGCGGCCGGTTCCTCCCTACGATCCATGGCTATGAAGCATCAGCAGGCGGACCTCACGAAGCGACGGGCAGTAGACCTGTGTCGCGTCGCCGCCATGCTCTGTCGATCCATGTGACCCGAGAGCGCCATCCGCTCCGCCCGTCGGACGACCGTACTTCCCGCGTGACCGCAGTGCAGCCGCCCCGGCCTGCCCGCTGACGCCTCCCCGCGCCCAGCGGCCGCCCGAGCACCTGCCCCACCGCCCACGCGGCAGCGCAGCACCTCTGCCAGCCCGCAGCACCCGCACCGCCCCGCCGCACACTGCCCCGGAGGAGAAACCATGAGCCGCAGCGACGTCCTCGTCGACGCCGACTGGGTCGAGGCCCACCTGAACGACGCCAACGTCGTCATCGTGGAGGTGGACGAGGACACGTCCGCCTACGACAAGAACCACATCGCCGGCGCCGTCCGGATCGACTGGAAGAAGGACCTCCAGGACCCGGTCCGCCGCGACTTCGTCGACCAGGAGGGCTTCGAGAAGCTGCTCTCCGCCAAGGGCATCTCCAACGACGACACCGTCGTCCTCTACGGCGGCAACAACAACTGGTTCGCGTCGTACGCCTACTGGTACTTCAAGCTGTACGGCCACCAGGACGTCCGCCTCCTCGACGGCGGCCGCAAGAAGTGGGAGCTCGACTCCCGCGACCTGGTCGACGGCTCCGAGGTCCCGAACCGCCCGGCCACCGAGTACAAGGCCAAGCCGCAGGACACCTCGATCCGCGCCTTCCGCGACGACGTCGTGGCCGCCATCAACACCCTGAACCTGGTCGACGTCCGCTCGCCCGACGAGTTCTCCGGCAAGCTCCTCGCCCCGGCCCACCTGCCGCAGGAGCAGTCGCAGCGCCCCGGCCACGTGCCGAGCGCCCGCAACATCCCGTGGTCGAAGAACGCCAACGACGACGGCACCTTCAAGTCCGACGACGAGCTCAAGGCCCTCTACGAGACCGAGCAGGTCGACCTGGCGAAGGACACCATCGCCTACTGCCGCATCGGCGAGCGCTCCGCGCTCACCTGGTTCGTGCTGCACGAGCTGCTCGGCCAGGAGAACGTCAAGAACTACGACGGCTCGTGGACCGAGTACGGCTCTCTCGTCGGCGTGCCGATCGAGCTGGGCGCAGGCAAGTAATCAGGGCACGCGACGCCCGGTAGAACGACTTCTCTCAGGACAGGACAGAGAAACATGTGCGGAGCACAGATCGGCGGGCCCGACCTCGCCACCCTCAAGCCCGGTGAGACGGCCATCCAGGGCCAGGTGACCAAGGACGGCGAGCCCGTCAGCGGCTACGTCCGCCTCCTCGACTCGACCGGCGAGTTCACCGCGGAGGTCCCGACCTCCGCGACCGGCCAGTTCCGCTTCTACGCGGCGACCGGCTCGTGGACGCTGCGGGCCCTCGTGCCCGGCGGCCAGGCGGACCGCGCCGTGGTCGTCGCCGAGGCCGGCGGCGTGACGGACGTGGCCATCGCGGTCTGATCCCGCGACGGGAGCCCGTGAACCGGCCGGAGGGCCGCACCCCAGGGGGTTGGACGCCACTGGAACGGGGTGCGGCCCTCCGCGCCGTCCGGACGTGGCGGGCCGGCCGGGCAGCACTAGGCTGGAGGCATGTACGCGCGCCGGCGCCGCATCTACTTCGTCCTCATGGGCGTGTGCCTCTTCCTCTTCGTCTCGGCCTGGTCCTTCGTACGGCTGCTGTCGGTCGAGGCCGCGGTGGCCCTGTGCGTGGTCGCGATGGTGATCCCCCCGGTCGCGGCGATGGTCGCCAACCGCCGCGGCCCCGAGGACCGCTGGTGGGACGACCCGTCGGGCGACCCCAAGTCGGACGAGTGGTGGGACGAACTCGACGGCAAGCGCCGCCCCCACGACGAATGACCTTCCGCGTGACCGCAACGTAATACGTTTCCGCACAACCGTTCCCTTCGGGTACATGTCAAGGCTGTGCGCGGGTGACCACCCGCCGACAGACCGTGGGGAACACGTCCTTGGAACACGCACAGACCTCTCCCGAGCCGCGGGAAGAGGGGAATCCGGCGGAGGCGCCGCCCGCCCGCCCGGCCCGCCGCGGCCGCCGCACCGCCCTGCTGATCGCGTGCGGAGCCGCGCTCGGGGTCCTCGGAGGCACCGCCGCCGGCTACGCCGTCCAGTACCACCGCCCGCCGACGCCGCTGCCGCCGCTCGCCCAGCAGAAGCTGGTCACCCCGAAGGCGCTCGCGCCCGACGCCGCCACGACGCGCGACGGCATCAACGCCAACCGCCGCCACAAGACGGACGGCGACCTGACCGCGCTGCTGGTCGAGGCTCCCGCCGGGGCGAAAGTCCTCGGCAAGGGCTATGAGACCCTCGACGTCTTCTCGCTCCTGTTCGAGCAGCCGGACAAGGCCCTGGGCGGCTTCGCCGAGGACGGGGTGCGGCGCATCGCCACCACCGGGTGGGTGCAGGACGACCGCGTCTTCGTCGACATCCGCCTGATCCAGTTCCGCGACCGCCTGGGGGCGGACGACTACCAGCAGAGTCAGGCATCGGTCATGCCGACCAAGGAGTACGCCGGGAACCCGGGCGTGCCCGTCCCCGGCGCGCCCGCCGACCTCGCGCACGTGTGGGTGAACTCCAGGGCCGAGACGGAGCCGGGCTACCACCCGGTGCGGGGGGCCCGCGCCGTCGCCCGCCGCGGCGACATCGTCATGGAGATCGACTACTTCGACAACCGCGGCCGGATCGCCGAGGGCGACGTCGTCGACCTGGCCAAGCGACAGCTGGAGCGACTGTGACCGAGCCGCTGAAGACCGACACCGCCGACGCCGCCGCGGACGCCTCCGCAGCCCCGGCCGCCCCCGCGAGCCCGGCAGTCCCGCCCGCCCCGGAGCCCGCGCCCGCGCCCGCGCCCCGCCGCGGGCGCAAGGCCGCGGCGGTCGCCGGCGGCGCGGTCGCCCTCGCCGTCCTCGCGGGCGGCGGGATCGCCGGGTCGATCGCACTGGAGGGGGCCGACCGGAGCGTCGAGACCCGCTACTGGGTCCCCGACGGCGCGAAGCCGGCGGCCCCGGAGGACCCGGCACCCGTCCCCGCCGGGGAGCTCTCCGGCAAGCTGCTGCCGGTCCCGTCCGGCTTCTCCCTGGGCCCGGACATCGGGAAGGACGGCAACGACTTCTCCGTCCCCGGCGACAAGGCCGTCCAGGCCTACGGCGACGCCCGCGGCGGGCAGTCCGGCTCGCAGCGCAAGCGGCGCGAGGAGGCGCTGGAGGGCATGAAGCTCAAGGGCCTCGCCGGCCGCAGCTACACCAAGGACGGCGGCGGCGCCGTCTACCAGGTCCGCTTCATGCAGGCCGACCCCCAGGCGGTCGGCAAGCTCGCCGAGGTGGCGAAGAAGCTCAACGAGCTGGGCGGAGACGGCCGCGCCGCCCCCGCCGTGGACGGCCACCCCGAGGCCGGGTGCGCGCTCCTGGCCATCGGCGAGGCCAAGAAGGAGAAGATCGACTCGATGGAGTGCGTCGCCGTCCAGGGCGACGTCCTGGTCACCTTCCGCGCCTTCGGCCCCAAGCCCTTCTCGCCGGCCGACGCCGCCTCCTTCCTCAAGAACCAGCTGAGCCACCTGAAGTCCCCCGGGGAGTCCGTGTGACCGACCACCGCACCACCGAGACCGCCGCCGAGGCCCCGGCCGGGGCCCCGGCCGACGGCGGCTCCGCTCCCGGCACCGCCCCGGCACCGGCCGCCCCCTCGGGCCGGCGGGGCGCCGCGGCGCTGCGCTGGCTGGCCGCGGCCGCCGCGTTCGCCGCCTTCGGGACCGGGACCGCGTACGGGATCACCCAGGCCGACCGCACCGACCTGCCCGGCCTGGAGACCCGCGGCGACGGCCGTTGGGACTATCCGGTGCTCGCCAAGCCCACCCTGGCGCCCGGTGCCCCGCAGCCCTTCTCCTCCGACAACAACGGCGGCATCCACTACGCGGCCCTGTTCGAGCTGCTCCTGCCCGCCCCCGCCGGGTCCGCCCCCGATCCGGCCCTGAAGGTGGAGCAGGACCAGAAGGTCTCCGAGGACGCCTTCCTGGAGGAGTTCGAGCCGACCGTCCGGCAGAAGATGAAGCAGGAGTTCACCGACGAGGGCCTGCGGCAGATCGCCGGCCGCGCCTGGACCATGCCCGACGGCAGCCGCACCCGCATCTACCTGCTGCGTTTCTCCGCCCCCGACTTCGCCGACGACCGCGACCGGTGCGGCATCACCATGAACGTCAACGGGGTGAACCGGATCGAGGACGACTCCGACTGGAAGAAGGTGAAACTCGTCCAGGGCCGCCCGGGCGGGCACGGCACGGTGGACGTGTTCGCGGAGGCCGCGCCCGTCGGGGACGAGGAGGTCCGGGTCGGCTGCATCCAGTCGGGTGACGTGCAGGCCGCCGTGTTCCAGTCGCGCAAGGGCGGGGTGGCGTCCGTCCCGTTCCACCAGACCGTGGTCCTGCAGAGCCAGCTCCTCGGCTGACCGCGCCCCGGGGCGCCTCCGCGGCGCCCCGGCCGCGCGGGCGGGGCACCTCGGGGGAGTGGCGCGGGCGGCCGGACAGTAGGCTTGGGGACCGGCCCCGTACCCGCCAACCGACACCTCCGAGGAGTCCCCCGTGCTTGAGGCATTCTTCACCTCCCTGCTCGTCCTGGTCTGCGTCGGCGTCCTCGCCTTCACCGGCCTCGCCGTGAAGAAGCTGTACCAGGGCCAGCGCTGATCCGCGGATCGGCCTCTCCCCGGACCCGGAACCCCCTCCCACAGATCGCCTGAGCAGCCATTCATGATCCAGATCCCGTCCGACCTGAACCCGGGCCTCGTCCCCCTCGCCTTCCTCCTCGGCACCTGGGAGGGCGCTGGCGTCTTCGACTTCCCCGGTGAGGAGAAGTGCAACTTCGGCCAGGAGGTCGTCTTCAGCCACGACGGCCGGGACTTCCTGGCGTACACCTCGTCCACCTGGGTCCTCGACGCCGAGGGCCGCAAGGTGCGCCCGCTGGAGTCCGAGTCCGGCTACTGGCGCATCGACGCGGACCGCAAGATCGAGGTCGTCATGGTGCGCGACCAGGGCGTCGTCGAGGTCTGGTACGGCGAGCT
Source organism: Streptomyces sp. NPDC031121 (assembly GCF_055570615.1). Taxonomy (NCBI): domain Bacteria; kingdom Bacillati; phylum Actinomycetota; class Actinomycetes; order Kitasatosporales; family Streptomycetaceae; genus Streptomyces; species Streptomyces sp. NPDC031121. The sequence goes on from NZ_JBVIGV010000008.1 coordinate 43,091, forward strand.
CGCCCACCAGAAGCCGCAGATCGACCTGGCCACGGACGCGGTGGCCCGCACCGCCGCCTCCGGCCCGTACAGCGGCGGCAAGCGCCTGTACGGCTACGTCAAGAGCGACCTGATGTGGGTCGGCGAGAAGGCCACCCCGGACGTCGAGCTGCGCCCCTACATGTCGGCCCAGCTCAAGAAGGTCGTCACTCCGGAGGAGGTCGCCGAGATGGCGCGCAACCTCCCGGACATGCCGGACGACGGCATCGCCTTCTTCCGCTGATCAGCCGCCGGCGCGTGCGCCGGCCGCCACCGCAGCGCGTCCCGGCGGGGGCCGCGGGCAGCCCGCCCGCGGTCCCCGCCGCGCTTACACTGGGCCCGTGGTGAGCCCCGAAAGCCCCGACCGTGCCTCCGGCACCGACTGGAAGAGCGACCTGCGGCAGCGCGGATACCGGCTGACGCCGCAGCGCCAGCTCGTGCTGGAAGCCGTGGACGCCCTCGGCCACGCGACGCCGGACGACATCCTCGCCCACGTCCGCAAGACGGCCTCCGGTGTGAACATCTCCACCGTCTACCGGACGCTGGAGCTGCTGGAGGAGCTGAAGCTCGTCTCCCACGCCCACCTCGGGCACGGGGCGCCCACCTACCACCTCGCGGACCGGCACCACCACATCCACCTGGTGTGCCGCGAGTGCGCCGGCGTGATCGAGGCGGACGTCGGCATCGCCGCCGAGTTCACGGAGAAGCTCCGCGGCGCCTTCGGCTTCGACACCGACATGAAGCACTTCGCGATCTTCGGGCTGTGTCGCGCGTGCGCCGCCGAGCGCCCTGCCGAGCCCGCCTGACGGGGTCGTACGCTTGGTCCCATGACGACCAGCCCCCTGCTGAACCTCCCCGGCGCCGTGCAGGCCGAAGGCCGCGACGAGGGCGTCGCCGCCCACTACGGAGAGCTGTACGGCGAACAGCGCGCACTCGCCGACGGCCGAGGCTTCGTCGACCTCTCGCACCGCGGGGTCGTCACCGTCACCGGACCGGACCGGCTGAGCTGGCTGCACCTGCTGATCACCCAGCACGTCACGGAACTCCCGCCCGGCCAGGCCACCGAGGCGCTGATCCTCTCCGCGAACGGGCACATCGAGCACGCGCTCTACCTCGTCGACGACGGGGAGACGGTGTGGGCGCACGTCGAACCGGGCACCGCGGAGGCGCTGATCGCATACCTGGAGTCGATGAAGTTCTTCTACCGGGTCGAAGTCGCCGACCGGAGCGGCGACTTCGCCGTCGTGCACCTGCCCGCCGGGTCCATCGCCGAGGTCGACAAGGAGCTCGTCGTACGGGAGACCGCGCACGGCCGGGACGTCTTCCTGCCCCGCGGCGGGCTGGAGGCCTTCGCGGCCGAACACGGGCCCGCCGCCGGCCTGCTCGCGTACGAGGCGCTGCGCGTCGAGGCGCACCGGCCGCGGCTCGGCCTGGAGACCGACCACCGCACCATCCCGCACGAGCTGGGCTGGATCGGTACCGCGGTGCACCTGCAGAAGGGCTGCTACCGCGGGCAGGAGACGGTGGCCCGCGTCCACAACCTGGGCAAGCCGCCGCGCCGCCTGGTCTTCCTGCACCTGGACGGCTCCGAGGTGCACCTCCCGGCGCACGGGGCGCCGGTCAGGCTCGCCGCCGACGGCGCGGAGGGCCGCCAGCTGGGCTTCGTGACGACGGCGGTCCGCCACCACGAGCTCGGCCCGATCGCCCTGGCGCTGGTCAAGCGGAACGTCCCGGTGGACGCCCCGCTGCTGGCGGGGACGACGGCCGCCGCGCAGGAGGTCGTCGTCGCGCCGTAGGCCCCTCGACGCCCCGGCCTCAGACGTCGACGACGATGGTGAACGGGCCGTGGTTCGTCAGCGAGACCCGCATGTCCGCGCCGAACCGGCCCGTCGCCACCGTCGCCCCCAGCGCGCGCAGCTGCGCGACGACCTCGTCGACCAGGGGCTCCGCGACATCGCCGGGCGCGGCCGCGTTCCACGTGGGGCGGCGGCCCTTGCGGGCGTCCCCGTACAGCGTGAACTGCGAGACCACCAGCAGGGGCGCGGAGATGTCGCTGCACGACTTCTCGCCTTCCAGGATCCGCACGGACCACAGCTTCCGCGCCAGTTGCGCCGCCTTCTCGGGGGTGTCGTCGTGGGTCACGCCCACCAGGACGCACAGCCCCTCGCCGACGATCTCGCCCACGGTCTCACCGGCCACGACGACGCTCGCGCCGTCCACTCTCTGCACCACTGCTCGCATACCACCTGTGTACCAGGCGCGCACCCCGCCGGGGCCGAACGGGTGGCGCGGGACTGCGCCCGCACCACGGACAGTGGCACGATGCACGCAGGCGGTGCTTCCCCCCGGCCCCACGCGTCACGCGGGAACGGGGACGAGCCCATGCACCGGTCGAGGGGACGGACACGTTCACATGAATACTTCTGGTACCTCCGTACCTGCATCACCCGCATCATCCGCTCCACCCGCCGGCGCCGCCGCCGCTCCGGCGGCCGGCCCGGTACGGCCGCCCGCGCAGCGCAGCGCGGAGGAGCCGGGGCAGGCGCCGACCACGCCCGCCACCGCGCTCGGCCTGCCGGAGCTGCGCGCGCTGCGCCGCGAGGCCCAGCGCGAGGAGGCCGACCTGAGCTACGTCCGCCGGCTCCTGCAGGGCCGGATCGACATCCTCCGCGCCGAACTGGCCCGGCGCAGCGACCCGGAGGCCCCCGTGCCGCCCGAGGCGCCGGTGGTGGACCGGCTCTCGGAGATCCTCGCCGACGCGCCGTCCAGCCGCAGTGCCTCCGCCCGGCACGTCACGCTCGGCACGCCGCGCGGGGAGGAGTACCGGGTGCTGGCGGCGGAGATGCTGTCCGACGTCGAACTGTCGGACCTGGGGGCCCGTACGGACGGCGAACTCCACGAGGCCATGCGCCGGTTGACCGGCTACGAGCAGCAGGTCTCCCGCCGCAGGCAGCAGTTGCAGCGCACGGCAGACGACTGCAGCGCCGAGATCACCCGGCGCTACCGGGAGGGCGAGGCGCAGGTGGACGACCTGCTGGCCTGACCGGGCGGCCCGCCGGCTCCCGCGGCCGCCGCGGGAGCCGGCGGGCCGTGCCCGGCCACCGGCGGAAATTGCGGCGACGGGAGCGCGTACGGCGCACTAGCGTGGCGCCCCATGAGCGCTGACGTCCGGCCCATCGCCGCTTCGGAACTGACCCGGTGGATGCAGACGGTCCACACCGGCTTCCTGACGGCCTCACCGGTGACGGAGTCGGACGCCGAGCACCGCGCCCGGCACAGCGACCCGGCCCGCATCCTGGGCGCCTTCGACCGCGACACCGGCGCCTGCGTCGGCACCTTGCGCTCCTTCCGGCAGGAGCTGACCGTCCCCGGAGGGGCCACGGTCGTCTCCAGCGCCGTCAGCAACGTCACCGTGCTGCCCACGCACCGCCGCCAGGGCCTGCTGACCCGCATGGTCGCCGCCGACGCCGCAGCGTCCGCCGAGCGCGGCGACGCCGTCTCGACGCTGATCGCCGCCGAGTACCCGATCTACGGCCGCTACGGGTACGGGCCCGCCGCGTCGATCACCGAGTGGGAGGTCGACGTGCCGCGCGCCGGACTCGACCTCCGCCGGTCGGGGCCCGGCGACGGCGGCCGCATCGACCTCGTCGACACCGCCGAGGTGCGGCGCGTCGGCCCCGCCCTGCACGAGCGGCTGCGCCGGGAGCGGCACGGCATGGTCAGCCGCGACGAGCGCTGGTGGGCCCTCGCGACGGGCCTGGAGGAGCTCTCGCACCGCCCGTACCGGCACGGCTTCCACGCCGTCCACCGCACGGCTGACGGGGAGGTCGCCGGCCTCGTCTCGTACAGCGCCGACGACGTCTGGGCCGACGCCAAGGTGCCCATGAACACGGTCCGGGTGAGGGACCTCCTCGCGGCGACCCCGGCCGCCGAGCGGGCGCTGTGGCACTACGTGTGCTCCATCGACTGGGTGCAGAAGGTCCGCACCGGCTACCGCGCTCCCGACGACCTGCTGCCGCACCTGCTGCCCGACCCGCGCGCGGCGCGCCCGGTGACCTCCGCCGACTTCCTGTGGGTGCGGATCCTGGACGTCGTACGGGCCCTCGGTGCGCGGACGTACGCGGTGCCGGGGACACTCGTGCTGGAGGTCCGCGACCCGGGCGGGCCGGCCGCCGGCCGGTACCGGCTGGACGCGGGCGCCGGTGACTGCGCCCGCACCCGGGAGCAGGCGGACCTGAGCCTGGACGTCTCGGCGCTCGGCGCGCTCTACCTGGGAGACGAGTCCGCGGTGCGGCTCGGCGCGCTGGGCCGGGTGGCCGAGGAGCGGCCGGGGGCGCTGGCCCTGGCGGACGCGGTGTTCCGGACGGCCCGCCGGCCGTGGTGCCCGGACGTGTTCTGAGCCCCGGGGGCGGGGGCGGCGAGCGGGGCTGCGTACGGGGAGAGTGGGGCATGCGGGGAGAGCGGGACGTGCGGGACGGGGCGGGAGTGGCGGAAGTGGCGGAAGGACCGGAAGCGGAGACGGCGGTCTCGGAGGCGACGGTCGCGGCCCTGCGCGCCGCCGGCTGCGTCTTCGCGGAGGAGGAGGCCGCGCTGCTGACGGCCGCCGCCGGCGGCGAGGAGGCGCTTCTGGCCGCGCTGGTCGCCCGCCGGGCCGGCGGGGAGCCGCTGGAGCACGTCGTCGGCTGGGCCGACTTCTGCGGGCTGCGCATGCGGGTCGGCGCGGGGGCGTTCGTCCCGCGCAGGCGCACCGAGTTCCTGGTGCGGGAGGCCGTCGCGCTCGCCGCGGCGGACGGCCGCCCGCGGCCGGTCGTCCTCGACCTGTGCTGCGGCGTGGGAGCCCTCGGCGCGGCGGTCGCGGCCCGGCTGGGCGCCGGGACCGAGCTGCACGCGGCGGACATCGACCCGGGCGCGCTGGCCTACGCGCGCGCCAACACCGCCCCGTACGGCGGGCGGGTGTACGAGGGCGACCTGTACGGGGCGCTGCCGGAGACGCTGCGCGGCCGGGTGGACGTCCTGCTCGCCAACGCGCCGTACGTGCCGACGGACGAGATCGCGCTGCTGCCGTCCGAGGCCCGCGACCACGAGCCGCCGGTGTCGCTGGACGGCGGCCCGGACGGGCTGGACGTCCACCGGCGCATCGCGGCGGGCGCCCCGCCCTGGCTGGCGCCGGGCGGGCGGCTGCTGATCGAGACGAGCGGACGGCAGGCGCCGCGCACGGCCGCGGCCCTGGAGGCGGCGGGCCTCGCCGTCCGGACGGTCGAGTCGGAGGAGTTCTGGGCGACGGTGGTCATCGCCACCCGCACTCCGTGACGGCGCCCGCCGCCGGCCGGGTCTCAGCGGCGGCCCAGCAGTTCCGCGATCCGGACGAACCCGTCCTTGCCGTGGCCCAGGCCGATGACGCGGCGCGCCCAGCCCTCGGCCGCGCGCATCACCGCGGCGTCGATGCCGTGCGCCTCGGACGCCTCGACGATGTGCGCCATGGAGGAGGCCGCCGAGGTGATGGGGTTGTCCTTGCCGGAGTAGCCGCCGGAGTCCGCCTCCTCGGCCACCTGGGCGAAGATCGGCGGGAGGATCGCGGCGATGCCCTGCGCGAAGGGGGCCAGCTCCCGGCCGGTGATGCCCTCGGCCCCGGCCACGGCCAGGGCGTGCGCGTAGCCGGCCATCGCCGTCCAGAAGACGTCGAGGAGCGCGATGTCGTACGCCGCCGCCCGGCCGATGTCCTCGCCGAGGTGGGTGTGGGTCCCGCCGAGCGCGGCCAGCACGGGCCGGTGCTCCCGGTACAGCTCCTCCGGGCCGGCGTGCAGGAACACCGCGTCAGGGGTGCCGATCGTCGCGGCCGGCGTCATGATCGCGCCGTCGAGGTAGCGGACGCCGTGAGCGGCGGCCCACTCGGCGGCGGCCCGCGCCCGCTGCGGGGTGTCGGCGGTCAGGTTCACGACCGTCCGGCCCCGCAGCGCGGCCGCGACCGCCTCGCGCCGCAGGATCCCGTCGGCGGCGTCCTGGTTCACGACGCAGACGACGACGAGACCGCTCTTGGCGGCGGCCTCCTCGGGGGAGGGGGCGCCGACCGCCCCGCGGGCGGTCAACTCCGCATCCCTGCCCGGCGTCCGGTTCCAGACGGTGGTGCGCACGCCCGCGTCGAGGAACGCACCGGCGAGGGCGCGGCCCATCGGCCCCAGTCCGAGCACCGTCACGGCAGACTGGTCGGAGGGGCGCCGGGCGGTGTGCTGCGTGGACGTGGACATGGTGTGGCTCCCGTTCGTTGGTTCAGGGATGGAATGGGGGGCGCATGACGCGCGGTCGTGCCCGGGACACGGAGGTGTGCGGAGTGACCGCCGCGATCGCCGTGATCGACGGCAAGTGGAAGACGGCCCTGCTGTGGCTGCTGGAGTCGGGCCCGTGCCGGCCCGGGGAACTGCGCCGGCGGCTGCCGGGCCTCAGCGAGAAGGTGCTGACGCAGGCGCTGCGCGAGATGGAGGCGGACGGGCTCGTGCACCGGGAGGTGCACGACGTGCTGCCGCCGAAGACCGAGTACTCGCTGACCGCCTTCGGCCGCGAACTCTCCGACGCGCTCGGCCCGGTGTCCGACTGGGGGCACCGCAGGCTGGAGCGGCTCGCGGGGGAGCAGTCGGCCGGGTAACCCGCCGCCTCCCTTCCGATCCGCCGGCCGCCGACCCCGTGCCTCAAGACTCGCGCGGCGGGGGCCGGTTGCCCAGTACCCACAAAAAAGTGGGTGTCGGCGGGGCCCCGCTCGGGCCCCTCGGCGCGGAGGATCAGCCGATGGAAGGGGACCCCCGCCGCGACGGCGTACGCGGGTGCGGGGTACGGCTCCCGCTACCCCCGCTCGGGGCGCAGCAGGACCTCGCTGCCGACGGGGGTGAAGCCGCAGGCCAGGAAGGCCCGCAGGGAGCGGGCGTTGCCGGGGGCGACGGCGGCGAAGACCGGGTCGCCCTCCGGCACCAGGGACAGGGCGTCGGCGATGAGCGACCGGCCGTGTCCCCGGCTGCCGGCCTCGGCGTCGTGGAGTTCGATGCTCAGCTCCCGCCGCCCGGCGAGGCCGTCGGCCAGGGTGACGAGGCCGCGTCCGTCGCCGTACACCCGGACGTTCGCCCGCACCTCGCGGGCGTGGCGGACGCGCGGATGGCCGTCCGCGCCGGCCGTCTCCGCCAGCCGCGGCGGCCCGCCCGTGCCGCGCGCGGCGAGTGTCGCGTCGGTGACGCCGATCCAGCCCTTCGGGCCGGCCAGGTGCCGCAGGAAGTCCGGCGCGAGCGACTCGCCGAAGCCGTCCGGTCCCCGGTCGTGCACGTCCTGTCGGGCCAGGGCGGTGGCGATGACGGCGTGTCCGGTGAAGGCGACCGAGCACTCGAGCCCTCCGGCCAGGGGCGGCACCACCGTCACCAGCCCGTCGGCCGGCGGAAAGCGCCCGTCGGCGGCGTCCGTGAAGAACGCCAGGAGCGGATGCGCCTCGCCCACGATTGCCCGCCTTTCTGCCCGGGAACCCGCCAGGGCAAGTGTCGGCCGGGCCCCGCAGCCCGGTCGAGGCGGCTCACGGCCAAGGCGGTCGGCTACACGCGGGTCCCCCGGGTGGGAGATGCAGCAAGCGGTTGCTTGCAAAAGTTAGCAAGGTGCGGCAGGATCGCCGCATGGCATCGCTCAACGTCGGCAACCTCGGCGAGTACCTCCGCGAGCAGCGGCGGCACGCGCAGCTGTCGCTGCGGCAGCTGGCCGACGCCGCCGGCGTGTCGAATCCGTACCTGAGCCAGATCGAGCGCGGTCTGCGCAAGCCGAGCGCGGACATCCTCCAGCAGCTGGCCAAGGCGCTGCGCATCTCCGCGGAGACGCTGTACGTGCAGGCCGGGATCCTGGACGAGCGGGACCGGGACGAGGTGGAGACGCGGGCCGCCATACTCGCCGACCCGTCCATCAGCGAGCGGCAGAAGCAGGTGCTGCTCCAGATCTACGAGTCGTTCCGCAAGGAGAACGCGCAGGAGGCCGGTCCGGCCGCCGCGCAGGCGCCGGGCACCGCGGGCGACGCGGAGCCCGCGGACCCCGCGGGTTCCGCCGACGGCGCGAAGCACCCAACGAACTGAACTGTGATCCGGGAGGACCAGCCACATGGCCATCGCCGATGACCTGAAGAAGACCCTCGCCGACCCGACCCCCCTCTACTTCGCCGCCGGCACCGCCGACATCGCGCTGGAGCAGGCCAGGAAGGTGCCCGGCCTCATCGAGCAGCTGCGCGCCGAGGCGCCCGTCCGCTTCGAGGCGGTGAAGAACACCGACCCGAAGATCGTGCAGCAGAAGGCCCGCGAGGCGCAGGAGGTGGTGACCGCCAAGGTCGCCGAGGTGCTCGGCACGATCGACGCCAAGAAGATCGGCGAGACCGCCCAGGACCTCGCCATGCGCGGGGTCGGCGTGGCCGCCGAGTACGCGGTGAAGGCCAAGGAGACCTACGACCGGGTCGCCGAGCGCGGCGAGCAGGCCGTCCGCGACTGGCGCGGTGAGGTCTCGGACGAGATCGTCGACATCGCGGTCGCGGTCGAGCCGGAGCCGTCCCTCGACGACAAGGCCGCCGCCCGCCGGACGACCACGCGCAAGACCCCGGCGAAGAAGGCCGCCGAGGAGAGCGTCGAGAGCTGACCGCGGCGGGGCCGGGCACCCGGAGGGTGTCCGGCCCGTTGGGGTGGATGAGGGGTCCCGTGCCGGTAGCGTGGGGGCACAGGGCACCAGCCATGGCAGGGCACGTGTGAAGGCGGTCGAGTCGATGTTGATGAACGGGTTCGATAACGGCGTGCTCCCGCTCCTCGGGTTCGCCATGCTGGCGCTGGCCGTCGTGGCCTTCGTGCTCGCGCTGCTGGCCAGGGAGGACGCCTACCGCGCCGCGGACAAGCAGACGAAGACGTTCTGGATGGTCATCCTCGGCGTCACCGTGCTGGTGGACTTCTTCCTCGGGATGCTGTTCCTGCAGATCGCGGGCCTCGTCGCGACCATCGTGTTCCTCGTGGACGTCCGCCCCGCGCTCAAGCAGGTCTCCGGGGGCGGCCCGCGCCGCGGCGGCAGCAGCAGCGACGGCCCGTACGGGCCCTACAACGGCGGCCGCTGACCCCCGTCGCCGAAGCGCCGGGGCCGGACGCCCGCCCGCCCCCGCCCCCGCACGCGTACGCGTCAGGGGGCGTTGCGCGACAGGAGCACCACGGCGACGTCGTCCGTGAGCTCGCCGCCGTTGAGCCGGCGGGCCTCGGTGACGGCGGCCTCCAGCAGGCCCTCCCCGCTCAGCCCGCGTGCCAGGTGCCGGTTGATCATCTCGACCATGCCGTCCTGCCCGAGCCGCTCCCTGCCCTCGCCGACGCGGCCCTCGATGAGGCCGTCGGTGTAGAGCATCAGGCTCCAGGCGCCGCCGAGCTCCACCTGCCGGCGCGGCCAGCGGGCCTTGGGCAGCAGGCCCAGCGCGGGCCCGCTGTTCTCGTACGGGAGCAGCCGCGCGGGCCGGCCCGGCCGCGAGACCAGCGGCGCCGGGTGCCCGGCCAGGCACAGCCCGGCGCGCCGGCCGTCGGGGGATATGTCGACCGTGCACAGCGTCGCGAAGATCTCCTCGCAGGGCCGCTCCACGTCGAGGACCTCCTGCAGGGTCGCCAGCAGGTCGTCGCCGCACAGGCCGGCCAGGGTCAGGGCGCGCCAGGCGATGCGGAGCTCGACGCCGAGGGCGGCCTCGTCCGGGCCGTGGCCGCAGACGTCGCCGATCATGGCGTGGACGGTGCCGTCCGGGGTGCGGACAGTGTCGTAGAAGTCGCCGCCGAGGAGGGCCCGGCTGCGGCCGGGCCGGTAGCGGGCGGCGAAGCGGAGGTCGGATCCGTCCAGCAGCGGGGTGGGCAGCAGGCCGCGTTCCAGGCGGGCGTTCTCCTGGGCCCGCAGTTTCGATTCTGCAAGCTTGTACTGGGCCGTGTCGGCGCGCTTGCGCTCCACCGCGTACCGGATCGCCCGGCTCAGCAGCCGGCCGTCCAGCTCGTCGCGGAAGAGGAAGTCCTGCGCCCCGACCCGGACGGCCTCGGCGGCGCGCTCGGCGTCCGCCTCGTCCGTCAGGACGAGGACCGGATGGCGCGGGGCGATCCGCAGCACCTCGCGCAGCACGTCGAGCCGGTCGGCCGTGCCCGGCGCGGCGCCGGCCAGGGCCGCGCGGGCGGCCGCCGACGGGTTCGGCAGGGCCAGGTCCAGCAGGATGCAGTGGACGTCCGGCGTGAGCAGGCGGGCCGCCTCGGTGAGGTTCCGGGCGGTGCGGAGCCGGATGCGCTGGCCGTCGGAGTCGAGGATCTCCGGAACGGTGAGGCCTCCCGCGGGGTCGTCCTCGATCACCAGCAGGGTCAGGGACGCCTGCGGCGGTACGGCCTGACCGCTCTCCGTGGCGGGGATCTCCCTCTGCCGCGGTACGGGTACGGGCATCGTCTCCGGTTCCTTCCCTCCCCCCGAGGGTGCGCTCGTGGGCCGACCCTAGCGGTCCGCGGCGCCCGAGCGGAATGGCGTTCCGGTACAGGGCCAGCGGCATATGCCGGTATCGCGGGGGAAAATCCGCCTCGCCGAATGACCAACGTCACGGCGGGGACGGGACCGTCCCGTCCGGCGAGACGCCTTCCGGGCGCGGGCGGTTGCCTTCCGGAACGGCGTCCGCGGCGGCCCGCCGGGCCTCCCCGGGCCGCCCCGGCGCCCTCGCCGCGCCCCGCCGCACCTTCCGCGGAACCTCCCCGCGGCCTCCACGGAACGGCCACGCACCCCCGGCCCGCCCCCCGCACATCCCGCGCGTCCGGCCGCTTCACGCCGGCGCGCCCCCGCTACGCGTCCGGCCGGACCACCGCCTTGATCGGCATGGAGCCGGCGCCGGCGAGGGTCACGTTCCGGCCGGGGCGCGGGGCGTGGACCATCGCGCCGTCGCCCACGTACATGCCGACGTGGCTGGCGTCATCGAAGTAGATGATCAGGTCGCCGGGACGCATGTCCTTCAGGGCGACCTTCGGCAGCAGCCGCAGCTGCTCCTGCGAGGTCCGCGGAATGCCCTTGCCCGCGGCGCGCCACGCCTGGGAGGTGAGCCCGGAGCAGTCGAAGGAGGCCGGCCCCACGGCGCCCCACTGGTACGGCTTGCCGATCTGCGCGGTGGCGAACTGCACGGCCTTGCGGCCCGCCTCGCTGGCCGTGCCGTTGATCTCCTTCAGGACGCCCGTCGACAGCCAGGCCGTCTGCGCCTGGTACTGGGCCTCGTGCTCCAGCTGTATCAGCCGGGCCCGCTCCTCGGCCTCCAGCTTGCTCTCCAGGTCCTCCGCTGCCTTGATCTTGGCCTCGACCTCCTTCTTCGAGGCCTCCTTCCGGACGCGGTTCGCCTCCAGCTTCTGCCACTCCGCGTTCGCCTCGCGGGCGCCGCGCTGCAGGTCGGCCTGGGTGCGGTCCAGCTCCGACAGCAGGTCCGCGGTGGCCTTCTCGCCCTGCCGGATCCGGCTCGCCCCGTCGAGGAACTGGCTGGGGCTGCCGCTCAGCGCGAGCCGGGCGCCGGCCGGCAGCCCGCCCGAGCGGTACTGGGCGCGGGCGGCGGCGCCGGCCCGCCTCCTCAGGTCGTCGATGCGCTCCTGGCCGGCGGCGACCCGCTTGGCGATCTCCACGATCCGGTCCGACTGCGCCTTGGCCTCGGTCTCGGCCTGGTTGTAGGCGTCGGTCGCGGCGCCCGCCTGCCGGTAGAGGCCCTCAATCTCCTTGCGGACCTGCTCCAGGGACCTGGCGCCCGGCTCCGGGGCCGGCGCCGCGTGGGCCGGCGCGGTCAGCGCCGCCACCGCCAGCAGGGCCGTCGCGCACAGCAGCGTCAGGGCGGAGGCGCCCCTGCGCCGCCCCTTCGGCTCCTCGGTTCCCATGGTCCCCCCAGGCACCCGGGTCGGATCCGGTGCCGCACGGCGCACCCACGGCGCCCGCGGCGCACGGCATGCGCCGCACCCCACCGAATCTGACTATTCATCAGTAACTTGTGTTGCCCTTCGGGATGGTGCCACGACCCGGAGGATTCCAACACCCTCGCGGACCCCTCCCGGATCTTGTCCGCCCCCGCCGGTCGTGCGCACCACCGCCCGTGCCCGCTCAACGGGCCGCCCCGACCCCCGGTTCCCCACCGCGCGACGTTCACCCCAACGGGCGCAGCGCCTCCCAGCGCACCGTCAACTCCCCCTGCCGCCAACGCTTCGGACCGTCCGTCAGGGGCCAGCCCCCGGCCAGCGCCCGCGCCGTCCGGATCCACCGCTGCCGCGCCCCGTACGAGGCGTACGGCGCAGCCGCCGCCCACGCCCGGTCGAAGTCCCGCAGGAAGGCGTGCACCGGCTCGCCCGGCACGTTGCGGTGGATCAGCGCCTTCGGCAGCCGCTCCGCCAGGTCCGAGGGCCGCTCCAGCGACCCCAGCCGCGCCGCGAACGTCACCGTCCGCGGCCCCTCCGGCCCCAGCGCCACCCACACGTGCCGGCGCCCGATCTCGTCGCAGGTGCCCTCCACCAGCAGCCCGTCCGGGCCCAGCCGGCCGCACAGCCGCTCCCAGACCTCCGCGACCTGCTCCTCGCCGTACTGCCGCAGCACGTTCGCCGCCCGGATCAGCGCCGGCCGGGCCCCGCCCTCCAGGGGCACCTCGAAGCCGCCGTGCCGGAAGCGGAGCCCCTCCCGCTCGTACGGGCGCGCCGCCGCGACCCGCGCCGGCTCGATCTCGATGCCGACCACCCGCACCGCGGGCGCCGCCCGCCGCAGCCGCTCCAGCAGCTCCACCGCCGTCCACGGCGCCGCCCCGTAACCGAGGTCCACGGCCACCGGCGCCTCCGCGCGCCGCAGCGCCGGGCCGTGCACCTCGGCGATCCAGCGGTCCATGCGGCGCAGCCGGTTCGGGTTCGTCGTCCCCCGCGTCACCGTCCCCACCGGGCGCGCCGCCTGCGCACCCCGGCCGCCCCCGCGGGCCCGGGACCCGGCGCTGCCGGGGCCGGCGGCGGAGGGGCTGGTGGGCTGGGAGGCGTGCCGGGACATGCGCCGAGCGTAAGCGGAGGCCGCCCTCGGCGGGAAAAGCAGCCCGGCGCCCGGCGCCCCGCCGAGGAAGGGCCGGCGCCCCGCCGAGGAAAATCGGCCGCCCCGGAATGCGGGAGACGGCCATTCGGGTTGCACTCCTTGCGGGCGCCGGGCGCGCTCCGTCCGGCATGCCCGCCCGCCGGCGCGAGCAGCCCCGACGCCCCCGCCCGCATGTCGTCATGTCGCCCGAGCGAGAGGAACTGCTCCCTTGAGCCAGTACGTGTCCCGCATCGGCGGCACCATCGGCGGCCGCCTCGCCGCCGTCCGCGGCACCCGCCACGACCCGCCCCGGCTGCGCATCCCCTCCGTCGGCCACCACCGCAAGCCGCGCCGCGTCGCCATGCTCAGCGTCCACACCTCCCCGCTGCACCAGCCCGGCACCGGCGACGCCGGCGGCATGAACGTCTACATCGTGGAGCTCGCCCGGCGGCTCGCCGCCATCAACATCGAGGTCGAGATCTTCACCCGGGCCACCGAGGGCGGCCTCCCGCCCGCCGTCGAGCTCGCCCCCGGCGTCCTCGTCCGGCACGTCGACGCCGGCCCCTACGAGGGCCTCGCCAAGGAGGAGCTGCCCGCCCAGCTGTGCGCCTTCACCCACGGCGTCATGCAGGCCTGGGCCGGCCACCGCCCCGGCCACTACGACCTCGTCCACTCCCACTACTGGCTGTCCGGGCACGTCGGCTGGCTCGCCGCCGAGCGGTGGGGCGTCCCGCTCGTCCACGCCATGCACACCATGGCCAAGGTCAAGAACGCCTCCCTCGCCGAGGGCGACACCCCCGAGCCGGCCGGCCGCGTCATCGGCGAGACCCAGATCGTCTCCGCCGCCGACCGGCTCGTCGCCAACACCAGCGACGAGGCGGAGGAGCTCGTACGGCACTACGGCGCCGACCCCGGCAAGGTCGCCGTCGTCCACCCCGGCGTGAACCTCGACCGCTTCACCGTCGCCGACGGCCGGGCCGCCGCCCGCGCCCGCCTCGGCCTGCCGCAGGACGCCGTCATCCCGCTGTTCGCCGGGCGGATCCAGCCGCTGAAGGCCCCGGACGTGCTGCTGCGCGCCGTCGCCGTCCTCGTCGGGCATGACCCGGCGCTGCGCCGCAGGCTGTTCGTGCCCGTCGTCGGCGGGCCCAGCGGCAGCGGCCTCGCCAAGCCGGAGGGGCTCCAGAAGCTCGCCGCGCAGCTCGGCATCGCCGACCTCGTCCACTTCCACCCGCCGGTCGCCCAGGACCGGCTCGCCGACTGGTTCCGGGCGGCGTCCGTGCTGGTCATGCCCTCGTACAGCGAGTCCTTCGGGCTCGTCGCGATCGAGGCGCAGGCCACCGGGACGCCCGTCCTCGCCGCGGAGGTCGGCGGGCTGCCCGTCGCCGTCAACGACGGCGTCACCGGCATCCTCGTCCCCGGCCACGACCCGGCCGACTACGCCCGCGAGCTGCGGCGCTTCGTCGACAACCCCGGCCTCGCGGACCGCATGGGCGGCGAGGCCGCCCGGCACGCGCAGTTCTTCGGCTGGGACACCGCCGCGAGCGCCACGGCGGACGTGTACACCGCGGCCATGCACGACCACCGCCGTCGCGTACGCTCCCACCATGGCTGACACCGCGTCGATCATCGAGAACGCGCTGAACGGCGCCGAGCTGAGCTGGGAGAACCCCGCTCCCGGCACGTACGTCGTCCAGCTCCCCGGCACCCGCAAGCTCTCCACGACCTGCTCGCTCAAGGCCAGCCGGCACTCGCTGTCGGTCAACGCGTTCGTGATCCGCCACCCCGACGAGAACGAGGCCGGCGTCCACCGCTGGCTCCTGGAGCGCAACCTCAAGCTGTACGGGATGGCCTACGCGGTGGACCGCCTCGGCGACGTCTACCTCACGGCCCGGCTCCCGCTGTCGGTGGTCACCGCCGACGAGCTGGACCGGCTGCTCGGGACCGTCCTGGAGGCGGCGGACGGCGCGTTCAACACCCTCCTGGAGCTGGGCTTCGCCACGGCGATCAAGAAGGAGTACGAGTGGCGGGTCGCCCGGGGCGAGTCGACCCGCAACCTCGACGCCTTCCGCCACCTGACCCGCCCGGCGGACTGACCCCGGCCCACCGGGCCCGGGCCGCCTACGCGTCGGCGGCGGCCGCGGCCGGGGCGGGAGCCGCCTTCACCGGTGCGGCGGCGGACTCCGCCGCCGTGCCGCGGGCCGGAAGCCGCCGCATCAGCAGCCAGTAGCCGCCCGCCGCGACCGTGCCCAGCACGCCGGCCGACGCCCACAGCCACGCCGCGCCGAACCCGTCGACGACGTACCCCGCCATCAGCGGCGCGACCAGCGCGGCCACCGACCACGACATCGTGTACATGCCCTGGTAGCGGCCCCGGCCGTGCACCGGCGACAGCCGTACGACGAGCTCCATCTGCGTCGGCGAGTTCACGATCTCCGCCAGCGTCCACACCGCGACCGTCAGCGCGTACGCCCACAGCGGCCCGGCGAACGCCGTCAGCGCGAACCCCCAGCCCGCCAGCAGCGCGGAGAGCACCAGCAGCCGCCGCGGGTCGCGGTGCTCGATGAACCGCGTCACCGGGATCTGCAGCAGCACGATCATCAGCCCGTTCACGCAGATGACCAGGCCGTACTCGCCCGGCGAGAAGCCGGCGGACCCCATCGCCACCGGCAGGCCGACCGAGCCCTGCATGAACACCATCGACACCAGGAACGACAGCCCGACCACGCCCATGAACCGACCGTCCCGCAGCACCGTCCCCAGCGACACCTCCGGCCCGGCCGCCCCGGCGCCCGCCGCGCCGCCGCCCTCGCCGGCCCCGGCCTCCGCAGCGGGCCGCGACTCGGGCAGCTTCACGTACACGAGCACCGCGCACACCAGGGTCAGCGCCGCCTCCCCGAGGAAGCCCGCCAGGTAGCTGTACTCGGCGACGAACCCCGCGGCGACCGAGCTGATCGCGAAGCCCAGATTGATGGCCCAGTAGTTCAGGGCGAAGGCCCGCACCCGGTCCTCGGGCGGGACGATGTCCGCCATCATCGCCGACACCGCCGGCCGGGAGGCGTTCGAGGCCATGCCCACCAGCAGCGCCACCGCGGCGATCGCCGCCGGGTGCTCCATGAACCCGAGCAGGGCCACCGAGGCGGCCGTGGCCAGGTTCGCCGCGAGCATCGTGGGCCGCCGCCCCAGCCGGTCCGTCATCACCCCCGCCGCCAGCGACGACACCACGCCGCCCAGCCCGTGCAGCGCCGCCACGAGCCCCGCGAACGACGCCGAGTAGCCGCGCTCCAGCGTCAGGTACAGCGCCATGAACGTGGCGACGAACCCGCCCAGCCGGTTGACGAGCGTGCTCGCCCACAGCCACCAGAACGCCCGTGGCAGCCCGGACACGCTCTCGCGTGCGGCACGCATGAGACTTCCCGCGGACATGACCGCATCCCCCCGAACATGTAAGTGGCTCATCAGCAGTCCGCACCCTACGGTTCACGGACTTCCGGAAGCCACCGGATTGACGCGCACCGTCAATCCGCGAGGGCCCCGGCACCGCGTGCCGCCCGCCGGAGGCGTCCATTAGGCTCCTGTGCATGGCCGACGCACCGTACAAGCTGATCCTGCTCCGCCACGGCGAGAGCGAGTGGAACGCGAAGAACCTGTTCACCGGCTGGGTGGACGTCAACCTCAACGAGAAGGGCGAGAAGGAGGCGGTCCGCGGCGGTGAGCTGCTCAAGGACGCCGGCCTGCTCCCCGACGTCGTGCACACCTCCCTCCAGAAGCGCGCCATCCGCACCGCGCAGCTGGCCCTGGAGGCCGCCGACCGCCACTGGATCCCGGTCCACCGCTCCTGGCGCCTGAACGAGCGCCACTACGGCGCCCTCCAGGGCAAGGACAAGGCGCAGACCCTCGCCGAGTTCGGCGAGGAGCAGTTCATGCTGTGGCGCCGCTCCTACGACACCCCGCCGCCGCCGCTCGAGGACGGCACCGAGTTCTCCCAGTCGGACGACGCGCGCTACGCGACGATCCCGCCGGAGCTGCGCCCGCGCACGGAGTGCCTCAAGGACGTCGTCGGCCGCATGCTGCCGTACTGGTACGACGGCATCGTCCCGGACCTGCTGGCCGGCCGCACCGTCCTGGTCGCCGCGCACGGCAACTCCCTGCGCGCCCTGGTCAAGCACCTCGACGGCATCTCCGACGCCGACATCGCGGGCCTGAACATCCCGACCGGCATCCCGCTCGCGTACGAGCTCGACGCCGACTTCAAGCCCCTCAACCCGGGCGGCACCTACCTCGACCCGGAGGCCGCCGCGGCCGCCATCGAGGCCGTCAAGAACCAGGGCAAGAAGAAGTAAGAGGCCCCGAAGGAGCCCCCTGGCCGCGGCATGTGCGGGCCGGGGGGCTCCCGGGTGTTCGGTGGGGCCGGGGTGGGCGGTGTCAGCCGCCGCACTGGCAGGGGGCTCCGGACTGGCAGCCGCAGCCGCAGCCCGAGCCGCAGCCGCAGGCCGCGAGCAGCGGGAGCCGCAGGGGCTCCGGAGCCGGCTCCCGCTCGGACTCCGGAGTGACGGGGACGGGGGAATCGGGCATGGTTCCTCCTCGCAGGCGGTGTACGCGTGGGCCTACTGCCTTCCGCCTCATTCATGCCCAGCCGCACGGGCGCGTCAACGGCGCACAGGGGCTCGAAGGCGCCCGTACCGGGACCGACCCCGGCCGCCCGGCTGCCCGGTCAGACCTCCTCCGGCGGGACCGGCGCCTGCAGCTCGTCCGCGTGCTCGCCCGTCACCAGGTACACGACGCGCTTGGCCACCGACACCGCGTGGTCCGCGAACCGCTCGTAGTAGCGGCCCAGCAGCGTCACGTCCACCGCCGTCTCGATGCCGTGCTTCCAGCGGTCGTCCATCAGGTGCTGGAACAGCGTGCGGTGCAGCTGGTCCATCTCGTCGTCGTCCGTCTCCAGCTGGAGCGCGAGGTCCACGTCCTTCGTGATGATCACCTCGGCGGCCTTCGCCATCAGCCGCTGCGCCAGCTGGCCCATCTCCAGGATCGTCGCGTGCAGGTCCCGCGGGACCGCCGCGTCGGGGAACCGCAGCCGGGCCAGCTTGGCCACGTGCTGAGCGAGGTCGCCGGAGCGCTCCAGGTCGGCGCTCATGCGCAGCGAGGTCACCACGATCCGCAGGTCCGTCGCGACCGGCTGCTGCCGGGCGAGCAGCGCGATCGCCCGGGCCTCCAGGTCGTGCTGGAGGTCGTCGATCTTCTGGTCGGCCGCGATGACGCTCTCGGCGAGCTTCAGGTCGGCGTCGAGCATGGACGTCGTGGCCCGCCCGATGGCGGAGCCGACCAGCCGGGCCATCTCGACGAGGCTCTCGCCGATCGAGTCCAGTTCCTCGTGGTACGCGTCACGCATGGTGTCCCTCTCTTGGCCTACTGCGCGGTGCCCGGGGCCCGGGCCGGGTGCGGGCTCGAGCCCCACGGTGCCACGCTGGACGGCGAACGCGTCCGACTTCGGCACCGGAAGTGAATCGGCTCCGTCGCCGCGGTGAACTCTGGGCGACGACTGTTCGAGGCGGCCCCCGAACGGCTGGGGAACTGCCGTCGTGCCTGCTTAACCTGGACACATGGACGTGAACGCGGCGGTCGCCGCAGCTGCAGCGGTGGCCGGTGCATGCACCGGTGTCGTCGCCATGCTGGCGTTCCGCTGGAGTGAGCGCGACCAGGCCCGCCCCACCCGGAGCTCCATGCGCCCCGACATCAACGCGGTGCTCCCGCCCGGGGTCGACACCGTGCTGTCGGTGCTCCGCTCCTCCGCCGTCGTCCTCGACGAGAGCGACGCGGTGGTCAAGGCCAGCTCCGCCGCGTACGCCCTCGGGCTCGTCCGCGGCGGGCGGCTCGCCGTGGAGCCGATGCTGCACATGGCCCGGGACACGCGCCGCGACGGGGAGATACGCCAGGTCGAGCTGGACCTGCCGCGCCGCGGCACCGGCCGGGGGGAGGCCCTCGCGGTCTCGGCGCGGGTGGCGCCGCTGGGCTCCCGGCTGGTGCTGCTGCTGGTCGAGGACCTGACCGAGGCCCGCCGTATCGAGGCCGTGCGCCGCGACTTCGTCGCGAACGTCTCGCACGAGCTGAAGACGCCGGTGGGCGCGATCTCCCTGCTGTCCGAGGCCGTGATGGACGCCGCCGACGACCCCGAGGCGGTCAGCCGCTTCGCGGGCCGCATGCAGATCGAGGCGACCCGCCTGATCAACCTCGTCCAGGAGCTGATCGACCTGTCCCGGGTGCAGAACGACGACCCGCTGGACGACGCCGAGCCCGTCCGCGTGGACACGCTCGTGGAGGAGGCGGTCGACCGCTGCCGCCACACCGCGTCGGCGAAGCACATCACCATGGCGTCGGGCGGCACCGCCGACCTGCGTGTCTGGGGGCACCGCGGCCAGCTCGCGGCGGCCCTGGGCAACCTGGTGGAGAACGCCGTCAACTACAGCCCCGCCCGGACGCGCGTCGGGATCGCCGCCCGCCGCGTCACCGCGCCCGGCGGGGACCTGATCGAGATCTCCGTCACCGACCAGGGCATCGGCATCCCCGAGAAGGACCGCGAACGGATCTTCGAACGCTTCTACCGCGTCGACCCGGCCCGCTCCCGCGCCACCGGCGGAACGGGCCTCGGCCTCGCGATCGTCAAGCACGTGGCGGCCTCCCACGGCGGGGAGGTCTCCGTGTGGAGCTCGGAGGGCCAGGGCTCCACGTTCACGCTGCGGCTGCCCGAGGCGGCCGCGTCCACGGGCCCCTCCCGGGCCCCCGCGGGGGAGGCGGACCAGTCGCCCACCCCCGGCCACCCGACCCCCGCCTGATGCACAGAACGCCAGAACTGCCCAATCCTGCCCCGGAGGTCCTTCCGTGACCCGTGTGCTCGTCGTCGAGGACGAGGAATCCTTCAGCGACGCCCTCTCCTACATGCTCCGCAAGGAGGGATTCGAGGTCGCGGTCGCCGCGACCGGGCCCGACGGCCTCGACGAGTTCGAGCGCAACGGCGCCGACCTCGTCCTCCTCGACCTGATGCTCCCCGGCCTGCCCGGCACGGAGGTCTGCCGGCAGCTGCGCGGCCGCTCCAACGTCCCCGTGATCATGGTTACCGCGAAGGACAGCGAGATCGACAAGGTCGTGGGGCTGGAGATAGGGGCCGACGACTACGTCACCAAGCCGTTCTCCTCGCGCGAGCTGGTCGCCCGCATCCGCGCGGTGCTGCGCCGCCGCGGCGAGCCGGAGGAGGTCGCCCCGGCCGCCCTGGAGGCCGGCCCCGTCCGCATGGACGTCGACCGGCACGTGGTGACCGTCGGCGGGGCCAAGGTGGACCTGCCGCTGAAGGAGTTCGACCTGCTGGAGATGCTGCTGCGCAACGCCGGCCGGGTGCTGACGCGCATGCAGCTGATCGACCGGGTGTGGGGCGCGGACTACGTCGGCGACACCAAGACCCTCGACGTGCACGTCAAGCGCCTGCGCGCCAAGATCGAGCCGGACCCGGGGGCGCCGCGCTACCTCGTCACCGTCCGCGGCCTCGGCTACAAGTTCGAGCCGTAGGCCGCCGCCCGCGCCACCTGCGGGAAGGGCCCCGTCCGCGCGCTGCGGACGGGGCCCTTCCGTTGGCTCGGCGGGGACTGCCGGTGACTCAGTGGCCGGCGGCGTGCGAGGCGGAGCCCGAGGGCGACGCGGCGGGGGAGCCCGACGCCGCACCCGAGGGGGAGGCGGCCGGGGAGCCCGAGGGGCCGGCGGACGGCGAGGCGGCCGGGCTGCCGGAGGCGGAGGCGGAGGGGCTGCCGGAGGCGGACGGGCCGGCGGCGGGGGCCCCGGTCGGGCCGAAGCCCGCGTACATGCCGGTGTTCGGGAAGACGAACGCCTCCAGCTGGATGTCGCCGGTGGTGCTCAGCTTGAAGACGACGTTCTGGGCGTCGCCGTCCTTCACGGCCTCGCTGCCGCCCTCGATCACCGCGGAGGGGTTGCCCTTGCCGCCCAGGACGACGGAGCCCCCGGCCGGCACGGTGACCTTGCCGGCGGCGCCCTCGGCGCCCTTCAGGACGACCTTGCCCTGCGAGCCCGGCAGGGTGATCGCGTCGATCGTCTCCGGCTTGTCGCCCTCGTTGAAGAGCGTCGCGGAGACGACGGCCGAGCCCTTGCGGTCCTTGCCGGTGATCACCAGCGCGTTCTGGATCATGATGTCGCCCTTGGAGGCGGCGGCGTTGTCCGGCTTGATCTGCAGGGTCTGCGCGTCGTTGCCCGCACCGCAGGCGGCCAGCGAGGCGATCGAGAACACGACGGCGGTGGCGGCGAGGGCGCCGCGTCGAAGGCTGCGGCTCACGGCGGCGGCAACTCCTTGGACGTACGGAACGGAAGGTGGTCGGTCCCGCGGACGGCCGAGGTAAAGCCGCCCTAAGGGTGTGTCAGCGCGCTTAGGTTACCGAGCCGCCGCCCTGCCCCCGCACCCGACCCTCCGCAGCGGGCGGGCTCCGCTGCCCCGGCCCCGCGATCACGCATTCCGCGGGCCGGGGGCACCCGTTCCGCCGGCGAAGAGCGCCGGCACTTCCTGGTCCGTTCACGTGCCGGCCGCATATAGCGCTCCGGCGGCCCGGTGATCAATTCCGGGATTCCCTCGAACACCTCTCCGTGATCAATTCCGGGATTGGGCCGGAACCACTCCGTTCGGGTGGCCGGTAGTCGAACGGAGTAGTTCGGTTTCCCGACGCGGAACCCGGCAAAACGGGACGTACATCACACTGGAGGGGTCCCCCGGGAGGTGTAACGTGGCCGTTTCGCCCGGTCCGCACAGCGCCTCCGACCTGCGAATACCCCCCTTCCGGAGCCCTCCGCAGCACGTTCCCGCCGGAGTTGTCAAGCCCCGAGATGTGCCCTGACCTGCGAAAACGCCATTCATAACAGTCAGTTCTCGTGTTACCCTGGATAGCCACGGAAGGGGTACCTGTCACATGACGTTCAAGGTTGGCGACACCGTGGTCTATCCCCATCACGGGGCCGCGCTGATCGAGGCCATCGAAACTCGCCAGATCAAAGGCGTGGACAAGACCTACTTGGTGCTCAAGGTCGCCCAGGGCGACCTGACGGTTCGTGTGCCTGCCGACAATGCGGAGTTCGTCGGCGTTCGCGACGTAGTCGGCCAGGACGGGCTGGACCGGGTCTTCGAGGTGCTGCGGGCACCGCTCAACGAGGAGCCGACGAACTGGTCCCGTCGCTACAAGGCAAATCTGGAGAAGCTCGCCTCCGGCGACGTCATCAAGGTCGCCGAAGTGGTGCGCGACCTGTGGCGCCGCGAGCGCGAGCGCGGGCTGTCCGCCGGTGAGAAGCGGATGCTCGCCAAGGCGCGCCAGATCCTGGTCAGCGAGCTGGCGCTCGCGGAGAACACCAACGAGGACAAGGCCGAGGCCCTCCTCGACGAGGTCCTCGCGTCCTGACGACGCGCAGACCCGTACGCAGCCGTGCCGCGGTGCCCGACGATCGGCCTCCCCAACGGGGGGCCGTTGCCGGGCGCTGCGGCATGTCTGCACCCGCCCGCCGCACCTCGCCGCACGCCCGTACGCGTACACAAGCGCACCGCACCGTACGCGCGCGGCGCGATACGCACCTGATCCCGCGCAGCCCCCGGCGGCGCGCTCCCGCGCAGCCCGATCCCGCGCCGTCCTGAGCCGTACCCGGCGCACCCGCGCCCACGGCACCCGGCACGACGCGCGACCCGATCCGACCCGGTTCGATCCGACCCGACCTGCGTACCGGGTCCGGGCAGCCGGCTCGACCGGTCGTCACGGAAGGGGCGAGGGCGTCGCACCCGGCACTCCCCAGGGCCATACCCATGTCGGCCGAAGTCACAAACCTTGGCTCGGAGCTACTTCAATGTCTGACGAAACGCGCCCCCAGCGCACCGCCGCGGTGATCCCCGCCGCCGGCCGCGGGGTACGCCTCGGCCCGGGCGCCCCCAAGGCCCTGCGGGCCCTCGGCGGCACCCCGATGCTCATCCACGCCGTCCGCGCCATGGCCCGCTCGCGGGCCGTCCGCCTGGTCGTCGTCGTCGCACCGCCCGACGGCGCCGCCGAGGTGCGCCGGCTCCTCGACGAGCACCCGCTGCCCGACCGCACCGACCTGCTGGTCGTCCCCGGCGGCGACACCCGCCAGGAGTCCGTCGCCGCGGGCCTCGCCGCCCTCCCCGACGACATCACCTGCGTCCTCGTCCACGACGCCGCGCGCCCGCTCGTCCCTGTGGACACCGTCGACGCCGTCGTCGAGGCGGTCCGCGACGGCGCCCCCGCCGTCGTCCCCGCCCTGCCCCTCGCCGACACCGTCAAGGAGGTCGAGCCCGGCAGGCCGGGCGAGCCCGAGCCGGTCGTCGCCACCCCTGAGCGGGCGCGGCTGCGCGCCGTCCAGACCCCGCAGGGCTTCGACCTCGCCACCCTGCGCCGCGCCCACGAGGCCGTCGCCGTGTCCGGAGAGGGCGCCACCGACGACGCCGGCATGGTGGAGCGCCTCGGCACCACCGTCGTGGTGGTCCCCGGCCACGAAGAGGCCTTCAAGGTCACCCGTCCGCTCGACCTGGTCCTCGCCGAGGCCGTACTCGCCCGCAGGAGGGCCACCGATGCCTACTAGCCCCGCCCCCGCCCCGCTCCTCCCGCTCGTCGGGATCGGCACGGACGTCCACGCCTTCGAGGCGGGCCGTGAACTGTGGTGCGCCGGCCTGCTGTGGGAGGGCGAGGACGGCCTCGCCGGGCACTCCGACGGCGACGTCGCCGCCCACGCCGCCTGCGACGCCCTCTTCTCCGCCGCCGGCGCCGGCGACCTCGGCGCCCACTTCGGCACCTCCCGCCCGGAGTGGTCCGGCGCCTCCGGCACCACGCTCCTCGCGGAGGCCGCCCGCATCGTCCGCGCCGAGGGCTTCGAGATCGGCAACATCGCCGTCCAGGTGATCGGCGTACGCCCCAAGATCGGCAAGCGGCGCGAAGAGGCGCAGAAGGCGCTCTCCGCCGCCGCGGGCGCCCCCGTCTCCGTCTCCGGCACCACCACCGACGGACTCGGCCTCACCGGGCGCGCCGAGGGCCTCGCCGCCATCGCCACCGCACTGGTGTACCGGACGAACCAGGCCTGATCCGCGCAGGCCGCCCATACCGGGCGCCGCTCCCGGCGGCGCCCGGCTCACGGCGGCTCCCCGCCGCGGCGGCAAAGCGCCGCCGCGCCCCCGACGGGGCCCGGGGCACTGCCCGCGGCGCACTACCCTGGTGCCGTGACTATTCGCCTGTACGACACCAGCGCCCGGCAGATCCGCGACTTCACCCCGCTCGCCGAGGGCTGCGTCTCGATCTACCTCTGCGGTGCCACCGTGCAGGCGGCCCCGCACATCGGGCACATCCGCTCCGGCCTCAACTTCGACATCATGCGCCGCTGGTTCGAGTACCGCGGCTACGACGTCACCTTCATCCGGAACGTCACCGACATCGACGACAAGATCATCAAGAAGGGCGGCGAGCAGAACCGCCCCTGGTGGTCCATCGGCTACGAGAACGAGCGCGCCTTCAACAGCGGCTACGAGGCCCTCGGCTGCCTCCCGCCCACGTACGAGCCCCGCGCCACCGGCCACGTCCCCGAGATGATCGAGATGATGCGCGGCCTCATCGAGCGCGGCCACGCCTACGAGGCCGACGGCAGCGTCTACTTCGACGTCCGCTCCTACCCCGGCTACCTCGCGCTCTCCAACCAGGAGCTCGACAACCTCCAGCAGCCGACGGAGGAGGGCATCACCGGCAAGCGCGACCCCCGCGACTTCGCCATGTGGAAGGCCACCAAGCCCGGCGAGCCCGACTGGGAGACCCCCTGGGGCCGCGGCCGCCCCGGCTGGCACCTGGAGTGCTCCGCGATGGCGCACAAGTACCTCGGCAGCGCCTTCGACATCCACGGCGGCGGCCTCGACCTGGTCTTCCCGCACCACGAGAACGAGATCGCCCAGGCCAAGGCGTTCGGCGACGACTTCGCCTCCTACTGGGTGCACAACGCCTGGGTCACCATGTCCGGCGAGAAGATGTCGAAGTCTCTCGGCAACTCCGTCCTCGTCTCCGAGATGGTCAAGAACTGGCGCCCGATCGTGCTGCGCTACTACCTCGGCACCCCGCACTACCGATCCATGATCGAGTACAGCGAGGAGTCGCTGCGCGAGGCCGAGGCCGCCTTCGCGCGCATCGAGGGCTTCGTCCAGCGCGTCGTGGAGAAGGCCGGCGGCCCCGTCGAACCCGCCTCCGAGGTCCCGCCCGCCTTCGCCGAGGCCATGGACGACGACCTCGGCGTCCCGCAGGCGCTCGCCATCGTCCACACCACCGTCCGCCAGGGCAACAGCGCGCTCGCCGCCGACGACAAGGACGCCGCCATCGCCCGCCTCGCCGAGGTGCGCGCCATGCTCGGCGTCCTCGGCCTCGACCCCCTCGACCCGCACTGGTCGCAGGAGGCCGACCGCGGCGACGACCTCCACGGAGCCGTCGACACCCTCGTCCGCCTCGTCCTCGACCAGCGCGAGTCCGCCCGCGCCCGCAAGGACTGGGCCACCGCCGACGCCATCCGCGACCAGCTCCAGCAGTCCGGACTCGTCATCGAGGACAGCCCGTCCGGCCCGCGCTGGACCCTCGGACCCCGCTGACCGGACCCGCCCGGACCAGCTCTGTTGTGCCGCCCGGCCCCCCGGGCGGCACACTCTTCATACGTACGTACCGCAGCACCAACGAAAACAGGTAGAGGTCATGGCCGGGAACAGCCAGCGCAGGGGACGCCGCACGTCCAACAAGAAGGGCGCCACGATCGGAAGCGGCGGCCAGCGGCGCAAGGGCCTGGAGGGCAAGGGCCCCACGCCCAAGGCCGAGGACCGCAAGGGCCACAAGAAGTTCCGCCTCGCCAACGCCGCGGCCAAGCACGCCGCCAAGCGCCGCCCCGCGCCCCGGCGCGGCGGCCCCAAGGGCCAGAGCGAGATGGTCGTCGGCCGCAACCCCGTCTTCGAGGCCCTGCGCGACGGCGTGCCCGCCACCACCCTGTACGTGCAGCAGTTCATCGACAACGACGAGCGCGTCCGCGAGGCCCTCCAGCTCGCCGGCGAGCGCGGCAACGTCAACCTGATGGAGGCCCCGCGCCCCGAGCTCGACCGGATGACCGGCGGCCTCAACCACCAGGGCCTCGTCCTCCAGGTCCCGCCGTACGAGTACGCCCACCCCGAGGAGCTCACCGAAGCCGCGTACGACAACGGCGAGGAACCCCTCATCGTCGCCCTCGACGGCGTCACCGACCCCCGCAACCTCGGCGCGATCGTCCGCTCGGTTTCGGCCTTCGGCGGCCACGGCGTCGTCATCCCCGAGCGGCGCGCCGCCGGGATGACCGCCGGCGCCTGGAAGACCTCCGCCGGCACCGCGGCCCGCACGCCCGTCTCCCGGGTCACCAACCTCACCCGCGCCCTCCAGGACTACAAGAAGGCCGGCCTGACCGTCGTCGGCCTCGCCGCCGAGGGCGAGCACTCCGTCGCCGACCTCGACGCCCTCGCCGGGCCCGTCGTCATCGTCGTCGGCTCCGAGGGCAAGGGCCTCGGCCGCCTCGTCGGCGAGAACTGCGACTACCTCGTCCGCATCCCCATGCCGGGCGGGGCCGAGTCCCTCAACGCCGGTGTCGCCGCGGGCGTCGTCCTCTACGAGGCCGCCCGCCGCCGCTCCTGAACCCCGGGCCGGCTTCGGCCGGTCGGCGCACGTCCGATGACCCGTGAGCGTGCCGCCCCGCCCCTTCCGGGCGGGGTGGCTTGATCTTGACGGGTCTCGGACACAACAACCCCGTCAAGGCAGTGTCCTAAACACTGATCACTCGGTTAGATGAGTGTGGACACAAGAACGTCAGGGTTCGACGACCAGCCCGCGCTGAGCATGGTCAAGGTGCCGTGCGACCCCGCACAGGTCATCGTGAACCACGCCAGCTTCCGCGTGCGGCTCGCACCGAGCCCGAGCGCGCGTTCCAAGCCCGCGAACACCCCCGGCCGGGTACCCGTCCTCGGCGCCGCCGCCGCGGCGGCCGCCGGAGCCGCCGCCGGCCGCCGCCGGGCCCCCGTCGTCTGGAGCGGCAAATCCGCCCAGGGCGACACCGCCGCCATGGGCGGCCTCCTCCAGGCCGTACGCGAACACGGCCGCGGCCACCACGAACACGACAGGGGCGCCACCCAGGTCATCCCCCGGATCGACGTCGCCCGCGACCTCACCGGCGACACCGTTCCCACGCCGACCGTCATCGGCCAGCGCACCCACGGCGCCCCCGACGAGACCCGCCCCCTGGCCGCCGTACGGGACCTCCGCGGCCCCTACGCCGGCGCGCCGGGCGGGCCGTACGCCGGTGGGTCGGGCGGGCCGTACGCCGGTGGGCCGGGCGGGCCGGCCGGGCCGGGCATCCCGTACACAGGCGGGCCGGGCGGGGCGGGCATCCCGTATGCCGGCGGGCCGGGCAGCCCGGGCGGCCACCCGGCCGACGCCCTCCGCCGCGCTCCCGGCGACAGCCGCGCGCAGGCCTCGTACTACCCCGGACGCCGCATGAACCTCGGCGTCGTACTCCTCCCCCTGCGCGTCTTCCTCGGCTTCATCTCCATCTACGCCGGCATGGGCAAGCTGTGCGACCCCGTCTACTTCGACGGCGGCGAACGCGGCTCCATGGTCACCTGGCTCCGCACCCTCCACCCCTGGGCGCTGGCCGAGCCGCTCCGCGACTTCGCCCTCGCCCACCCGGTAGGGGCCGGGCTCAGCGTCGCCTTCCTCCAGGTCATCGTCGGCGTCCTGACCGTCCTCGGACTCTGGCAGCGCCTCGCCGCCTGCATCGGGGCGCTGCTCTCCGCCGCCCTCCTGATGACCGTCAGCTGGAAGACCGTCCCCGCCTACGACGCCCCCGACATCATCTATCTGGCCGCCTGGAGCCCGCTGATCATCGCCGGCGCCCCCGTCTACTCCCTCGACGGGCGCCTCGCCGGCGAAGCCTGGCGGACCCTCGGCCCCCGCTCCGAACTGTGGACCCTGCGCCGCCGCGTCCTGCGCCGCGGAACCATCATGGCCACCGTCGTCTGCGGGCTCACCCTCCTCATCGGCTCCCTCCTCGGCGGAGCCGTCCGCTCCAGCACCGTCGTCACCGTCCCCGGACCCGGCCAGGCACCCAGCAACTACCTCCCGGGCTCCCCGCTCCCGAAGCCCGCCGCCACGTCCCGGCAGCCCCAGCAGCAGTCCCCGACCCAGCAGCCCTCCAAGTCCCCCGAGCCCACCGCCACCCCGTCCCCCTCCGCGAAGACGGGCCGCACCACCTCGGGCACCACCTCGCGGCAGACCGCGGGCACCGGCTCCCAGCCCACCGCCTCGACCCGCACCGGCAGCAGCTCCACCACCGGCACGGCCCCGAAGCAGTCCACCCCCAAGCCCCCGTCGAGCGGCACGGGAACCCGCAGCGAAACCTCCGGCGGCGACACCCCCGCCACCAAGCCGGGCCTCGTGGGCGGCCTCCTCGGCTGACCCACCGGCACGAGCACACAGGCGGGGCCCGGCGCGCGGACAAGCGCACCGGGCCCCGCTTCTGTCACCCGCTCAGGAGCCGCCCTGCGCCGCGGCCAGTTCGCGGGCGGCCTCCGACAGGTCCTTCGCCGTGTCGATCGCGCGCCAGTACGCGCCCTGGGGGAGCGGGTAGCCGGCCAGGCGGCGGGCGCGGGCCAGGCGGGGGAACGTCGTCCGCTCGTGGTCGCCGACGTCCGGGAGCAGCGCCGCGAAGTCCGGCGCGAACACGTACACCCCCGCGTTCACCTGGTACGGCGACGGCGGCGCCTCGATGAAGTCGAGGACCTGCCCGAACTCGTTCGTCTCCACCACCCCCCACGGGATCCGCGGCCGCGCCAGCGCCAGGGTCGCCACCGCGCCGCGCTCCGCGTGGAACGCGGCCATCTCGCGCAGCGAGAAGCGCGTCCAGACGTCGCCGTTCGTCGCGTACCACGGCGCGTCCGGGGACGGCAGGTGGCGGGCCGCGTACTTGAGGCCGCCGCCCCGGCCCAGCGGCTCCTCCTCCACCACCGTCGTCACCCGCAGCGGCAGGTCCGCCCCGGCCAGCCACTCCTGGAGGACGCCCGCGAGGTGCCCGCAGGACACCACCGCGTCCGTCACCCCCTCCGCCGCCAGCCATGCCAACTGGTGGCCGATGATGGGCACTCCGGTGCCGGGGATTTCCACCATCGGCTTCGGCCGGTCGTCCGTATACGGCCGCAGCCGCGACCCCTGACCCCCCGCCAAGACCACCGCCTGGGCGGGGGCCTGCGCGAGCGGAGCCGGGATCGCGGCCGCGGAACGGGTGGAGCGGGTGGAGCGGGGTGCGGGGGGCGGTGGCGCGTCGGTCATGGCCGCCAGCGTAGGGGCCCGCCCGGGGTGGCCGGACCGGGCGCCACTGACCCGGACGCCGGAAATCCGGCGCCTGGCGTCAGGCCGGCGTCAGCCCATCGACGCCACGCCCGACGCGTACGCGGTGTCGCAGACGGGGCGCGCGTACGACTGCGCCTTCGTCGGGCCGTACGCCTCCACGGCGGCCCGGCCCAGCGCCCGCGCGATGCCCGCGCAGTGGCCGGCCAGCGACGGCCGCCGGTCCACCTCCTGCTGCAGGTGCGTCAGGACGTCACCCGGCTGCTCACCCGCCCGGAGCTCCCCGAGGAGCTTGTCGCGCAGCACGTCCTGCGGGGCGCGCGGCTTCGCGGGCACGGAGACGTCCTCCGCGGACGCGGTCAGGATCCGGGACGAGCTGTTGTCCGCCCACGGGACCATCGTGACCGCGAGGGTCCCGGACAGGACCATGACGACGGGCAGGACCAGGGCGAGGGATCGGCCGATTCGGCGGGCAGTGTGGGTCACGAGGGGAGAGTAGCGCTCGGTGCGTAACCGGCGACAATTAGTCACCCGGTCGAGGGATGGTTCGACGTGGTTTTTCGATTCCCGTGTTGACGGGGCGGGTGTGGAGGGCCGGGGAATGGGGAATGGGGTGCCCCCCGGCGGGGGCACCCCTTCCCACGTGACCGGTGTCCGGCCGGTGCGCCGTCAGTCGGACAGGCGGGCGCCGGTCGACGTGGAGAACACGTGCATCTCGCCGGCCCGCGGGACCACGTGCAGGCTGGAGCCCTTCTCGGGGATGCTGCGGCCGCCGACGCGGACCACGATGTCCTGGCCGCCGCCGTCCGCCTTGTCGGTGCGGCCGTACACGTAGCCGTCGGCGCCGAGCTCCTCGACGACGTTGACGGTGATCGTCAGGCCGCCCTCGGTGCCGATGTCGAAGTGCTCGGGGCGCACGCCGACCGTGACGGTCCGGTCGCCGGCGTCCGCGGCGGCGGAGATCGCCTCGCGCGACACCGGGACGACGGTCTCGCCGAACTTCACGCCGCCGTCGGCGATCGGGACCTCGACCAGGTTCATGGCCGGGGAGCCGATGAAGCCGGCCACGAAGAGGTTCGCCGGGCGGTCGTACATGTTCCGCGGCGTGTCCACCTGCTGGAGCAGGCCGTCCTTGAGCACGGCGACGCGGTCGCCCATCGTCATGGCCTCGACCTGGTCGTGCGTCACGTACACGGTGGTGATGCCCAGGTCGCGCTGGAGCGCGGCGATCTGCGTACGCGTCGAGACGCGCAGCTTGGCGTCGAGGTTCGACAGCGGCTCGTCCATCAGGAACACCTGCGGCTTGCGGACGATCGCGCGGCCCATGGCGACGCGCTGGCGCTGGCCGCCGGAGAGCGCCTTCGGCTTGCGGTCCAGGTACTGGGTCAGGTCGAGCATCTTCGCCGCGTCCTCGACCTTGCGGCGGATGGTCGCCTTGTCCTCGCCGGCGATCTTCAGGGCGAAGCCCATGTTGTCGGCGACGGTCATGTGCGGGTACAGCGCGTAGTTCTGGAACACCATCGCGATGTCCCGGTCCTTGGGCGGCAGGTGGGTGACGTCGCGGTCGCCGATGCGGATGGCGCCGCCGTTGACGTCCTCCAGGCCGGCGAGCATGCGCAGCGACGTGGACTTGCCGCAGCCGGAGGGGCCGACGAGGACGAGGAACTCGCCGTCCTCGATCTCGAGGTCGAGGGCGTCGACGGCGGGCTTGTCGCCGCCGGGGTAGAGCCTGGTCGCCTTGTCGAAGGTGACAGAAGCCATGGGGGTGCATCCCTTCTACCGGCAGGAACGTGCCGGACGATCCGAGTGGAAGGAAGTGAGTGGTCTGGTCCGCAGAGCGGACTTCCGCCCGACGCTACCCCGCGAACCGCCTCCTGTCAGCACCCGCCCCCACGTGACGTCCGCCTCGGCGGCGGCCGGGTGGACCCTGGACGCGAGGGGAACGGGTGGTCGATCGGCTGCACGGAGGCGGAAAAGTGCTTCGCGGCTCGGGTGGGCGGCTGTGTAAAGTGAGGGGGATTCTGTGCACTGCGCAGTGTCACGCGCCTCCTTAGCTCAGCTGGCCAGAGCACCGCTCTTGTAAAGCGTAGGTCGTCGGTTCGAATCCGACAGGGGGCTCCATTCCAGGTCAGAGCCGTTCTGGCCGAGGGAATTCGTACAGGAGTGGAAGACCCCGGACCCTTGGTGGTCCGGGGTCTTCTTCGTCCGGTGCGTCAGTGGCGGCCCGCGATGCGGTCGGCCAGGCGGGCCAGGGGGGTTGTCGTCGGGGTGTGGGTGGCGGTCTCGCGGCGGTCGGCCTCGCGGTAGGCGGCGTACAGGGCGTGGACGCCGAGCCAGCGGAAGGGCTCGGGCTCCCAGCGGCGTACGCGG
Organism: Streptomyces sp. NPDC031121; assembly: GCF_055570615.1. NCBI lineage: Bacteria > Bacillati > Actinomycetota > Actinomycetes > Kitasatosporales > Streptomycetaceae > Streptomyces > Streptomyces sp. NPDC031121. The sequence continues at coordinate 74,941 of NZ_JBVIGV010000008.1, forward strand.
TGGTTCACCCAGGGGAGGGCGGTCAGCTCGGTGGTCTCTCCGAGGACCAGGTCGCGCAGGGTGCGGCCGGCCAGGTTCGAGGTGGCGACGCCCGAGCCGACGTAGCCGCCCGCCCAGCCCAGGCCGGTCGTGCGGTCGAGGCTTACGGTGGCGCACCAGTCGCGGGGGACGCCGAGGACGCCCGACCAGGCGTGGGTGATCTCCACCCCGGCGAGGGCGGGGAAGAACGCCGTCAGGAGGCGGGTGAGGGATGTGATCGTCGCGGGGCTGGTGCTGCCGTCGTTGTCGGTGCGGGAGCCGAAGCGGTACGGGACGCCCCGGCCCCCGAGGGCGATGCGGCCGTCGGCGGTGCGCTGGGCGTACATGTAGGCGTGGGCCATGTCGCCGAGGGTCTCCGCGCCGTCCCAGCCGATGCGCTGCCAGGTGGCTTCGGGGAGCGGGGCGGTGGCGATCATCGAGGAGTTCATGGGGAGCCAGGAGCGCTTCTGGCCCTTGAGGGAGGCGGTGAAGCCCTCGGTGCAGCGCAGGACGTAGGGGGCGCGGACGGTGCCGTAGGGGGTGGTGGCGCGGCGGGGGGCGAGGCCGGTGACGGGGGTGGACTCGTGGATGGCCACGCCGAGGCGTTCGCAGGCGGCGGCGAGGCCGCGGAGGAGCTTGAGGGGGTGGACGCGGGCGCCGTGGGGGGTCCAGGTGGCGCCGACGGCGTCGGCGACGTCGATGCGGGCGCGGGTCTCGGCGGCGCCGAGGAGGAGGCGGTCGGTCTCGCCGAAGGCTGCTTCGGCCTGGTGGAAGGCCTTGAGGCGGGCGAGTTGGGCGGGGGTGCGGGCGACTTCCAGGACGCCGCCGCGGTGGATGTCGGCGTCGATGCCCTCCTGCGCGGCGGTCTCGATGACCTCGGTGACGGTGGCGTTCATCGCCTGCTGGAGGCGGCGGGCCGCGGGGAGGCCGTGGAGGCGGGCGTAGCGGTCGCGGCCGGCGATGCCGTTGTAGAGCCAGCCGCCGTTGCGGCCGGAGGCGCCGTAGCCGCAGGTCTTCTGCTCCAGGACGGTGACGCGGAGGCCGGGTGCGGCGGTCTTGAGGTGGTAGGCGGTCCACAGGCCGGTGTAGCCGCCGCCGACGATGACGACGTCGGCCGTGGTGTCGCCGGTGAGGGGTGCGCGGGCGGGCGGGGTGGCGCCGGAGTCCGCGGCGTGCCAGAAGGAGATGCCGCCGTTGATCGTCATGGGGGAGTTGGTACACCGGGGGCAGGGGGGTGTCCAGGGGGCGGGGTGTCGCGTTTCGGGGCCGCGGAGCAGGCCGTCTGCCCGTTGTGCCCTCCCCCGTACGCCCCCTCTGGCGGCGGGTCAGGCGGCTCAGGCGGGGACGCGCGGGAAGCGGGACTGGAGGGTCCAGATGGCCGGGTTGTCGGCGAGGTCCTCGTGCATGTCGACGAGGTCGGCGATGAGGTCGTGGAGGAAGTCGCGGGCCTCGCGGCGCAGGAGGCGGTGGCTGAAGGTCAGCGGGGGTTCCTCGGGGGCCATCCAGTCGGCTTCGATGTCGACCCAGCCGAAGCGGCGTTCGAAGAGGATGCGGTCGGTGGACTCGGTGAAGTCGAGTTCGGCGTGGCGGCGGTCGGAGGAGCGGCTGCCGCGGGGGTCGCGGTCGAGTTCCTCGACGATGTCGCACAGGGCCCACGCGAAGTCGAGTACGGGGACCCATCCCCAGGCCGTGGACACTTCCCGGTCGGTTTCGGTGTCGGCGAGGTAGACGTCGCCGCAGAAGAGGTCGTGGCGCAGGAGGCGGACGTCCGCGGTGCGGTAGTCGGTCTGCGGGGGGTCGGGGAAGCGTCGGGAGAGGGAGTAGCCGATGTCGAGCACGTAGCCGATGGTGTCACGGGGCACGCGCGGGCACCGCGCGCGGGGCGGCGTAGGGGCCGGCGCTGCCCGCCGCCCCAGCCGTGAAGGCCGCCGCGTCGTCCCGCGCGGGTCCACCTGCCGGGGCCGCGCCCTTCCGGGTGCGGCCCCGGCGGCGGTGCCCCCCTCGCCGCACTGCGGTCTGCCGTGCGTCCCGTTCACGGCCCGGCAGCCTTGCCCCGGCTGCCGACTGCTGCCGGCCGCGCCCGGCCCGCGCCCGGCTTGCGTCCCCGGGCGTGGTCCCACCCCCCCCCGCGGGCCCCGGTCAGGGGAGGAGGCGTTGCTCCTTGGCCACCGAGACGGCGCCTGCGCGGGTGTCGACGCCGAGTTTGTCGTAGATGCGGCCGAGGTGGGTTTTCACGGTGGCTTCGCTGATGAACAGGGCGCGGGCGATGTCGCGGTTGCCGAGGCCGCGGGCGAGTTGGCCGAGGATGTCGAGTTCGCGGTCGGTGAGGGTGGGGCGGGTGCCGCGCATGGCGGCCATGACGCGGCTGGCGACGGGGGCGGAGAGGGTGGTGCGTCCCTGGGCGGCGGCGTGGATGGCGGCGAAGAGCTCCTCGGGGCGTTCGGCTTTGAGGAGGTAGCCGGTGGCTCCGGCGCCGATGGCGCGGGTGATGTCGGCGTCGGTGTCGTAGGTGGTGAGGACGAGGACGTGGGGCGGGTTCGGGGCGGCGGTGATGCGACGGGTGGCTTCGACGCCGTCGATGCCGTCGCCGAGCTGGAGGTCCATGAGGACGACGTCGGGGCGGAGGCGGGCGGCGAGGGCGACGGCTTCCTCTCCGCTGCCGGCCTCGCCGAGGACGTCGATGTCGGGGGCGCTGGCGAGGAGGGCGAGGAGGCCGGCCCGGACGACGGCGTGGTCGTCGCAGAGGAGGAGGGTCGTCATGGGTGGTGCTCCAGGGGGATGGCGGCGGAGAGGACGGTGCCTTCGCCCGGGGTGGATTCGACGGTGAGGGTGCCGCCGAGCTGGCCGAGGCGGGCGCGCATGGCGGGGAGGCCGTGTCCGCGTCCGGTGGCCTGGTCGGGGGCCGTGCCGGGGCGGGCGGTGCCGGTGGCGGGGAAGCCGCGGCCGTCGTCGGCGACGTCGAGGACGACCTGGTCGCCGAGGTAGGTGAGGGTGAGGGCGGCGGTGCGGGCGCCGGCGTGTTCGCGGATGTTGGCGAGGGCGCCCTGGGCGACGCGCAGGAGGGCGGACTGCACGCGGTCGGGCAGGGGGACGGGCGTCCCCTCGAGGTGGAAGCGGACGGCGACCCCGGGGCCGGCGTCGAGGGTGTGGAGGGCTTCGGGCAGGTCGGCGCCGCCGGCCAGTTCGGTGGGGGCGAGGTCGTGGACGAGGCGGCGGGCCTCGGCGAGGCCGCGGGCGGCGATCCCGTTGGCGGTGCGGACGTGGGCGCGGGCGGTGGCTGGGTCGGCGTCCCAGACGCGGTCGGCGGCCTGGAGGAGCATCTGCTGGCTGGAGAGGTGCTGGGCGAGGGTGTCGTGGATCTCCATGGAGAGGCGCTGGCGTTCGGCGAGGGTGCCTTCGCGGCGTTCGGTGGCGGCGAGTTCGCGGCGGGTGCGCAGGAGGTCGTCGATGAGGGTCCGCTGGGCTTCGGCCTGGCGTTCCATGTGGACGAAGACGGCGGTGGCGAGCGCGGCGATCGCGGGAGGGGCGACGAGGAGGTTGGGGTCGAACTCGTCGGCGAGCCGGAGCTGCGCGGCCACGACGAAGGCGGTGAGGGTGGCGACGAGGGCGATGGCGGCGCGCGGGGGGAGGGTGCGCAGGGCGGTGAAGAAGAGGGGGACGGCGCACCAGGCGAAGCTGGGGGCGAGGTCGACGAGGACGACCCAGGTGGCGGTGACGAGGCCGAGCCAGACGAGGCGGCGCAGGGTGGGGGCGGCGCCGAGGGCGGGGCCGAGGACGTAGAGGAGGGCGAGCGCGGTGGCGAGGGCGATGATCCACGGGGTGTCGGGGGAGCCGGGGTGGCGCAGGAGGTAGCGGGCGACGGAAGCGGTGAGGAGGAGGAAGAAGGCGGTGTGCATGACCGCCGCGAGCATCCGGGTGCCGCCCTCGCGTGCGGGGGCGGGGTGGGGGTGGGTGGTCACGTCGGGCTCCCGGTGGGGCGTGGCTGCTCGGCTCCATCGTGCCCGGTGGCGGGCGGTGGCGCCTCCAGCCAAGCGGGGCGGCGGGCGGGTGCGCATCAGCCGATCGGACGACCCGGGGGTCGTCCGGTCCGGGCGGGGAGGCGAGCCGGTACGGGGACGTGGGGGAGGGGAGTGCGGGCGGAGGCTGGAGGTGTCCCGACGGGCCGGACGCACGGCGTCCGGCAGCGGCGGCCGGCGCATCGGCGCGGCCGTCGACGATCCCAGGAGCAGCAGAGATGAAGACCCGCACCCGTGTTCTGACCGGTACCGCCCTCGTCGTCGCGCTGGGCGCCGGCACGTTCGGCGCGGTGAGCGCCAATGCGGCGCAGCCGGCGGCGGCGCCGGCCGCGGCCGCGGCGAAGAAGGACGGTGCGGTGGACGGCAAGGCGTTCACGACGTCGACGCACCTGACGGTCGACGCGGCGGCGCGGGCCGCGCAGGCGGCGCTGGAGGCGGCGCGCGCGGAGAACCAGCGGGTGACGGTCGCGGTGGTGGACCGCAACGGCAACACGATCGTCACGCTGCGCGGTGACGGCGCGGGCCCGCAGTCGTACGAGTCGGCCCAGCGCAAGGCGTTCACGGCGGTCGCGTGGAACGCGCCGACGTCGGTGCTGGCGGGCCGGCTGGCGCAGGCCCCGAACCTGAAGGACATCCCGGGGACGCTGTTCCTCGGCGGCGGTGTGCCGGTGCAGGCGTCGGGTGCGCCGGTGGCGGGCATCGGCGTGGCCGGTGCGCCGAGCGGTGAGCTGGACGAGAAGTTCGCGAAGGCGGGCGTGGACGCGCTGGCGAAGTAGCCGTCCGGCGGGTGCGGCCGCGGTGCCGGGCGGGAGCCCGGGCCGCGGCCGAATCGGGCCGTTGCGCACATACAACCCCATAAGATCGTGGAGTGGATACCCGTACGCTCTCCCGTCTCGCCGGTCTGGCCTCCGCCGTGCTCCTCGTCGCGGGGACGGGGTGTACGGCCGAGCCGGTGCAGGGCCGGCCGGGGGCGTCGGGGCTGCGGGACCCGTACTTCCCGAAGGCGGGCAACGGCGGGTACCAGGTGGAGCACTACGGGCTGGACCTGGGCTACGACCCGGCGGACGGGGTGCTGCGCGGCCGCGCGGTGATCACGGCGCGGGCGGAGCAGGGGCTGAGTTCGTTCAACCTGGACTTCAGCGGGCTGAAGGTGGAGCGCGTCGCGGTGCAGGGCGCCGCGGCCCGGTTCAACCGGACGGGTACCGAGCTGACGGTGCGGCCGGCCGACGACGTGGCGGCGGGCGAGGTGTTCCGCACGGAGGTCGTCTACAGCGGCAGGCCGAAGCCGCACGAGGACCCGGACGGTTCCACGGAGGGCTGGATCCGCCTGGACGGCGGGGCGGTCGCGGTGGGGGAGCCGGTCGGGTCGATGACGTGGTTCCCGGGGAACCACCACCCCAGCGACAAGGCCGCATACGACGTGGTGCTGACCGTGCCGCGGGGGTACGAGGCCGTCTCGAACGGCCGGCTGCGCACGCGTACGGACACCGGCGACGGGCGGACGGCGTTCGCGTGGCACAGCCCGGAGCCGGTGGCGAGCTACCTGGTCACGGCGGCGGTGGGGAAGTTCCGGGTGACGGAGGGGCGGACGCCCTCCGGGGTGCCGCTGTACACGGCGGTCGACCCGGGCGAGGAGGCGGGGAGCGCGCCGGCGCTGGGGCGGCTGGCGGAGATGACGGAGTGGGCGGCGGCGCGGTTCGGGCCGTACCCGTTCTCGGCGGGCGGTGCGATCGTGCTGCCGTCGGGGAGCCTGGAGTACGCGCTGGAGACGCAGACGCGGCCGGTGTTCCCGGGCGCGCCGACGGAGGACCTGCTGCTGCACGAGGTGGCGCACCAGTGGTTCGGGAACTCGGTGTCGCCGGCGTCGTGGAAGGACATGTGGCTGAACGAGGGGTTCGCCACGTACGCGGAGTGGCTGTGGGCGGAGGAGCACGGCGGGCCGACCGCCGAGCAGCGCTTCGACGCGTTCCTGGCCGGGGACACCGCGGTGGATCCGGCGGCGGACTCCGACTGGGACGCGTTCCCGCCGGCGTCGCCGCCCGGGCCGGAGGACATCTCGGGGAACCCGGTCTACCACCGGGGGGCGATGGTGCTGCACCGGATCCGGCAGGAGGCGGGTGACGCGGCGTTCTCGGCGCTGCTGCGCGGCTGGGCGGCCGAGCGGCGGCACGGGAACGCGAGCACCGCGGACTTCACCGCGTACGCCGAGCGGCAGACGGGCCGGGACCTGCGGCGGGTGTGGGACGTGTGGCTGTACGGCGAGGACAGTCCCCGCTGACCGCCGCGCCCGCGCCCGGGCCCGGCCGCGCCGGGGCTGCCCCCGGCCGGAGGCGTGCGGCCGCCCCGCCGCACCCGGACCCCTCCCCGGACGGCCGGGAGGGGGCCGGGGGGTCACCGCGGCCACTGCGGCCGCCGGGGCGGATCCGGGGATCCGCGGACCCGCCCCGCGCCGCGCCCTGGTGGGGACTCAGACGTTGACGCCGAAGTCCTGCGCGATGCCGGCGAGGCCGGAGGCGTAGCCCTGGCCGACGGCGCGGAACTTCCACTCGGCGCCGTTGCGGTAGAGCTCGCCGAAGACCATGGCGGTCTCGGTGGCCGCGTCCTCGGAGAGGTCGTAGCGGGCGATCTCGGCGCCGCCGGCCTGGTTCACGACGCGGATGTACGCGTTGCGGACCTGGCCGAAGTTCTGGCTGCGGGAGTCGGCGTCGTAGATCGAGACCGGGAAGACGATCTTGTCGACGTCGGCCGGGAGGGCGGCCAGGTTGACCTTGATCGCCTCGTCGTCGCCGGCGCCCTCGCCCGTGCGGTTGTCACCGGTGTGGACGATGCTCTGGTCCGGGGTGGACTTGTTGTTGAAGAAGACGAAGTGGCCGTCCGAGACGACCTTGCCCATCGCGTTGACCGCGATGGCCGAGGCGTCGAGGTCGAAGTCGACACCGGTCGTCGTCCGGACGTCCCAGCCGAGGCCGACCGTGACGGCGCTGAGGCCGGGGGCCTCCTTCGTGAGCGAGACGTTGCCGCCCTTGGACAGGCTTACTGCCATTGTGACTGGTGTCCCTTCCTCGTCGCTGACCGCGAGATGTGCGGTCAAGGTACCGCTGACCTTCATAACGCGCCGAGGTGCCCCGCAGGTTCCAGGGCGGCCTTCCGGGTTCCGGCGCGTCGCCGTCCCGGGCCCGGCGCGGGCAGGCCGCGGGAGCCGAGGGGGGCCGGAAATGCGGGTGACGCGGGCCGGGCGGGGGCGGGATCATGGGGACATGCCTGGTCCCCATGTCATCCGCGGCTCCGTCGTGCTCCCCGAGGCGGAGCTCTCGTGGCGGTTCTCGCGTTCCTCCGGGCCGGGCGGCCAGCACGTGAACACCTCGGACTCGCGCGTCGAACTGCTCTTCGACCTCGCGGCGACGAAGGCGCTGCCGGAGGTGTGGAAGGAGCGGGCCCTGGAGCGGCTCGCGTCCCGCCTGGTCGACGGCGTCCTGTCCGTACGGGCCTCCGAGCACCGCTCGCAGCTGCGCAACCGGGAGATGGCCCTGGTCCGGATGGCGTCCCTGCTCGCCGAGGCTACCGCGCCCCCGCCGAAGCCGCGCCGCCCGACGAGGATCCCGAAGGGGATCAACGAGCGGCGGCTGCGGGAGAAGAAGGCCCGCGCCGAGACCAAGCGGGGCCGCTCGGGCCGGGACTGGTAGCCGCCCGCCCGCACTGCGCCCCCGCAGCCGCCGTCAGGGCGCCAGGTGCCGGTACCGTCCGCGGAAGTACGCGAGCGGCGCCGCTTCCGGCGCGGGGCACCGGGCCGCGAGGACGCGGCCCACCACGAGGGTGTGGTCGCCGGCCGGGACGCGCTCCTCGGTGCGGCACTCCAGCGTGGCCAGGGCGTCCGTCAGCAGCGGCGACCCCGACAGCTCGCCGCGCTCCCACGGCAGGTCGGCGAAGAGCAGCCGGTCGCTGATGCGGCCCTTCATCGAGAAGCGGCTCGCGACCTGGACCTGGTGGTCGGCGAGGACGGAGACGGCCCACAGCGGCTGCTCGGCCAGCAGGTCGTCCATGCGCGAGCCCTCGCGGACGCTGACCAGCACCAGCGGCGGGTCCAGCGAGACCGACACGAAGGCGGTGGCGGTCATGCCGACGTCCTCGCCGGGCGGGCCGTCCGGGGCGAGCGGCGGCTCGTGGGAGGTGATCAGGCAGACGCCCGCGGCCAGTCGGCCCATCGCGGCGCGGAACTCGTCGTGGCTCACCCCCTCAGGATGCGGGGCGGGGGCGGGCGGCGCGGGCGGGGGAGTCGTCTTCAGCACGTCCGGAACGCTAGTCTCGCCCTCCCACGGCGCACATCGGGCCCCGGGCCGAACCGGTCCCGGACCCTTGGCCTAGGCCCGGCCGGGCCCGGATGGGCCGAGCGCCGCCGGAAGGAGAGGGGGAGCGCCGCGCCGCCTGCGGAGCCGTAATCGGACGCCTGCGGTCATCTCATGTGACTTGAGTCACAGACGGCAAGATTTGTTGACCCTGTGTACCTGCCGCACAGCTCACTGTGATTCAGTGGTCGGGACACCGCAACGAAACGCCGATGACAAAACTGGAGTTGCTGTCGAGGTCTCGGGGAGAGCGAGCGATGGAGACCGAGTCAGAGCCGTACGTCCGTCTTGCGACCCTGCGGCAGCTGCACCGGGTGGTGGCCGAGCTCAACACGGCCAGGAGCCTGGCCGACACCCTGCAGACCGTCGTCGACGGCATCGTCACCGGCCTCGGCTACCAGCTCGCCTGCGTCAACCTCGTACGCCCTGACGGCGACCTCGTCGTCGCCGCGTTCGCCGGCGACCCCGCGGCGGAAGCGCTGATCACCGGCCGTGTCGGCTCCCGCAGCTCCTGGGAGCGCCGCCTGACGATGGGTGAGGACTGGGACGGCCTGCGCTTCATCCCGCACACCGAGGGCTGGATCCTGCTGGAGGACGACGTCCCCCAGTGGCACACCGACGGCCCGGACCCCCGGTTCGAGGACGAGTGGCACCCCGAGGACCGGCTCTACGCGCCGATGTACGCCTCCGGAGGCGAACTCCTCGGCGTGATCTCCGTCGACCGGCCGCGCAACGGCCGGCGCCCCGGTGCGTGGGGCCGGGAGGCCCTCCAGATGTACGCCTTCCAGGCCGCCATCGCGATCAGCAACGCCCGGCTCCGCGCCAACATGCAGCGCGCCCTCGTCCGCCTGGAGCGCGAGCAGCAGGCGCTCCGCGCCAGCGAGGAGTCGTTCCGGCAGGCCTTCGAGTACGCGCCCAGCGGCATGGCCATCGCCGAGATGGGCGGCGACCAGCACGGCCGGCTGCTGCGCACCAACGACGCCCTGTGCCGGCTGCTCGGCCGCCCCGCCTCCGTCCTGCGCCGGTACTCCTTCTCCGACCTCGTCCACCCCGAGGACATCGGCACCCTGCTGCGCACCTCCGCCGAGGGCGGCCGGGCCGAGCTGCGGCTCGGGCGGCGCGACGGCACGTACGTGTGGGTGTCCCTGCGCAACTCGGTCGTGGCGGACGCCGCGGACGGGCCGCGCTTCCTGCTGACCCACGTCGAGGACATCGAGGAGCGGAAGAGGCACGAGCTGCAGCTCGCCCACCGGGCCAGCCACGACTCGCTGACCGGGCTGCCCAACAGCGCGGAGCTGCGCGCGCGCCTCTCGTCGCGGCTGTGCCGCATGCCGCAGGCGGTCCACGCCGGCGCGGTGGAGGCCCTGGACGCCGCGTACGAGGGCGGCGCGGCCTTCGCCGACGCGTCGCTCGGGCCCGGCGGCGGGTCCGCGTACCGGCACGAGGGCTACCCGGAGCCGTTCGAGCTCGGCCCGCCCGGCCCGGCGACGGGCCCGTACGACCACCACGTGCACGCGGTGGCGCCGGCGTCCGAGGTGGACGACGGGACGAAGGGGCTCGCGGTCCTCTTCTGCGACCTCGACGGCTTCAAGTCGATCAACGACCGGTTCGGGCACCACACCGGCGACGCCGTCCTGATCGAGGTGGCCCGCCGCCTCACGACGGGCGTCCGGGACGGCGACACCGTCGCCCGGCTCGGCGGTGACGAGTTCGTGGTCCTCGCCGACGGCCTCGGCGCCGCCGACGCCGCCGACCTCGCCGTCCGTTTGCGGAACGCGATCATCCCCCCGATCCGGGTGGACGGCCGCGCCGTGCGCGTCGGGGCGAGTTTCGGCATCGGCTGGGCCAGCTGCGGAATGTCCGCCGACGAGGTCCTGCGCTCCGCCGACCAGCGCATGTACATCGAGAAGAGGTCCCGCTCCAAGGCGCACCGCCGGGCCGGCTGACCCCGTCGGCCGCCCGTGGGTGCACGTGTTCGGGGTAGGCTCCCGGGGGTCGAAAGGAGTGACCTGCGATGACGACGCCCGCGAACAACGGCCCGAACGGCGGGGCGAACAAGCCCGAGGACGACGACCCGTTCGGCTACCTCTACGCGGACGGCCAGGCTGCCGGAGCATCCCCGCCCCCGCCGGGCGGCGGCTACAGCTACCCCGGCCCGACGGTCGGCGGCAAGCCCGGCGTCCCCCGCACCTCCTACAACCAGGTGCGCACGGTCGGCGAGCGGACCTACGGCGGCCAGCGGGCCGTCCCCCAGCAGCAGCCGCCCGGCTACCAGGCCCAGTACCAGTCCCCGGAAGCCCTCCAGGCGGGCGGCTACGGCGTACCGCCGCAGCAGCCGACGGCCGCGATGCCGGCGGCGGGCGGCGGTTCGGGCGCCCGCTCCGCACGCGGCGGCGGCCGTGGCGGCAGCAGCTCCAGCCGGCGCGGCATGCTCATCGCGGCGGTCGCCGTGGTCGCGGCGGTCGCGATCGGCATCGGCGCCGCCCTCGCCTTCGGCGGCCAGGGCGACAAGAAGACCGCCGACAAGGGCGGCACGCAGACCCAGCCGCAGCCGCCGCAGCCGCAGAACTCCGGCGGGTCGGAGGGCCCGAGCCCCTCGGCCTCCCCGGACGTGCAGCTGCCGAAGGGGGACGCCGCGGGCGCGGGCATGGCCCTGACGGGCGGCGCCCTGCTGCAGAACGCGGTGCCCGGCGGCAAGGGGGCCGGCGGCCAGTACGTCGGCAACTTCAACCAGACCGGTGCGGCGCTGACGTGGACCGCGGACATCCCGAACGGCGGGGACTACACGCTGTTCGTGAACTACGCGGTGCCGGGCAAGGACGCGAAGGTCACCCTGACGGTCAACGGCCAGAACCCGACGCAGTCCCTGAACCTGGCCAACTTCGCCAAGGCCGACGCCGGCGCCTGGGACAAGGGCTGGACGCGCACGTACGCGTTCATCAAGCTCAACAAGGGCACCAACACGATGAAGATCTCGTGCGAGGCCGGCAACCAGTGCGAGGCCATCTTCGACCAGCTCTCGCTGGGCCAGGGCTGGGGCAAGCGCTGACCCGCCACCGGGACCGGCCCGCCGCCTCCGCGGAAGGGCCGGGCCCCGGCACACGCACTGACCGCCCTCCCCAGTGGACCGGCCGCTGACCGTGCGTCACCTTGACTGCGCTGACGCCGCCGTGCGCTGACCGGGCCCTCAACACCCGGTGACGCGGACCTTCTTCCGCAGTTCCTCGTAGGTGCAGGGGTCGAACTCGCCCGCCGACGGGGCGAGGACCGTCGCCGCCGACAGGGCGACCGCGCGGGTCAGGCGGGCCGGCCAGTCCAGGCCTTCGACCAGGGCCGACAGGAGGCCCGCCACCGCCGAGTCGCCCGCGCCCGTCGGGTTTCCCGACAGGGGGCGGGGCGGGGCCGCCTGCCAGGTGCCCTCCGGGGTGGCGGCCAGGAGGCCCTGCGGGCCGAGCGAGGTGACCACGGCGTGGGCGCCGCGGCGGCGGGCGTCGCGGCTGGCCTGGACCGGTTCGCGGGAGCCGGTGAGTTCGGCGACCTCGGCGGCGTTCGGCTTGACCATCTCGGGGCGGGCCGCGATCCCGCGGCGCAGTGCCTCGCCGCTGGTGTCCAGCAGGACGGGGACGCCGGCGGCGCGGGCCGCCCGTACGAGGACGGCGTACGCCCCGACCGGCACGCCCGGCGGCAGGCTGCCGCACAGGGCCACCGCCTCGGCGCCGGCGAGCAGGGCCGCGTACCGCTCCGTGAACTCCGCCCACTCCCCGGGACCGATCACCGGCCCCGGTTCGTTGAACTGCGTGGTGTCGCCCGACGATTCGTCGACGACGGCCAGGGTGCGGCGCGTGGGGCCCGCGCAGGGGACCAGGGCGTCCGTCACGCCGGGGCAGCCGGCGAGGAGTTCGCGGACGGCCGCGCCGGTGCGGCCGCCCGCGAAGCCGGTGGCGGTGACCGGCCGGCCCAGGGCGGCCAGTACGCGGGCGACGTTGAGGCCCTTGCCGCCGGGCCGTTCGGTGACGGCGGTGGCGCGGTGGACGGTGTGCGGGGTCAGCCGCGGCACGCGGTGGGTGACGTCGAGGGCGGTGTTCAGCGTCACGGTCAGGATCATGGTTCTTCGGGTCCCGGTCTCGGTGTGTGCCGGGATCATGTCAAAGACCGGGCGGGCGGCCCAGTCCCGCGGGCCGTCCGCCGTCCGCCGATGCCGCCGAACCCCCCGATCGGCGGCTCAGCCGTGCAGGGCCGGAGGCCTGACGACCCATTCGCCGCGCCGCATGACGCCCTTCAGGTCGAACGCGGCGTCCAGGACGACCAGGTCGGCGTACTTGCCGGGCTCCAGGGAGCCCACCTGGTCGTACAGGCCGAGGAGTTTGGCCGGGTTGGCGGAGATCGCCTGGACGACGGACTCGACGGGCAGCCGGTCCAGGGTGACCGACCGCTTGAAGGCGGTGTCCAGGGTGAGGGTGGAGCCGGCGATGGAGCCGCCCTCGACGAGGCGGGCCACGCCGTCCTTCACCTCGACCTCCAGCGGCCCCAGGTGGTAGGTGCCGTCGCCGAACCCGGCCGCGTCCATCGCGTCGGTGATCAGGGCGACGCGGTGCGCGCCCGCGTGGTGGAAGGCCAGTTCCAGCATGGCCGGGTGGAGGTGGGTGCCGTCGTTGATCAGCTCGACGGTGACCCGCTCGTCCTCCAGCAGGGCGGCGATCGGGCCGGGCGCGCGGTGCTCCATGCCGGGCATGGCGTTGTACAGGTGGGTGGCGACGGTCGCGCCGGCGTCGATGGCCTGGCGGGTCTGGTCGTAGGTGGAGTCGGTGTGCCCGATCGCGGCGATCACCCCGTGCTCGGCGAGGAGGCGTACGGAGTCCAGGCCGCCCGGCAGCTCTGTCGCGAGGGTGAACATGCGGGCCGCGCCGTGCGCGGCGTCGACGAGCTTGCGGACCTCGGCCGGGTCGGGGTCGCGCAGCAGCTCCGCCTTGTGGGCGCCCTTGCGGCAGGGGTTGATGAACGGGCCCTCGAAGTGGATGCCGGCGATCTCGCCCTGCTGGGTGAGCTCGGCGAGGAGCCCGGCGCGGCGGGCCAGGTCGTCGAGGCCGCCGGTGACGGTGGACGCCACCAGGGTGGTCGTGCCGTGCTCGCGGTGGGTGCGCACCCCCCGGAGGACCTCCTCGGCGGTGCCGGAGGTGAAGGAGGCGCCGCCCCCGCCGTGGTTGTGCATGTCGACGAAGCCGGGGACGAGCCAGTGCCCCGACAGGTCGACGGCGGTGGCGTCCTCGCGGGCGCTGCCGGCGATGCGGTCGCCCTCGACGATGACGCGTCCGCCCGCCACGATCCCGGTGGGCAGCACCACCCGCGCGCCGGAGAGAACGGTGCTGTGTGCGCTTCCGGACATCAGGCAGGTACCTCCGTGGCGAGTAGGTCCCAGGCGAGCAGCCCTGCGCCCAGGCATCCGGCGGTGTCCCCGAGGGCCGCCGGCACGATGTGGGGCAGCCGCTGGAACGTCACGCGCTCCTCGACGGCCGCGCGGAGCGGTGCGAACAGGACTTCCCCGGCTTCGGCGAGCCCGCCGCCGATGATCAGGGTGCGGGGGTCCAGCAGGGTGATCGCGGTGACGAGGCCGTCGGCGAGGGCGTCGACGGCGTCCTGCCAGATGCGGCGGGCCGCGGCGTCGCCGGCGGCGACGGAGCGGGCGCAGTCGGCGGCGTCGGCGTCCGGGTCGCCGCTGGCGGCGGCCCAGGCGCGGCTGACGGCGGAGGCGGAGGCGAGGGTCTCCAGGCAGCCGCGCTGCCCGCAGCCGCAGGCGGGGCCGCCGGGGCGGACCACGATGTGGCCGATCTCGCCCGCGTAGCCGTGGGCGCCGGCCTCGATGCGGCCGGCGATGCCGATGGCTCCGGCGATGCCGGTGCCGAGGGGCACGAACAGGAAGCGGTCGGCGCCGCGGCCGGCGCCGATGCGGCCCTCGGCGAGGCCGCCCGTGCGCACGTCGTGGCCCAGGGCCACCGGGAGGGGGCCCAGCCGGGCGGCGAGCAGCGTGCGCAGCGGTACGTCGCGCCAGCCGAGGTTCGCGGCGTACACGGCGGTCCCGGTGTCGGCGTCCACGATGCCGGGGACGGCGACGCCGGCCGCGACGGCGGGCGCCCCGAAGCGGTCGCCGCCCAGCGCGTGCAGTTCGGCGGCGAAGTCCAGGATCGTCCCGACGACGGCCTCCGGGCCGCGGTCGCGGCCGGTGGCACGGCGCGACTGGTGCAGCAGGGTGCCGTCCTCGGCGATGAGGGCGGCCTTCATCCCGGTGCCGCCCACATCGAGGGCGATGACGTGTTTCACGGGTTTCACGGGTGACAGTCTCGCTCGCTTCGACGGGAAAGGTCTAGTCCATTGGGGGGGATTGTTGAGCTGCCATACAAATTCCGGCCGTCCGCGGTGCCCGAATGTGGACCAGCGGCCAAAGTGGTGTAGACCTTACGTGGATCGTACGTACAACCTGGGATGTGTCGAGAACTGTGAAGGGCCGTTACCTGAGCCTGGCCGCAACCGGAACCGCACTGAGCCTGGCGGTGACACTGACCGGCTGCGGAAGCCTCACCGGGGACAACGAGGTGACCCTCCGGGTCGTGGCGGCCGACTACGGGGACAATCCGCAGAACTCCTCGGCCGCCCACTGGAAGGACCTCGCCGCCGCCTTCGAGAAGGCCCACCCCCACATCAAGGTCGAGGTCAGCGTCCACTCCTGGTCCGAGGTCGACGCCAAGGTCGCGGCCATGGTCAAGGAGGGCAAGGCCCCCGACATCGCGCAGATCGGCGCCTACGCCGACTACGCGGCCGCCGGCAAGCTCCACACCGCCGACGAGCTCCTGTCCGTCCAGACCGAAGCCGACTTCCTCGCACCCCTCGCCGAGGCCGGCAAGGTCCGCCGCACCCAGTACGGCATGCCCTTCGTCGCCAGCACCCGCCTGCTCTTCTACAACGAGAAGCTCCTCGCCGACGCCGGCGTCATCCCCAAGGACGGCAGGACGCCGTGGCAGCCCAAGAGCTGGGCCGACCTGGAGGCCGCCGCCAAGAAGCTGAAGGCCGCCGGGGTCCCCACGCCGTTCGCGCTGCCGCTCGGCCGCGAGGAGGCGCAGGCCGAGACGATGATGTGGATGCTGTCGGGCGGCGGCGGCTACACCGACAACGAAGAGGCGTACGCGATCGACTCCGCGGACAACGTCAGGACCTTCGAGTTCCTGCGCGACAAGATGGTCGGCCAGGGACTGACCGGCGCCGCCGAACCCGGCAAGACCGACCGGCAGGCCGCCTTCGACGCGTTCACGCGCGGCGAGGTCGGCATGCTCAACGGCCACCCCACCCTGATCAAGCAGGCGACCGAGAAGGGCGTCAAGTTCGGCATGGTGCCGATGCCGACCGCCGACGGCACCGCCCAGCCGACCATGGGCGTCGCCGACTGGATCATGGCGTTCAAGAACGGCCACCGCACCGAGTCCGGGAAGTTCCTCGACTGGGTGTACGACTCGAAGAACGTGACCGCCTTCACCCGCAAGTACGACCTGCTGCCCCCCACCACGAGCGGATTCCGCGCGATGGAAGCCGCGAACGGCGGCTCCACCCCCCAGCTGAAGACCTTCCTCCAGGCCCTGCCGAACTCCCGGCTCTACCCCGTCGGCAAGAAGTCCTGGGCCGGCGTCAGCGAGAGCGTGAAGCAGAACATCGGCAGGGCGGTCCAGCCGGGCGCGCAGCCGGCGAAGGTGCTGGAGGAGATCGCGGTGAAGGCCCGCGCGGACGACAAGCGGTGAACCGCGCCCCGTCTCCGCCCCCGGCACCCACCCCGAGCTTGGCGGCCCCGGTGGGTGTCGGAGGGCGGCGTTAATCTGGCCGTATGACGGACGAAGAGCAGCTCACGGCCACCGAAGCCGCGGTGCTCGCCTTCGAGGGGCGGGCCTGGCCCGGGCCGGGCGCGAAGGAGCGCGCGATACGCGAGGGGCTGGGGATGACGCCGGTCCGCTACTACCAGCTGCTCAACACACTGGTGGACGACCCGCGCGCCCTCGCCCACGCCCCCGGCACCGTCAACCGCCTCCGCCGCATCCGCGACGCCCGCCGCGCCCGCCGCTGACGAACGGTCGCCCCCCTGCCGCCGCGCCTGCGCCGGCCGCGCCCCGGGGGGCGCCGTAGCCGTGGCTCCGCCCGGCCGTTAGGGTCGTCCGTATGGGGAGCCATCCGCACGACCTGCCGATGCCCGTCACCGCCGCCGGCCGCGAGGGACTCGCGGCCCTGCTCGGCGACCCGCGCCGCAGCGTGGTCGCCCTCGACTTCGACGGCACCCTCGCCGACATCGTCCCCGACCCCGACCAGGCCCGCGCCCACCCCGACGCCGTTCCGGCGCTCGCCGCCCTCGCCCCGCGTGTCGGCTCCGTCGCCGTCGTCACCGGCCGGCCGGCGGGCGTCGCGGTACGCCTCGGGGGCTTCGCCGGCGTCGCCGGACTGGAGCACCTCGTGGTGCTCGGGCACTACGGGGCCGAACGGTGGGACGCCGTCAGCGGCAACGTCCACGCCCCGGCCGAACACCCCGGCGTCGCCGCCGTACGGGCCGAGCTGCCCGGGTTCCTGCACTCCATCGGGGCCTGGCACGGCACATGGATCGAGGAGAAGGGCCGCGCCCTGGCCGTCCACACCCGGCGCGCCGAGGACCCGGCCGCGGCGTTCGCGGCCCTGCGCGAGCCGCTCGCCGAGCTGGCCGCCCGGCACGGGCTGATCGTCGAGCCCGGGCGGGCCGTACTGGAGCTGCGGCCGCCCGGCATGGACAAGGGCGTCGCCCTGACGGAGTACCTCGCGGAGACGGGCGCGGAGACGGTCCTGTACGCCGGGGACGACCTCGGCGACCTCGCCGCGTACGCCGCCGTCGAGAAGAGGCGGGCAGAGGGGCTGCCGGGGCTGCTGGTGTGCAGCGGCTCGGAGGAGGTGCCGGAGCTCGCGGCGCGCGCCGACCTGGTCCTCCCCGGCCCGGCCGCGGTCGCGGCCTTCCTGGCCACCCTGGCCGCCGCCCTCTGACCTCCCTCCCCCCGCCGACCCGCCTCCCGGGACTCCGCCCCGGGCCCCGCGCCTCAATCGCCGGCGGGGCTGGTTTTGGCTGCGCGTGTGCGGAGGGTGCGGGTTGGTGGTGGGTTTCGGGGCTCTGCCCCCGGGCCCCGCGCCTCAATCGCCGGCGGGGCTGGTTTTGGCTGCGCGTGTGCGGAGGGTGCGGGTTGGTGGTGGGTTTCGGGGCTCTGCCCCGGGCCCGCGCCTCAATCGCCGGCGGGGCTGGATGGGCCGGGGGTGCAAGCGGGGCTGGATTGTGCAAGCGCGGGCTGGATGGGCCCGTGGGGCCGGATGGCGGCGCTGCGGGGTGTGGGATCAGCCTCGCCGGCGTTTGAGGCGCGGGGGTGTGGGGGCGGAGCCCCCACAAGGGGTCCGGGCGCAGCCCGGTTTCGGGAAGGGGCGGGGAGGGGACTGCTCCGCGCAGCGGCCCACCGCCCCCGAGGTGTCGGGCCGCTCCCGAAGTGTCGGGCCGCCCCCGAGGTGTCGGGCCGCTCCCGAGGTGTCGGGCCGCTCCCGCGGTGTCGGGCCGCCCCCGCGGTGTCGGGCCGCCCCCGCAGCGGCCCACCGCTCCCGAGGCGTCGGGCCGCCCCCGAGGTGTCGGGCCGCCCCCGCGGCGTCGGGCCGCTCCCGGCCGGAGCCGGGATCCGGTGCCCCGGCCCGGGCTTCGCCCCCTACTTCGGCATGCCGCGGAGCGTTGTCAGCTGGGTGGTGAACCAGGCCGTCGGGGGGAGCGCCGTGGCCGCCGTGGCCAGGCGCTTCGTGCGGGCCGCCCGGTCCTCCGCGGGCATGGACAGCGCGGCGTGGAGCGCCTCCGCCGTCGCCGACACGTCGTACGGGTTGACGGTCAGCGCGTCGGCGCGGAGTTCTCCGTAGGCGCCGGCCCCGGTCGACAGCACCAGCGCGCAGCCGGCCTCCGACAGCACCGGGATCTCCTTGGCGACGAGGTTCATGCCGTCCCGGACGGGGTTGACCAGGGCGACGTCCGCCATGCGGTAGACCGCGAGCGAGCGAGCGAAGTCGTCCTGGACGGAGAGGAGGACCGGCTCCCAGCCGGCCGTGCCGTACTCCGCGTTGATCTCCGCGGCCAGGTCGCGGACCGCCTGCGTGTACGCCCGGTACTCGGGGAGGTCCTGCCGGGACGGGTACGCGGAGGCGAGGTGGACGACCCGGCCGTGCCATTCCGGTCGGGTCGCCAGGAGTTCCCGGTAGGCCAGGAGGCCGCGGACGATGTTCTTCGACAGTTCGGTGCGGTCCACGCGCACGATCGTCTTGCGGTCGCCGATCGCGGCCCGCAGCTCCGCGAGCCGTTCGTCGACCTCGGGCCGGCCGGCGAGCCGCCGCAGTTCGTCGGCGTCGACGCCGAGCGGGAAGACCGCCACGTCGGTGCGCCGGTGCGGCACGGGGCCGCGGGGCTGCTTGGCGACGTACCGCCCGCCGCCGCCCGGGCCCGACGGCCCCACCGGCTCGGCGGAGCCCCGCGCGTCGTCGAGTCGGGCGGAGTCGAGGAAGGAGTCCGCCCACGCCCCGGTGTGGAAGCCGAGCAGGTCGGCGCCGAGCATGCCCCACAGCAGGTCGGCGCGGATGTCGTCGGGGAGCATCCGCAGGTATTCGTGCGATGCCCACGGGGTGTGCGTGAAGTGTGCGATGCGCAGGTCGGGGCGGAGTTCGCGGAGCATGCCGGGGACGAGGGCGAGGTGGTAGTCCTGGACGAGCACGCAGGCGCCGTGCTCGGCCTCTTCGGCGAGGGCCTCGGCGAAGGCCCGGTTGTAGGCGGTGTACGCCTCCCACTCGCGGCGGAAGGCGGCGTCGAAGACGGGGGTGCGGGGGACGTCGTACAGGTGGTGGTGGGTGAACCAGAGGACGGAGTTGGCGATGCCGTTGTACGCGGCGTCGTAGGTGTCCGGATCGATGTCCAGCATCCGGACGCCGGGCTCGGCGACGCCGCGGCGGACGGCCTCGCGGTCGCCCGGTGAGAGGGCGGCGCAGATCCACAGCGCGCCCGGCTGCTCGGCGAGGGCGGCCGACAGCCCGGAGACGAGGCCGCCTCCGCCGCGGCGGGCACCGAGGGTGCCGTCGGAGTCGAGGTCGTAGGAAAGCGGACCGCGGTTCGCGGCGACGAGTACCTGGGAAGCCATGCGGCGAACCTAGCCCGGCCCGCGCCCGCTCAAACGTCCGGTTTCACCCGTGTTCGGCCGCCGTCGAGCCGCCGTCACGCCACGCGTCGGACCGCGTACTCCGCGATGTCGGCCATCGGCGGCCGCTCCTCGGTGTCCACGGGGTGGGTGCGCGGCTCGAAGCCGTGCGGTCCGCGCTCGAACTGGGTCAGCGCCGGCCGCACCTGGGGGTACCCCCGGCGGTGGCCGGGGGAGTGCCCGCGGGAGAGCCGCAGCTGGGCGGTGCGGTAGATCGCGGCGGCCATCCGGCCGAGCGCCTGCCCGTCCTGGTGGCGGTGGAGGCGTACGCCGACGTCCACCTGCGCGAGCGCGTCGAGACCGACGGTGTGCAGGGCGTCGACGAGCAGGCCCAGTTCGACGCCGTAGCCGACGGGGAACGGCAGCCGCTCCAGCAGGCCGCGGCGGACGGCGTACTCGCCGCCGAGGGGCTGGACGAAGCCGGCGAGCCGCGGCCAGTGCAGGTTGAGCAGCGGCCGGGCGACGAGTTCGGTGACGCGGCCGCCCTGGCCGGGGGCGTCGCCGAGGGGGCGGTCGTACATGGCCTTGACGAAGTGGACGTCCGGCTCGGTCAGCAGCGGGCCGACGATCCCGGTGACGAACGCGGCGGAGAAGTCGCGCAGGTCGGCGTCGACGAAGCAGACGACGTCCCCGGTGGTGGCCAGCAGCGACCGCCACAGCACCTCGCCCTTGCCGGGGACGGCGGGGATGCGGGGCAGGATGTCGTCGCGGTGGACGACGGTCGCACCGGCCTTCGCGGCGACCTCGGCGGTGCGGTCCGTGGACCCGGAGTCGACGACGACGAGTTCGTCGACGAGCGGGTACGGCAGTCCGTCGACGAGATCGCGCCGGATGACCTCGACGATGTCGCCGACGGTCGCCTCCTCGTCGAGGGCGGGCAGGACGACGCTGACCGTGGTGCCGGCCGCGCGTTTGGCGGCCAGCAGCTGGTCGAGCGGCCGGTCGGCCACGGACCAGGAGCGGTCCGCGAGCCAGCGCTCCACCTCTTCCAGCACGTTCGGCTCTCCCTGCTTCCCTCGGCCGGTTCGGCCGAAAAGTGATCCATCTCGCGCTTCGGACGGCTGTCTCAACCGCCCGGGGCTTCGGTTACAGTCTTGAACAACGCGAAGGACCGCCGCATGCCGGGGGTCCTTCGGACAAATGCCGGGGTGCGCCGTCGAGCGCGCGGCCCCGCGCCATACCGCTCATCCAGAGGGGCAGAGGGACACGGCCCGTTGAAGCCCCGGCAACCCTCCAGTCGGTTTCCCGCGACTGCGTGCAGCAGCAGCGAGGTCCCCGGCTAGGGAAGGTGCCAATTCCGTCTCATGGCGAAGTGCGCCATGGGGAAGATGAGGAGAAAGGGCCTCGCCGATCATGGCTGCACAGACCGTTGCCGTACCTTCCGCCGGAACCACCGCTTCTGCGCCCTCCGTGGACCTCGGCCCCGCGGCCGGGCTCTCCTGTCGCGAGTGCGGCACCCGCTTCGCACTCGGTCCCATTTTCGCCTGCGCCGAGTGCTTCGGTCCCCTCGAAGTCGCGTACGAGCTGCCGACGGGCGGCCCGGAGGCGCTGCGCGCGGCGATCGAGGCCGGCCCGAACAACATCTGGCGCTACGCCCCGCTGCTGCCCGTCCCGGCGGACGTGGCCTCCAAGCCCAGCCTGAACCCGGGCTTCACCAAGCTCGTCGACGCCGAGAACCTGGCCAAGGAGCTGGGCGTCACCGGCAAGCTGTACGTCAAGGACGACTCCGGCAACCCGACGCACTCCTTCAAGGACCGCGTCGTCGCGATCGCCGTCGAGGCCGCCCGGGCCTTCGGCTTCACCACCCTGTCCTGCTCCTCCACGGGCAACCTGGCGGGCGCGGTCGGCGCCGCCGCGGCGCGCGCCGGGTTCCGCTCCTGCGTGTTCATCCCGCACGACCTGGAGCAGGGCAAGGTCGTCATGGCCGGCGTGTACGGCGGCGACCTCGTCGGCATCGAGGGCAACTACGACGACGTGAACCGCTTCTGCTCCGAGCTGATCGGCGACCCGCTGGGCGAGGGCTGGGGCTTCGTCAACGTCAACCTCCGCCCCTACTACGGCGAGGGCTCCAAGACGCTCGCGTACGAGATCTGCGAGCAGCTCGGCTGGCGGCTCCCCGACCAGATCGTGGTGCCGATCGCCTCGGGCTCGCAGCTCACGAAGATCGACAAGGGTCTGCAGGAGCTCGTGAAGCTGGGCCTGGTCGAGGACCGCCCGTACAAGGTCTTCGGTGCGCAGGCCGAGGGCTGCTCTCCGGTCTCCACCGCGTTCAAGGCCGGCCACGACGTGGTCCGCCCGCAGAAGCCGAACACGATCGCCAAGTCCCTCGCGATCGGCAACCCGGCGGACGGCCCGTACGTGCTGGACATCGCGCGCCGCACCGGCGGCTACGTCGAGGACGTCACCGACGAGCAGGTCGTCGAGGCCATCAAGGTCCTGGCCCGGACCGAGGGCATCTTCGCGGAGACCGCGGGCGGTGTGACCGTCGGCGTGACGAAGAAGCTGATCGAGAACGGGCAGCTCGACCCCTCGCTGACCACCGTCGTCCTCAACACCGGCGACGGCCTGAAGACCCTGGAGGCGGTGGCCGCCGACAGCGGGCAGACCGCCACCATCCGCCCGAGCCTGGACGCGTTCCGCGCCGCCGGCCTGGCCTGACCCTCCCCTGCACCCCGCGCCCGGAAAGGCACAAGCGCCATGAGCGTCAACGTCCGCATCCCCACCATCCTGCGCACCTACACCGGCGGCCGGGCCGAGGTGCCCGCCGAGGGCGCCACCCTCGCCGAGGTCATCGCGTCGCTGGAGGCGAACCACCCCGGGATCGCCGCGCGCGTCCTGGACGACCAGGGCAGGCTGCGCCGCTTCGTGAACGTGTACGTCAACGACGACGACGTCCGCTTCGAGGGCGGGCTGGAGACGGCGACGCCGGACGGCGCGGGCGTGTCCATCATTCCGGCCGTCGCCGGCGGCTGCTGACCCGTACGCACGCAGCCGTACGCACGCGGCCGTACGCACGCGGCCGTACGCACGCGCACGACCCCGATTACCCCCTCCGGCAATAAGCGGAGGGGGTAATTCTGCTTGGTTGGGCGCGGTAGAGTTGGGGAAGTCCCCTCCGCTGTTCTTGCCCGCCGCATATGAACGGGTCGCGTGATGGGTGACATTGAGTCAATGTGCGGGTGCGTTATGGGGCTTTGGCGCGATATGTCGGGTCCGAGTTGCCCGGGAATATGACAAATTTTCGGCCTATTTTCCGCTTTCGGCGTGACCGGATTTCTCGTCGGATTGACCTGTTGCAGACAGCACCGGTGCAGATACATTCAGCCGCGGTCGAGGCGTTCCGGCGCAAGTTCTGACCCGGGACCGCGAAGTGCGGTCCTGCGCAAGGGCCAGTAATAGGGGAGTTAGGCATGGCTCAGGGCACCGTCAAGTGGTTCAACGCGGAGAAGGGCTACGGCTTCATCGCGGTCGACGGTGGTGCGGATGTGTTCGTCCACTACAGCGCCATCCAGATGGACGGGTACCGCACCCTTGAAGAGGGTCAGCGGGTCGAGTTCGAGATCTCGCAGGGCCAGAAGGGTCCGCAGGCGGACATGGTCAAGCTCGCCGTCTAGCCCCGGCGCGATCGACCACCGACGCATACACGAGGGTCCGCATCCTGAGGAGGGGTGCGGGCCCTCCGTGTGTTCCGGGGCGGGTCGCCCCGCCGGCGGGTGTGTCGCCCGCGGTGGCCGGGGATGGCGGGAAGCCGCTTGCACTCGCGGGGGTCGAGTGCTAATCATTGCGTTAGCACTCTACGAGTGAGAGTGCTACCACACAGGACCGGGTCGGTGAGGCCCGCAGGCCCGGCGGGAAGGAACCGCCGGTCACGCAGGCCGTCCGTCGCGGGCGCGGACGCGGTCCGGAGCAATCCACCCCTCCCCGCGCGCCTGGCGGCGCAGGGGGAAACCCCAGTCCTGGAGGACCACTTCAGATGGCCAAGATCATTGCGTTCGACGAGGAGGCCCGGCGCGGCCTCGAGCGCGGCATGAACCAGCTCGCCGACGCCGTCAAGGTCACCCTTGGCCCCAAGGGTCGCAACGTCGTCCTTGAGAAGAAGTGGGGCGCCCCCACGATCACCAACGACGGTGTCTCCATCGCCAAGGAGATCGAGCTCGAGGACCCGTACGAGAAGATCGGCGCCGAGCTGGTCAAGGAAGTCGCCAAGAAGACGGACGACGTCGCCGGCGACGGTACGACCACCGCGACCGTCCTCGCCCAGGCGCTCGTCCGCGAGGGCCTGCGCAACGTGGCGGCCGGCGCCAACCCGATGGCCCTCAAGCGCGGTATCGAGAAGGCCGTCGAGGCCGTCTCCGGCGCCCTGCTGGAGCAGGCGAAGGATGTCGAGACCAAGGAGCAGATCGCTTCCACGGCCTCCATCTCCGCCGCCGACACCCAGATCGGCGAGCTCATCGCCGAGGCCATGGACAAGGTCGGCAAGGAAGGCGTCATCACCGTCGAGGAGTCCCAGACCTTCGGTCTGGAGCTGGAGCTCACCGAGGGCATGCGCTTCGACAAGGGCTACATCTCGGCGTACTTCGCCACCGACATGGAGCGTATGGAGGCGTCCCTCGACGACCCGTACATCCTGATCGCCAACTCCAAGATCAGCAACGTCAAGGACCTGCTGCCGCTCCTGGAGAAGGTCATGCAGTCGGGCAAGCCGCTGCTGATCATCGCCGAGGACGTCGAGGGCGAGGCCCTGTCGACCCTGGTCGTCAACAAGATCCGCGGCACCTTCAAGTCCGTCGCCGTCAAGGCCCCGGGCTTCGGCGACCGCCGCAAGGCCATGCTCGGCGACATCGCCATCCTCACGGGCGGCACGGTCATCTCCGAGGAGGTCGGCCTCAAGCTGGAGAACGCCGGCCTGGACCTGCTGGGCCGCGCCCGCAAGGTCGTCATCACCAAGGACGAGACCACCATCGTCGACGGTGCCGGTGACAGCGACCAGGTTGCCGGTCGCGTGAACCAGATCCGCGCCGAGATCGAGAACTCCGACTCGGACTACGACCGCGAGAAGCTCCAGGAGCGCCTCGCGAAGCTGGCCGGCGGCGTGGCCGTCATCAAGGCCGGCGCCGCGACCGAGGTGGAGCTCAAGGAGCGCAAGCACCGCATCGAGGACGCCGTCCGCAACGCGAAGGCCGCCGTCGAGGAGGGCATCGTCGCCGGTGGCGGCGTGGCCCTGCTGCAGGCCTCCTCCGTCTTCGAGAAGCTGGAGCTGGAGGGCGACGAGGCCACCGGTGCCGCCGCCGTCAAGCTGGCGCTCGAGGCCCCGCTGAAGCAGATCTCCGTCAACGCCGGCCTCGAGGGCGGCGTCGTGGTGGAGAAGGTGCGCAACCTGACCCCGGGCCACGGCCTGAACGCCGCGACCGGCGAGTACGTCGACATGATCGCCGAGGGCATCATCGACCCGGCGAAGGTCACGCGCTCCGCCCTGCAGAACGCCGCGTCGATCGCCGCGCTGTTCCTGACCACCGAGGCCGTCATCGCCGACAAGCCGGAGAAGGCCGCCGCCGCTCCGGGCGGCATGCCGGGCGGTGACATGGACTTCTGATCGGCCCCGCGCTGATCGGCTGTTCCCGACCGAGGGCGGCACCCCTTCCACCCGGAGGGGGTGCCGCCCTCGGCGCGTGTCAGGAAGTGGACTGGAATCCGGCCGTGTCGAACTCGAAGCCGAACGGCTCCGCGACGGTCAGGGGCTTCCCGAAGGGCACCGTCTGCCGGGAGCGGTAGCCGTGCGGCGAGGGGTCGGAGAAGCAGGTGATCTCCGACTCCTGCATATCGACGACCAGGTAGACGGGCACCAGGCGGCCGTACACCTCCAGCTTCTCCACCCAGTCCGCATCCCTGGTCGAGACGGAGGTGAACTCCGCGACCAGGGACAGGGCGGCGGCGTCGGCGTGGCGGCCGTCCTCCTCGAAGGCGGCCTCGTCGGCCACGAAGAGATCGGGTCCGTACGCCCGTGCCGCTTCCGGGAACCGGAATAGGAAGGGCGCGATGTCCGCCACGTGCCCGTCCGGGGCATGGGCCCCGAGCTGCTCACGCAGTGCCCGCATGGGGCGGTAGTAACGCAGCTTGGACCACGGTGACACGACGATCTTCCCCCGGATGAGCTCGGCCTTGAAGCCGTCTGGCGTGTGCATTTCCTCGACGGTTCGCAGAAGGCGCTCGAACGTCGGCGGCGATGCGGTCTCTATCGTGGTGTCACGCTGGATCATGATCGTCACCGTCGTCCTCCCTGCATCGGGGTAGCCGTGCCCTGAGGCGGGCACGTTCCAGGCTAGGGGCGGAACGGCTGCCATGCCCGGATACGGGCGGAGCGCCACCCCTGGGGGCGGTGCTCCGGGCGGTGCGGGGTCGGCTCAGGAGGCAGGGAGGGGCTTCAGGAAGTAGACGTCCTCGTGGCCGCCGGGGAAGCCGGGGACGCGGGCGGTCTCCTCGTAGCCGTGGCGGGCGTAGAAGGCCGGCGCCTGGAAGGTGAACGAGGACACCGTGATCGAGCGGCAGCCGCGGGCCGCGGCCTGCGCCTCCGCCGCGGCGAGGAGCCTGCCGCCCCAGCCGTCGCGGCGGCTGTCCTCCCGCACCCACACCATCGCGATGCCCGCCCGGTCGCCCCAGGTCCAGCCGCTGAGGCCCGCGACGAGGCTCCCCTCGGCGTCGTCCACGCGCACGCTGAACTCCTCGGGGGTGCTGCCGGAGGCCTCCTTGTTGAAGGCGTCGAGCTCCTTGCCGAGCCGTTCGTCGAGGCCGGAGTCGGCGCCGCCGGTGGTGAGGGTGTGCGTCGCGTCGGTCATGCGTCCAGTCTTCAAGACCGTCCGGGCCGGGTCACCCGAATTTGTTTCACTGGGTGCATGAGCGACCTCTTCGTGAAGATCTGCGGTCTGAAGACCGCCCGCGACGTCGACGCGGCCGTGGCCGCGGGAGCCGACGCCGTCGGGTTCGTCTTCGCCCCGGGCAGCCCCCGCACCATCGGCGCCGCGGAGGCGCGGGAACTCGCCGCGCGGGTGCCCGCCGGGGTCCTCACCGTGGGCGTCTTCCGGGGGCAGCCCGTCGAGGAGGTCCGGCGCCTTGCGGAGGAGAGCGGCGTACGGGGAGTGCAGCTGCACGGCGACGAGGGCCCCGAGTTCTACGGCGCGCTGCGCGCGGAGGGCCGCACCCTGCTGCGGGCCACGGCCCTGCGGGTGGAGCGGTGCGGGGAGTACGGGGAGGACCTGCTGCTGATCGACGCGCCCGACCCGGGCTCCGGCAAGCCGTGGAACTGGGCCGCGCGGGAGTTCACGGCCCCGCGCGGGCAGTGGCTGCTGGCCGGCGGCCTGGATCCGGCGAACGTGCGGGAGGCCGTGGAGACGACCGGCGCCTGGGGTGTGGACGTCTCCAGCGGTGTCGAGAGCGAGCGGGGCGTGAAGTCCCCGGACCTGATCCGGGCGTTCGTCGCGGCCGCCCGAGGCTGAGGCCGGTCCGCCGGCCGGCCGGCCCGGCCGGTCAGCGGGCGACGCGGGCGGCGATGGCCCGGGCGCAGTCCAGAGCCTCGGTGTGCGTGGTGTCGACCTCCAGGTCGTAGACCATGCCCCGGTGGACGGCCTCGGCCTGGAGGGCGGCCATGCCGGGGGCGCGGTCGCCGCGGGCGGTCTCGCGGCCCGCGGCCGTCTCGGCGGCGCAGCGCACGCCGACCCACAGGACGTCCAGCCCGCCGAGGACCGCCTCCCACCGCGTGCGGGACTCGGCGCCGCCGAGGAAGACGTCGTCGACGATGATCCGGGCGCCGGCCCGGGCCATCTCGGCGACGCCGGCCCGCCAGGCCGCCTCCAGCGCGGCGAACGCCGGCCCGGTGCTGACGGCGCCGTCGGCACCGATGTCGAGCCCGGCGTCCGAGGACTGCATCGCCTCCGGCATGGTCTCGATCAGCGTGTCGACGCCGATGGCGAGCCAGGGCTCCGGCAGCACGGCCTGGAGGCAGCGGGCGATCCCGGACTTGCCGGAGCTGGAGCCGCCGTTGAGGACGATCATCTGTGTGGGCACGGCGCCACGGTAGGCGCGCACACCCGCACCCCGGCAAGCGACTTTTCCCCGCGGGGCGGCTGTACGGGCCCCCGATCGTGGGACGCTGGATGAAAGCGGTTCCGGCCGCTGCACCGTCGACTTGCGCTCGCTGGCATATGCCACAGGAGAGGGGGCCCGCGATGACCGAAGCCGTGGTCGAACCCGGCCGTGACGCGGACGGCGGCACGTGGGAGTACCTGCTGCAGAGCTGGCGTGGCCTGGACGTGCCGGAAGGCTGGCGCGCCGAGATCGACGGAGGACTGATCAGGTTGGTGCCACCGCCCCACCGCCACCCCAACGTGATCGTGGACAAGGTCCAACGCGCCCTGTACGCAGTCCTGTCCCCCGACCAGGGCATCTACCAGACGCTGGGCGTCCGCATCACCCCGCTGGACAAGTTGTACGTGCCTGACCTGGTGGTTGTACCGTCCGAGCTGGTGGAGGACGTGGACGGAGACGTCTCCGACCCGGTCGACGCGGCCGAGGCGCTGCTCGTCGTGGAGATCACGTCCCGGAGCAATGCCGACGACGACCGGAAGAAGAAGCTGTGGGCGTACGCTCACGCCCCAGTCGCGATGTACCTGCTCATCGACCGGTTCGACGGGCACGGGCCGACGGTCACCCTGTTCACCGAGCCCCGCGGCGGCGCCTATGGCCGCGCCGCCCGGTTCGCGTTCGGGGAGCCGGTGGCGCTGCCCGCGCCGTTCTCGCTGACGTTGGAGACCGCCGGCTTCCCCCGGTGAAGGTCAGGCGGTCGCGCCGGCGCCGGAGGCCGTCCCGTCCTGTTCGACGGACTCCACCAGCGGTGTCTCCTGGAGGACGGCGACCTGGTCGGGGGAGAGCGGTGCGGCGAAGCCGTTCAGGGCGTGCCGGTACACGTGTACCGGGGTGATGCCGTAGGAGCGGGCGACGGTGCCGGGGTCGAGGCCGCGGCGGACGGTGATCAGGTACGTCGGCCAGTCGGCCGGCGCCCCGGCCGGGGCGGCCTCGGCGGCGGGGCCGCCGCCGGAGGGCTCGCCGGCGGGCTGGGCGTGGGCGTGGGCGGGCAGGGCGGCTGCGGCGGTGGCGGCGAGCGCGGCGGCGGCGACGGCCGCGGGCAGGGTCCACCTCGGGTGGTTGCGCATGCGGTGAGGGCATCACGCGGGCCGGTGCCGGTCAACGACAAACGGTGCGTGGCGCGGCCCCCGCGGGAGCACCGCCGGTGTGCGCCGGTGCGCCCCGCCGCCCGGCCGGAGGCCCGTACGGGTGAATTCCGGTGCCGCGGCCGGCTCACGGGAGGGTGACCGTTTCTCCCCGCGGTGCGCCGGCAGGCAGCGCCCGGCCCGTACCGGACGCGGCCGTGCGGCCGCTTCTGGGCCATCCGGGCAGTGGTGCTCAAGCCGCCGCGCGCCGCGGCCCGATGAAGGGGGAGGCCGCACCTCGGAGGCGTTCCCGGCGCCGAAGGGGCGCGGCTCCGTCATGCCGCCCCGCCCCCTCATGGAGCCCCCATGCGCCTGCTCACCGGTCTGGCGACCGCCCTCGTCCTCACCCTGGCCCCCGCCGCCGTCGCCGGCCCGGCGGCCGCGAGCACCCCGGAGCCGACGCCGGTCCCGCTGCTGACCGCGGAGAACGCGATCCCGGGCAGGTACATCGTCACCCTCGACAGCGGCGTCGACGGGGCGAAGCTGGCCGAGCAGCTCAAGCTGAAGCCGTCCTTCGTGTACAGCAAGGCGGTGAACGGCTTCGCGGTGGCGATGACGACGAGCCAGCTGGCAGCGGTGCGTCTGGCGCAGGGCGTGACGTCGGTGGAGGAGGACGCGGAGGTGTCGGCGCCGCTGCAGCCGGCGGCCGGTCCGGCGCTGCGCGCGCCGGCCCCGGCGTGGGGGCTGGACCGGATCGACCAGCGGAGCCTGCCGCTCGACGGGACGTACACCCCGACCGGCAGCGGCGCCGGGGTGACGGCGTACATCATCGACTCGGGCATCGACTACCAGCACACCGAGTTCGGCGGGCGCGCCGTGTTCGGGTTCGACGCGATGGCCGACGGCCGGCAGGGCCTGGACTGCAACGGGCACGGCACGCACGTCGCGGGAACGGTCGCCGGGAAGACGTACGGGGTGGCGACGAAGGCGAACCTGGTGTCGGTGCGCGTGCTGGGCTGCGACGGACGGGGCGCCTGGTCGGGGATCATCGCCGGCTTCGACTGGGTCGCGAAGAACGCCCGCCAGCCGGCCGTGGCGAACGCCTCCCTCGGCGGTGACCGCTCGACCACCGTCAACGCCGCCGCGACGGCCCTGTCGGACGCGGGCGTCCTGCCGGTCGTCGCGGCCGGGAACGACGCGCGCGACGCGTGCGACGTCTCGCCGGCGTCAGCGGCCCGCGTCCTGACGGTCGGCGCGTCGAACGCGTACGACCAGGAGACGGACTTCTCGAACTACGGGCCGTGCGTGCACCTCTACGCGCCGGGCCAGGACATCGTGTCGGCGCGCCTGGGCGGCGGCACGGTCGCCCTGAACGGCACGTCGATGGCGTCGCCGCACGCCGCGGGGATCGCCGCCCTGTACCGGCAGGCCCACCCGACGGAGACGCCGGCGCAGGTCCACACGTACCTGAAGCAGAACTCCACGAAGGGCGTCCTGACCCGCGTCAGCACGGGCAGCCCGAACGAACTCCTCTTCACGGCCGGCCTCTGACGCACCGGGCCGGCCGCCCCACTCGGCGGCGGGCCGCCGCCGCTCAGCGCACGAAGTCCTTCAGCGCCTCGGTGTTCAGCGTGATGCCGACCGGCGCGGGCAGCCGGACGATGTCTCCGTACGGGTACGCGTCGCTCCGGCGGTACGAGCCGCCTTCGGGAGCGGTGTGGACGGTCGCCGTGCAGGTGTCCCGGTCGATCAGGAGGTAGACGGGGATGCCGGCGGCCGCGTAGCCGTCGCGCTTCTCGTTCCGGTCCCGCCGGTCGGTGTCCTTGTCGTGCGAGGTCACCTCCAGCACCATGAGCACGTGCGCCGTATCAGCCCACTCCCCGGCCCCGGCAAAGGCTCCGACGGGTGCCAGCGCCCCGTCCACCCGAGCCCGTCCGGCACGGTACTTCTCGACCTGCAGCCCGCGCTCCGGATAGAGCGCGAGTTCCGGCCGTTGCTGCATGCACTGCCGGAGCACCCACATGATGATTTCGTCATGGTCGCCGTCGGGCACGGGCTTGACCTCGAGCTTTCCCTGAATGAACTCAAGGGTCACCGTCTCGGGTGCCGCACGAGCGATCTGCTCGAACTCCTCGACCGACATCTGCGGGTGCTCGGCAAAGCTGGGGGTCATGGCGTTGCCTCCTCGGCACCATGGTGCCCCGTGAGTCCACCGGCGGATCGACTGAAGCGTCATGCGCGGCTCCGTTCGGGTGCGGATGCTGAATACGCTGTTGGCGCATGACGGCACGCCGTGGGGAACAGCGCTTCATTCGCCCGAGCTGGTGAATGCGATCTGAGGGAGCCGACTCCGGTCCGGCTTCACCGGTTCACGCCGGCCCGCGATCCGGTGGGCCGGGTGCTTCGCGCCGCGGGTGGCTGCTCGGCGCGGTGGCGGGGTGGGTGGGGCGGTGCACGGTGCGGGATTGGCCGGTTTCTGCCGGTCGGTCGGCCGGTCCGGCCGTACGGGCGGTCGTCGGGGCCGGGCCGTTCGGGCAGTCGGCGCGGTGCGTTCGTACCGCCCGCTCCGGTCGGCCGGGCGCGGCCCCTCCTCCCGGTCCCTCCATGCGGCCGCCGCTGTCGCCCGCGGCCGGACGGGTGCCCGTACGGGCCGTCAGGCGGCGTCGCGGAAGTGGGCGAGCAGCGCGTCGGCCTCGGCGGTGTTGCCGGAGACGGTGTCGAAGGCGAACTCCGCGGGCACGGCCGGGCCCCACAGCCAGCGGTGGTGGCAGCTGAAGCAGAAGACCAGCTCGAAGAGGGGGCCGCCGTCGGCGCCGAAGGCGCGCAGGCCCCAGCCGGTGGCGAAGCACAGGCGGGCGTCCCCGGGCGGCATGGACGAGATCAGGTCGAGGGATTCGGCGGCCTGACGGCCGGTCCACCGGCTGACGACGGGACCGGTCATGGGGCGGCCGTAGCGTTCGGGGCGGGCGGGGAGGCGGACGACCTCGACGACGGCGGCGGCTGCGACGGCTTCGGGGGGGAGCTGCATGCGGGCAGTCTCTCCGCCGGAGCCACATTTACGCCATGGCGGGCGTGTTGGCCGGCGGGGCGGTGGCCGGATCCTTGTCCCCGTCGGTGTTCAGGTCCGCCAGCATGGGGCCGGTGAAGCCGAAGAACCAGGTGGCGGCGAAGCCCACGAGGTAGCCGACGGCGAGCCCGCCCGCGTAGACGGCGGCGGTCGTGCCCATCCCGGAAGGGCCGTCCAGCAGCGGGAACAGCGCCCACCCGGACGGGCCGATGGCGGTGGATCCGAAGCCGCTGCCCAACTGGTTGAACAGGCCGACGAACGCGCCGCCCGCGGCGCCGCCCGCGCAGGCGGTGACGAAGGGCCGGCCGAGCGGCAGCGACACCCCGTAGATGAGGGGCTCGCCCACGCCGAGGAAGCCGGCCGGCAGCGCCGACTTGATCACGGTGCGCAGGGAGCGGTTGCGGGGCAGCCGGCAGTAGACGGCGAGTGCGGCGCCCACCTGGCCCGCGCCGGCCATGGCGAGGATCGGCAGCAGGACCGTGTGGCCGTTCTGCTCGATGAGGGTGGTGTGGATGGGGATGAGGGCCTGGTGCAGGCCGAGCATGACGAGCGGCAGGAAGAGGCCGCCGAGGACGAGTCCGGCGAAGGCGCCGCCGGTGTGCAGGAGCCAGGTCGCGAAGCCGCCGATGGCGGAGGAGACCTCGCCGGCGAGGTACATCAGGCCGAAGAGGGTGGCGAGGCCCGCGGTCAGGACGGTGACGGTCGGCGTGACGAGGTTGTCGAGGGCTTCGGGGACCCAGGTGCGGCACCACTTCTCCACGCAGACGGCGAGCAGCGCGGCGGCCAGGGCGCCGAGGACGCCGCCCTGGCCGGGGGAGAGGTGCTGGCCGAAGGCGTCGATCTTCGCTACGCCTGGGAAGACGATGATCGCGGCGACGGCGCCGCCGAGGGCGGGGGTGCCGCCGAACTCCTTGGCGGTGTTGTGGCCGACGAACACGGCGATGAGGGAGAGGAAGCCGGAGGAGATCGCGGCGAGCGCGGGGACGACGGTGGGCAGCAGGCCCGCGTTGGCGAGCAGGCCGTTCAGGCCGGCGATGATGCCGCAGCCGATGAGGGCGGGGATGAGTGGGACGAAGATGTTCGCGATGCGGCGCAGCGCCTGCTTGACGGGGGTGGCGTTGCGGGCCTTGCGGTCCGCGCGCAGGGCGGCGCCGCGGGCGGCCAGCTCGTCGGCGGTGACGGGGGCGGCGGGGGCCTCGGCCGTCGGGGCGGGGCGGTCCTGGCGGGCGGCGGCGACGAGGGCCTCGAACGCGGTTGTGACGCGTGCGACGGCGCCGGGCCCGAGGACGATCTGGTACGTGTCGTCCTCGACGACGCCCAGAACGCCTGGCAGCGCCCGGAGCGCGGCGTCGTCGACGAGCGAGCGGTCGCGCAGCCCGATGCGCAGCCGCGTCATGCAGTGCGCGATCGAGGTGACGTTGTCCGGGCCGCCGACCAGCGGGAGGATCGCGGCGGCCGTGTCGCGGTGCTTGTCTGAGGGCATGGGGTGATCGCCTTGCGTCGGGGGCGGGGTGGAAGGGGGAGGGCCGGTCAGGGGGTGTGGGCGCCGGCCGCCGGGTCGGGGCCGTCCGGTGCCGCCGCGTGGGCGAGGGCCGCGCGGAGGTGGCCGTGCGAGGCGGTGAGCAGGGCGGAGGCCGTCGGGCCGTCGACGCCGGCGAGGAGGACGAGGATCGCGGCTTTCACCTCGCCGCCCGCGGCGGCCAGCGCGCCGTCCACCTCGTCGTCGCCGGCGCCGGTGGCGAGGGCGACGATGCGGCGGGAGCGTGCGCGCAGCTTCTCGTTGGAGGCCCGCAGGTCGACCATCAGGTTCCCGTACGTCTTGCCGAGCCGGACCATCGTGATCGTCGAGATGAGATTGAGGACGAGCTTCTGTGCTGTGCCGGCCTTCAGGCGGGTCGATCCGGTGAGGAGTTCCGGGCCGACGACGACCTCGAGGCCGTGCTCTGCGGCCGCGGCGAGCGCGGAGCCGGCGTTGCAGGACAGGCCTACGGTGAGGGCGCCGCGTGCGCGGGCGTACGCGACGGCGCCGAGGGCGTACGGGGTGCGGCCGGAGGCGGAGATCCCGACGACGCTGTCCTCGGCGGTGAGCTTCAGCGCGGCGAGGTCGGCGGCGGCCAGCTCGGGGGAGTCCTCGGCGCCTTCGACGGCCTGCACCATGGCGGAGGGGCCGCCCGCGATCAGGCCGACGACCTGGCCGGGCCCGGTGCCGAAGGTGGGCGGGCACTCGCTGGCGTCGAGCACGCCCATCCGGCCGGCCGTGCCGGCGCCCGCGTAGACGAGGCGGCCGCCGCGCGCCATGCGGGCCGCGATCGCGTCGACGGCGGCGGCGAGGGCGGGCAGCTCGGCGGCGACGGCGGCGGGGACGCCGGCGTCCTCGGCGTTCATCAGGCGGGCGAGGGCGAGCGTGTCGAGCCGGTCGATCTCGGCGAGCTCGGGCCGGAAGGCCTCGGTGGTGAGGGTGTCGAGCTGGGCGCGCAGCGCGGCGTCGGCGGTCACGGGCGGGGCTCCTGACGGTGGGCGGCGGACGGGTGGACGGTCACGACGGCGGCCGGGGCGGCCGGGGCGGCCGTGGCGGCCGTGGCGGCCGGGGCGGCCGGGGCTGGGCAGGGCGGCCCAGGGCAGGCGACCGGCCCGCGGGACGGGGACGGTCCCGACCCGGAGAGGGGGCGACGGCGCGACGTGGGCCGGCGGCGAGGGACGTGCGGCCCTGGCTCCCCTGCGGGACGGGACGCCATACGGCGCGCGCGGGCCCCGTGCGGCGCACGGGCACGGTGCGACCCCCCGGGCTCCGCGCGCCGCGTAGGCCCTGCGCGGCTTCCGGGCCTCGGGCGGTGCGCAGGCTCCGTGCCCCGCGCAAACCCCGTACGGCGCGCAGGCCTCACACGGTGCGTGGTCGCGATGCGGCGCGCAGGCCCATACCGCGCGGGGGCGCCATGCGGCTCCAGGGTTCCGTGCGGCGCGCCGGGTGGCCCGGGAGGGCCGCTGCACGGTCGGGGCGCCGGATCGGGGGGCGCACGGTGCGGCGGTGTCGGGCCGCGGCCGCCGTCGGGGCGGGCAAGGCTGAAGGCTCCCTCCGCGTCCTCGCGCATGCCGGAAAGCTAGGTTCGGTTCCCGAACCGGGTCAATACGCCATAAGGCTCCCCGGCGGTCTTGGCCGCGTGACCTGCGGAATGCCGTCGGGCGGGCCTTCGCCGCGGGGCCCGTACGGGTCCACAATGGCCCCATGGACCACGCAACACCGCTGGAGCAGGCGCTGCACGCCGCGCGGGCGCTCGTCATCGCCGACCTCGTCGCGGGCCAGGTCGCCGACGCGGACGTCGTCTCCCTCGTCGAGGACTCCGTCACGCACCGCCGGTGGTGGGTGGAGCAGTGGCCGGAGGGGGTCGAGTACCTCGCCGGGCTCGTCGCCCAGGACGTCCAGGACGCCCTGCTGGAGAAGTACGGGCGCTGGCCGCTGTGCCCGGTCTGCTCGCACGGCGACCCGCACGCGCTCGACGTGGAGCCGGAGTTGGGGCCGGACCCGCACTGGGTGTGCGCGAAGGCGGGCGTGAAGGTCGCCTCCGTCGGCGGGCTGGGCCCGGTCCTCGGGCCCGGCCGGTGAGCCGCCGGTGACGCTCTACATCGACCCGCCGACCTGGCCGGGCCACGGCCGCATGTGGTCGCACCTGGTCAGCGACGTCTCGTACGAGGAGCTGCACGCCTTCGCGGCGTCGATCGGCTGCCCCCCGAAGGCGTTCGACGGCGACCACTACGACCTGCCGGAGTTCCGGTACGCGGACGCGGTCGCGGCGGGCGCGGTGGAGGTCGGCAGCAAGGAGCTGGTGCGCCGGCTGACCGCGGCGGGCCTCCGCAGACCGAAGCACCGGCCGTCGGCGTGACCGGGCCGCAGGGGCGCAGGGGCCCGCCCCGCGCCCCTCGCCTGACGATATGACGCTTCGTCACATGGCCGGAAAAATACGGTAGTTGCTGCATTAGGATGACCGCCTGTTCGTCCCGTCGCACCGCCTGAGGGGGATCGTGGATCGGTCAGTGCTGTTCGTACACGGAACGGGAGTGCGGGAGGCCTCGTACACCGAGAGCCTGGCCGCCGTCCGGGACGGTCTCGGCCGGATCCGGCCCGGCCTGGAGGTCCGCGGCTGCTTCTGGGGCCGCGAGCAGGGCGCGTCCATGGCGCTCGGCGGCGACTCCGTCCCCGGCTACCGGCAGTCGCGCGGCGGCACGCGTGAGGACGACGGGGACGACGAGATGGCCCTGTGGCGCGTGCTGTACGACGACCCCTGCTACGAGCTTCGGCTGCTCGGCCTGCGCCCCGCGCCCGAGAGGGGCATGTCCCGCGGGCTCCCCCCGTCCGAGCTGTTCCTCGACGAGATCACCGGGTATGCCCCCTCGCCGGCCGTGTCCGAGGCCTTCGCGGCCCGGGGCCTGGAGAAGGATCTCACCGAGGCGCTGCGCACCGTCGCCGCGGCCCAGGAGCTGCGCGACGCGGCCGCCACGGTCGACGGCGACGGCTTCGAGCACCGCCGGACCGTGGCCCGCGCGGTCGTCGCCCTGGTGGTCGACCTGGCGACCGATCGCGGGGCGGAGGTCTCCGGCATCGTCCGCGACGCACTCCTCGCCGCCCTGAGCGCCGACCTGTACGCCGACGGCCGCTCCCTGAAGGGGATGATCGGGAAGGCGCTCCTCGCGCCGGTCGGCCGCCGCGCGCGCCGCCGCCGCGGCGCCTGGGGCGACACCGCCCTCCCCGCCTTCGGGGACATCCTGCGCTACCAGGCCCGCGGACAGGGCGTGCGCGACCAGATCCGCCGGACCCTGGACACCACTCCGGGCGAGGCGGTCACGATCGTCGCGCACAGCCTCGGCGGGGTCGCCTGCGTGGACCTGCTGGTGCAGGAGCGCCTGGACCGGGTCGACCAGCTGATCACGGTCGGCTCGCAGGCGCCGTTCTTCTACGAGATCGGCGCCCTCGTCTCCCTCGAACCCCCGCAGCCGCTGCCGCCGCACTTCCCCGTGAAGTGGCTGAACGTCCACGACGGCCGCGACATGCTCTCCTACCAGGCGGCCAAGGTGTTCCCGGGGCGGGCGCACGACCACCGGGTCGACAACCGGCAGCCCTTCCCCTGGGCACACACCACCTACTGGTCCAACCCGGGGCTGTGGGACGCCGTGGACGCATGGCTGGGGTGAGCGGCACCGACCCGGCGCGCGTGCACGCCGTCCTCGTCGGCATCGAGAGCTTCCCCCGCATGCCGGGGATGGACCTGCCCGGAGCGGCGGAGGATGCGATGCGCCTCGCCCGCTGGCTGCGCAGGCGCGGCGTCCCGGCCGAGAACATCCGGCTGCTGCTGGCTCCCGCGAACGACTCGTGGGCCGAGCTGAACCGGTCGGTGCGCGACCTCGGCCTGACCGCCTCCACCACGTACGTCGCCTCCCGCGACCAGATCCTCGACGGCCTCGCGGCCGGGGGCTCCGCACCCGGGGGCGACGTCCTGTACGTGTACTGGGGCGGCCACGGCGTACTGGGCCGGGGGGAGCGGCGGCTGCTGGTCTGCCCGGACGCCTCGGACGCGGACCTGCGCTGCATCGACCTCACCGACCTGCGGGAGTACCTCACCCGCAACGACGTGTACCGGTGCCCCAGGCACGTGTACCTCGTCGACACCTGTGCGGACTTCCTCAAGGCGCACGAACGGGCGGCGGTGGCGGTGTTCCCCGAGGGGCGGCGGGAGTCGGTCGAGCACTTCATGCTGCTCGCGGCGGCCGTCGGACAGACGGCCGTGCAGAACAACGCCGAGCGGTCGGGGGCGTGCTCGACCGTCGTCATGGACTGGCTGGAGGAGCACTCGCCGGGCCTCGACCCGGACCTGGACGCCCTGGTGGCGCACGTCCGGGAGAGCTTCGCCGGGCTGCGGCCGGGTGGCCGGCGGCTTCAGACGCCGGTCACCTGGGTGGCGCGGTCCTTCGCCGGAGACACCGAGGAGTTCGGCGGCGGCCCGGCGGCGGAGGCGGCGGCCGGGCCCGCGCCGGAGGCGGGGCGTCCTGCCGGCCGGGGCGCGGCCGCGAGTACGCCGGAGGTGCGCGTCCCCCGGCGGCGGGGCGGCCGGGTGCTCGTCGGGGCCGCGGTGGCGGCCGTGGTCGCGGTTGCTGCGGGCGGGACGGTGTACGGCGTGATGGCGCGCGGGCAGGACGGCGCCGCCGCGAAGGCAGCCGCCCCCGGGGCGGCGGCTCCGGGAGCGGCGTCCCCGTCGGCCACGCCGAGCCCCTCGCCCTCGGCGAGCCCCTCGCCGTCCGGCAGCCCGTCGGCGCAGCCGGCCAGTGCGTCGGCCTCGGCTGTGCCGGGCCCGTCGGCGCAGGCCACGGGCGTGCAGCCGGCCGGCGCGACGAAGCCGACGTGTGCGTCCACGCAGCCCATCGCCGCTGTGCCCGAGGTCGTGGCGAGCCCCTGCTACGTCCTCGACGGCGGCCGGGTCGCCATGGTGGCCCAGCTCCGGGCGACGAAGCCGGTCGACGTCACCGTCTACCTGTGGCTGACCGCGAAGGACGACCCCCGGCACCTGTTCCCCGCCGGCGGCATGGCGCAGCAGACGCTGCGGTTGGGGACGGAGCCCAGGGAGGTGCGCGAGCAGGTCGGGATCGCGCTGGCTCCGGGGAGGTACGAGGTCCACGTCTATGTCACCCCCAAGGGCGAACCCGCGCCGAGCCCGACCAACCCGACGGTGACCGGCCGCTCCCAGGGGTTCTCGTACCCGTAGGAGCCGCGGGTCAGGTGCAGTCCGCCGTAGGGCGGTCCGCGCCGCGGGCACCGGCCGTGGCGGTGGCGGACGAGGCGACGATGCGGGTCGGGCGGGGGCGGCGGTCCAGGCGGAGGGCGGTCAGGCCGAGGGCGATCGCGGTGACGGTCATCGCCGCGCCCGCCCA
Organism: Streptomyces sp. NPDC031121; assembly: GCF_055570615.1. Lineage (NCBI taxonomy): Bacteria > Bacillati > Actinomycetota > Actinomycetes > Kitasatosporales > Streptomycetaceae > Streptomyces > Streptomyces sp. NPDC031121. Next base: position 113,755 of record NZ_JBVIGV010000008.1, read on the forward strand.
CGCCGTGGCGGTGAAGCCGAGCCCGGCGTCGATGACGGTGCCGCCGAGCCAGGGGCCGCCCGTGTTGCCGAGGTTGAACGCGGCGGTCGTGGTGGCCCCGGCCAGGGTCGGGGCGGCGCCGGCCACGTTGAACATCCGGGCGTTGAGGGCGGGGGCGGTCAGGAACGTCGAGAAGCCGATCAGGAAGGACAGGGCCACGGCTGCCGCGGCCGACGACGCGGACAGGGCCAGCGCGACCAGCAGTGCGGTGCTGGCGGTGATGCCCCCCAGCATGATCCCGAAGAGGTGGGCGTCGGCGAACCGGCCGCCGACGGCGGTCCCGGCGAGCGCGCCCAGCCCGAACAGGCCGAGCACCCACGGTACCCACGCCGAGTCCAGGCCGGCCACGTCCGTGAGCAGCGGCGAGAGGTAGCTGAAGGCGCAGAAGACGCCTCCCGCGGCGAGTGCGGTCACGCCGACGGACAGCCACACCTGGCGGTCGCGGTAGATCCGCAGCTCCCGGCGCAGGAGGGGCCGCTCCGCGGGCAGCGGGATGCGGGGGACGAGGGCGAGGATGCCGGCGAGGGCGACCGCGGAAGCCGCGCCGACCGCCCAGAACGCGGAGCGCCAGCCCAGGTGCTCGCCGAGGAAGGCGCCGGCGGGCACGCCGAGGACGTTCGCGACGGACAGGCCGCCGATCATGACGGCCATGGCGCGGGCCCGCTGGTCCTGGCGGACCATCGCGATGGCCACGGCCGCGCCGACGGCCCAGAAGCCGGCGCAGGCGAGCGCGGAGACGACGCGGGAGGCGAACAGCAGCGCGTACGTGGGTGCGAGCGCGCCCGCGACCTGCCCGAGCCCGAAGAGGCTGATGAGCGCGATGAGGGTGGTGCGGCGCGGGAGGCGGAGCGTGGCCACGGCCAGCAGCGGCGCGCCGACGACCATGCCGACGGCGAACGCGGAGATCAGCAGGCCGGCCTGCGGGATGCTGACGCCCATGTCCTCGGCGACGGGCGGCAGCAGTCCCGAGAGCATGAACTCGCTGGTGCCGAGGGCGAAGACGGCGAGTCCGAGGACGTGGACGGCGACGGGCATCCCCGTCCGGGCGGGTACGGCGGCGGGTGTGGCGGGTGCGGTGGGACGGGTGTCTCGCTGGGCTTCGGGCATGCCTTTCACGAACCGGAGCGGGCGTGATCGCATTCCCGGGCGGCGGGCGGCGGGTGGCGGGCGGCGGGCGGCGGGCGGTCAGCCGGTGAGCGCGGCCAGCTCTGCGGCGAGGTTGCGGCGGGCCTGGGCCTCCCAGTGCGCGGCCCCGTACGGGGTGCGGAAGAGGCGGGGCAGGGCGAGCAGCTGCCGCAGGACGGCGGCGCGGCCGGCGCGGAACGCGTCGTCGGGGACGAAGCCGTACTCGGCGCGCACGGCGGCGGCGTACGCGGCGTAGGCGCCCGGGTCGCCGGCCAGGACGGCCAGGTCGGCGTCGCAGAGGACCTCGCCGTCGGTGTCGCCGGGGGCGGGGTCGTGGGTGGTGGTGAGCCGGACCAGGCGGGCCACTTCGGCGGTGCGCTCCTCGGCGATGCCGAGTTCGCGCAGGGCGCGTTCGGCGAGGGCGGCGCTGCGCTCCTCGTTCTCGGAGCGGTCGGGCCGGTAGACGGCGTCGTGGAACCAGGCGGCGAGTTCGACCGCGGCCCGGTCGGCGGCGTGCGGGGCGAGTACGTCGATCCGGGCGAGGACGTCGGCCAGGTGGGCGGTGGTGTGGTAGCGGCGCTGGGGCTCCGACCAGGCGGCGAGGAGGCGGTCGGCGTAGGGGCCGGGGTCGCGGTCGGCGGGGGCGCCGGCGGAGGCGGCGGTGGCGAGCCAGCGGGAGCGGAGGCGGGCGGCGGCGCCCGCGTCCGGGGCGGAGCCGGGTGCGTGGGCCTGTGCGGCGTCCGGGGCGGAGCCGGGTGCGGAGTCGGGTGCCCTGTCTGAGTCCATGCGGACATTGTGGGTGGCGTGAAGGTGCTGGTGATGGGTGGGGCCGCCCCGTACCCTGGATATTGGACTAGACCTATTTTTCCCATCAACAGCTTTCCCGAGGAGTGGGCCCAATGAGCAACCGTGCAGTCCTGGAGGTGATCGCCCTCGACGCGGAGGACGCGGTCGCGGCCCAGGCCGGTGGGGCGGACCGGCTGGAACTGGTCAGCGACATCGCCGCCGACGGGCTCACCCCCGCGCGGGAGACGTTCGCGCGGATCCGGGCCGCCGTCGACATCCCCCTGCGCGTGATGCTCCGGGCCGCCGACGGCTTCTCCGCCGGCTCCGCGGAGGACCTGGAGCGGCTCGGCGCGCAGGCGCGGGCGCTGCGGTCGGACGGGGCGGGGGAGTTCGTCCTCGGGTTCCTGAACCCGGACGGCAGCCCCGACCTCGCCGCCGTCGAGGCGGTCGTCGCGGAGCTGGACGGCTGCCCGTGGACGTTCCACCGGGCGATCGACCGGGCCGCCGACCGGGAGCAGGCGCGGAAGGCGCTCGCGGACCTGCCCGGCCTGGACACCTACCTGACCGCGGGCTCCGCGGACGGCGTCGACGGAGGACTGGCGGTGCTCGCCGCGGAGGCCGGGCGCAGCGGCGAGCCGGGGTACGGGGCGCGGCTGATGGTGGGCGGCGGGCTGCGCCTGGAGCACCTGGACGGGCTGCGGGCGGCCGGGGTCGACGCGTTCCACATCGGCGGCGCGGCCCGGCCGGACGGCTGGGGCGGGCCCGTCTGCCCGGCCGCCGTCGAGGCCTGGCGCACGGCCCTGGCGTAAGCCGCCCGCCGCGGGTGCGGGCGGCCGGGCCGCGGGCAGGGCGGCCGGCCCGGCACCGTACCCCCGCCTGCCCCGCCTGCCCCGCCTGCCCCGCCTGCCCCGCCTGCCCCGCCTGCCCCGCCTGCCCCGCCGCCGCGCCGTCCGCGCCGCCGCGCCGTCGTGGTGTCAGGCGGCGAGCGGGGCCGGGAGGGGCAGGGAGTGGACGGCGGTCAGGCCCGACACGGCCCGGGTGAGGCAGACGTACAGGCGGCGCAGGCCCGTCCGCTCGTCCGGTTCGCCGGCCACCACCGCGGCCGGCTCGTCCAGTACCACGTAGTCGTACTCCAGGCCCTTCGCCAGCGACGCCGGGACGAGCGTCAGCCGCGACCGCGCCGTCGTCTCCTCGCCCGGCGACAGCCACTCCATCCCGGCCGCTTCCAGTGCCCGTGCCAGCTCGGGGATCCGGGCGTCGGCCGCGATCAGGCCGATCGACCCCTCCCGTTCCAGCGACGCCCGGCAGGCGGCCAGCACCTCGGCCGCCTGCCGCTCCGGGTCCCCGACCCGCGACACGGCCAGCGAGCCGGGCGTCTCGCGCACCGACGAGACCGGAGCCAGCCCCGGCGAGATCGACGGCAGCAGCCGCGACGCGTACGCGATGACCTCCCGCGGCACGCGGAAGCCCGCCGTCAGCTCCTCGACCGCCGCGTCCGGCTTGCCCAGGTGGGACAGCGCCTCCGCCCAGTCGCGGGTCGCCCACGGCGTGGTGCCCTGCGCCAGGTCGCCCAGTACGGTCGCCGAGCCCGTCGTGCAGCGCCGGCCCACCGCCCGGTACTGCATGGGCGACAGGTCCTGCGCCTCGTCCAGGACGACGTGGCCCAGCGACGGGGTGCGCTCCACCAGGTCCGCGGCCTCGTCGATCAGCACCAGGTCCGCCGGCGACCACTTCGCCGAGCGCACGCTGCGGGGCGGCTTCTCCCACAGCAGGAGCCGCTGCTCCTCCGCGGTCAGGAGCCCGTCCGCGTGCGCGGTCAGGAACGCGGCGTCGGACAGCAGCCGCAGCACCAGCTTCGCCGGATCGACCGCCGGCCAGACCGCCTTGACGGCCGCCTTCACCGCCGCGTTGCGGGCGACCGCGTCCTGGACCCGGTCGTCGGGCGCCTCGCCCGCCTGCTCCATCCGCACCAGCACCGTGTGCGCGATCCGCTGCGGCAGCGCGTCGCGGGCGGCCCCGTAGCGCATGTCCCGGGCGAGGAGCTCGGAGACGATCTCCCGGAGCTCGTACGCCGGCACCCGCCACCGGCGCGAGCCCCGTACGACGACCAGCGGCTCGGCCGGCTCGGACACGTGCGAGCGGACCGCCCGCCGCAGCACCTCGGCCATCCGGGCGTCGCCCTTGACGACGGCCGTCGCCGGCATGTCGGCGCCGCGCACCTCCAGGCCGTCGCGGGCCACCAGGTCGTCGACGGTGGCCTGCCTGACCTCCAGCTCGCCGAGCGCCGGCAGGACCTGCTCGATGTAGCGCAGGAAGGAGCGGTTCGGGCCGACGACGAGGGTGCCGGTGCGGGCGAGCCGCTCCCGGTGCGCGTACAGCAGGTAGGCGACGCGGTGCAGGCCGACGGCGGTCTTGCCGGTGCCCGGACCGCCCTGGACGCACACGGATCCCGACAGCCCGGAGCGGACGATCTCGTCCTGCTCGGGCTGGATCGTGGCGACGATGTCGCGCATCGGGCCGACGCGGGGCCGCTCGATCTCCTGCTGGAGCAGCCGGCTGACGGTCGCCGCCTCGGCCGGGTCCGACAGGTGCTCGTCCTCGTACGCGGTCAGCTCGCCGCCGGTGTAGCCGAAGCGGCGGCGCAGGGCGACGTCCTGCGGGTCGGCCTTGGACGCCCGGTAGAACGGCTGGGAGACCGGCGCCCTCCAGTCGATCACCATGGGGTCGCCCTCGGCGTCGTGGACGTGCCGGCGGCCGATGTAGAACTGCTCGCCCTCCCTGCCCTCGGCGAGGTCCGCGCCGGGCGCGTGCAGGTAGTCGAGGCGGCCGAAGAACAGCGGGGTGTGCGCGAGGTCGGCGAGCGCCTTGATGCGGTCGTCGATCTGCGCCTGGAGGACGAGCGCGTTGACCCAGTTCGCGGTGACGTCGCGGATGTCGAGGGCCTCCACGTCGGCGCGCATCGCGCGCAGCGCGGCGCGGGAGGCGGCCAGGTGCGCCTGCTCGCGGGCCAAGGGGTTCGCGGTGTCGGGCGCGGCGTGCGCGTCGGGCGCGGCGGTTGCGGGGGCGGCGGACTCGGGGGCGTGCGCGGGCACGGCAGGGCCTCCAGCTGCTGGTCTGCGGGGTCGGGTGCGTCAGCGGTGCGATGCGGGTGCCCGCCGGTTTCCGTGCGGCGGACGCTCTCCCCGGTCGGGCTGCGGGAGGCGGCGGAAGCGGAGATTGTAGTCAGCAGCCCCCGCCCGCGCGAACGGAATTCGCCGCCGGGGCGGGGCCGGCGGCCCGTTCCCCCGTACGGGTCCCCTACCTCGGAGTGTCAGACCTGCGGGTGGGGGCCGCGGTCCGGCATGGGACGTCAGGAGGAGGCCAGCGCCCGTGCGGTTCAGCCCCGCGAGCGATGCGCGCCCGGCCCCCGTGAACGCACCATGGAGACATGAGCACCGCAACCTTCACCCCGGTCCCCGGGGGCCGCCCGAGCGGCGCCACCGCAGCCACTTCCGGCCCCCACCGCCACCTCATAGGCAACGCGCTGCGCGCCGTGAAGGTGTTCGCCGCCGCGGCCGTCAGCGTGGTCGTCATGGGCGAGTTCGCCGAGGACGCGGGCGTGGCCCGCCGCTGACCCCGGCGAGCCGCCCCGCCTCGCCGGCGACCCGTCCCGCGCCTCACCGGCGGCCCGCCCGGGCGTCGTCGGCGTCCGGATTCCGGCGGTCCTCCCGCGTTGATCCACTAGGGTCACGCGCGTGACCCCCCGCGCCCCTTTCCGCCCCGCGCCGGCAGCCCTGCCCGGCGTGCTGGTCACGGCTCCGCTCCTCGCCCTCGGCGTCCTGTGCGTCCTGCTGCGGGTCCCCGCCGCGGACTCGCTCGTCGCCGGCCTCGCCGACGGGCTCTCCGCCGCCGAGTGGCGCCCGCCCGCCGCCTATCCGCCGTTCGCCGCGATCATGTTCACCCCGGCGGCCTGGCTGCCGACCGGCATCCTCAAGGCCGTCTTCGTCCTCGGCAACGCGGGGCTGCTCGCCCTCCTCGTGCTGCTGTCCTGCCGCCTCGCCGGGCTGCGGCCCGGGCCGGCGGCCCTGCTCGCCGCGACCACCGCCGGGCTGTGGGTGGAGCCGCTGTTCCAGAGCCTGCTGCCCGGGCAGGTCAACCTGGCGCTCGCCTGCCTGGTGCTGTGGGACCTCGGCCGGCCCGGCGGCGCGCTCGGGAAGGGCTTCGGCGTCGGCACCGCCGCCGGGATCACGCTGGCGCCGGCGGTGCTCGTCCCGTACCTGCTGCTGACCGGGCGGGTCCGGGCCGGGCTGACCGCGCTCGCCGCCTTCGCCGGGACGGCGCTGCTCGGGCTGCTCGTCCTGCCCGAGGAGTCCGCCGCGTTCTGGGCCCGGCTCGCCGCGGCCGGCCCCGACCTGCTGCCGTACTGGCCGCACCTGTGGGTGTGGGCCGTCCCGGCCCTCGCGTTCGCGGCCCGCGCCGGCCTGCCCCGCCAGGGCGCCGCGTTCCGGCCGACCGGGCCGGCCCGCCCGCGGCCCGCGGCGGGGCGGCTCCGCGCGCCCGGCCGCGGGCCCGGTCAGCCCTCCGCGAGCAGGTCGTCGGCGTCCATGATCCGGTAGGCGTAGCCCTGCTCGGCCAGGAACCGCTGCCGGTGTGCGGCGAAGTCCTGGTCGATCGTGTCGCGCGCGACGACCGAGTAGAAGCGGGCCTCGTGCCCGTCCGCCTTCGGCCGCAGCACCCGGCCCAGGCGCTGCGCCTCCTCCTGCCGGGACCCGAACGTCCCCGACACCTGGATGGCGACGGTCGCCTCGGGCAGGTCGATGGAGAAGTTCGCGACCTTGGACACCACCAGGACGCTGATCTCGCCCTCGCGGAACGCGTCGAAGAGCTTCTCCCGCTGCGCGTTGGACGTCTCGCCCTTGATGACGGGCGCGTCGAGGTGCTCGCCGAGTTCGTCGAGCTGGTCGATGTACTGCCCGATGACGAGGGTCTGCTCGCCGCGGTGCTTGCGCACGAGCGCCTCGGTGACCTTCCGCTTCGTCGCCGTCGTCGCGCAGAAGCGGTACTTCTCCTCCGTCTCGGCGGTCGCGTACGCGAGCCGCTCCGACTCGGTCAGGTTCACCCGGACCTCGACGCAGTCCGCGGGGGCGATGTAGCCCTGCGCCTCGATCTCCTTCCACGGGGCGTCGAACCGCTTCGGCCCGATCAGCGAGAACACGTCCGACTCGCGGCCGTCCTCGCGGACGAGCGTGGCGGTCAGGCCGAGCCGGCGGCGGGCCTGGAGGTCGGCGGTGAACTTGAACACCGGCGCGGGCAGCAGGTGCACCTCGTCGTAGAGGATCAGGCCCCAGTCCCGGGAGTCGAACAGCTCCAGGTGCGGGTAGACGCCCTTCCGCTTCGTCGTCAGGACCTGGTAGGTCGCGATGGTGACGGGCCGGATCTCCTTGCGGGTGCCGGAGTACTCGCCGATCTCGTCCTCGCCGAGCGAGGTGCGCCGCACCAGCTCGTGCTTCCACTGGCGGGCCGAGACGGTGTTGGTGACCAGGATCAGCGTCGTCGCCTTGGCCTTGGCCATCGCCCCGGCGCCGACGAGCGTCTTGCCGGCGCCGCACGGCAGGACGACGACACCGGAGCCGCCGTGCCAGAACCCCTCGACGGCCTGCTGCTGGTAGGGGCGCAGCGCCCACCCGTCCTCCTCCAGCTCGATCGGGTGGGCTTCGCCGTCGACGTAGCCGGCGAGGTCCTCGGCGGGCCAGCCGAGCTTGAGCAGCGTCTGCTTGATCTGCCCGCGCTCGGAGGGGTGCACGGCGACGGTGTCGGGGTCGATGCGGGCGCCGACCAGCGGCGCGACCCGCTTGGACCGCAGGATCTCCTCCAGCACGGGCCGGTCGGTGGTGGTGAGCACCAGCCCGTGCACGGGGTGCTTGGACAGGGTGAGGCGGCCGTAGCGGGCCATGGTCTCGGCGACGTCGACGAGGAGGGCGTGCGGGACGGGGTAGCGGGAGAACTCGACGAGTGCGTCGACGACCTGCTCGGCGTCGTGCCCGGCGGCCCGCGCGTTCCACAGGCCGAGCGGCGTGATCCGGTAGGTGTGGATGTGCTCGGGGGCCCGTTCGAGTTCGGCGAACGGGGCGATGGCACGGCGCGCGGCCCCGGCGAGTTCGTGGTCGACCTCAAGCAGGAGTGTCTTGTCGCTTTGTACGATGAGAGGCCCGTTCACCTGGCGTGAGTCCTTCCGGCAGAGTGACCCCCCGTTTACGGGCGGCCAAACCTCCAGTCTGCCGCATCGCGGCGCGGGCCGGAGTGCGGGAAATTCGGTGGCGGGTCGGTGCCGGGCGGTGCCTAGGGTCGGCGCATGAGTGATCACGATTCCTTCGTGCCCGACGGGTTCGAGGTGCCGGCGGGGCTGGTCGGCGACGGGTTCCGGCTGGAGCCGCTCGGTGAGCGGCACAACGAGCGGGACCTCGCGGCCTGGAGCGGGAGCATCGGGCACGTGCGCGCCACGCCCGGGTTCGGCGACGGCGCCTGGCCGCCGCCCGAGGGCATGTCCGCCGAGCAGAACCTCGCCGATCTGGCCCGGCACGCACGGGACTTCGCGGCTCGGACCGGGTTCACGTACAGCGTCCTGGACGGCGACGACGTCATCGGCTGCGTCTACATCTACCCGGGCCGGAAGGACCCGGACCGGGTGCAGGTCAGCTCCTGGGTGCGGGCCGACCGGGCCGCGCTGGACCGGCCGCTGTACGAGGCGGTGTCCCGGTGGCTGGCGGAGGCCTGGCCGTTCGAGCCGGGGCGGATCGTGTACGCCGCCCGGTGAACGTCCGGAGGGCCCGGCACGCAGGTGCCGGGCGCTCCGGGGTGCCGCGGGGTGTCAGGGGTGTGCGGCGGGGGTGTCGAGCCGGGTCGGGTCGGTGGGTCGGGTGGGTCAGGAGTGGGTGGCCTTGCGGCGGCGGGCGCCGAGCCAGGCCGCGGCCCCGCCGGTGGCGATCAGCGCCGCGGACACGGCGGCGAACAGGCCGGTGCGGGAGTCGGCGCCGGTCGCGGCGAGGGTGCCGGAGGCGCCGCCGGGGGTGGTGGTCGAGGTGGTCGTGGTGGCCGCCGTGGCGGTGGCGGTGGTGGACGGGGACGGCGAGGGGGAGGCCGTCGCGGAGGTGCTCGGCTTCGGGCTCGGCGAAGGCGACGGCGAGGCCGGGGTGGCCGGCGCCAGCTGGATCTTGGTGATGGCGGAGTGGAACGGCGCCGGGTTGCCCTCGGTGTGCCGGAACTCGGCGGTCACGTCGAACTCGGTGCGCTGTGTCAGCTTCGCCTTCGGGCCGAGCTTGACCTGGACGCGGACGGAGCGCTCGCCGGAGGCCGCGCCGAAGCCCTCGGCGATGCGCAGCAGCTCGAGGTTGCCGCTCTCGCCCTTCAACTGGCGCCACGTTCCGTCCACCCGGGCCCGAACCTCCAGGCCGTCGGTGTCGGCGGGCTTGGGGCCGTTGATCCGCAGCAGCGTCACCAGGCCGGTGTCGAAGGTGCCTTCACCGTTGGCGCGGTACTTCAGGTCCAGCTCGCGGCAGTCGGCGCCCGTGCTGCCCTCGCAGGGGGTGGCCGGGGTGAACGCGCTGGTGAACTTCTCGGCCTTGACGGCCGGGTCCGTCTTGAAGGTGAGGGAGGCGGCACCGCCGGGCGCCAGCTCCCTGGCGTACGTGGAGGCCTGCAGCGTCAGGTCGCCGTTGTTGCCGGGGTAGCCCTTGCCGAGGCCGACGGTCACCTTCCAGCTGAGCTTGCCCTTGGCAGGCACCTCGAAGCCGTCGCCGGCCTTCCCGCCCTGCGGGTGGAAGACGCCCTGCCATTCGCCGTCCTGCCCTCCGATGGAGGACGTCGTCGCCGGGGCGTCGGCCGCCTCGACCTTGAAGGCCACGTCCTCGGCCCGGAGCAGGCTGGGGCCGGCGGGCAGGCCGTGGATCCACGGGTGGAAAGGCGCGGCCTTGTCGGAGGGGTTGGTCACCGTCAGCTCGAAGGTGCTCGTCGCGCCGCCGCGGGTGAGCGGGGCGTCCGGGACGGGCGCGCCCAGCGAGATCTTCAGGCTGCCGCCGTCCGCGGTGGGGACGGCGTACGCGGCCGGCTGCATCAGCACGGTGCCGGCGACGGCGGCGACGAGTGCGGTGGCGGCCGCGGCGAGGGCGGGGCGGCGGGCGGCGGTGCGAGCGGACATGGCGGATCTTCCCGGGGAATCGGATGGGGTGGGCATGCCGAGGTGCGGCGGACGCGCGAGGGGCGGGGTGCGGGATGTCGCTCCCGGCCGGGACCTGCCTCTGCGGCGGCCGCCGTTGCGATGTACCGATCTTCACATGGTGTGGATCACCAATCCAACCCCCGTTTGTCACCGCTGTGCAACAGCCCCGGCGGTAGCGCGCACCACCTCTGACCTGCAAGAACGGTATGAGCCACTCCGCTTTTCGGCGGGCTTCCGGCCTACGCCCCCAGGTGCTCCAGCGGCCCCGCCGGATACGGCGTCTCGGCGGGCAGCAGAGCCCGCGCCGCGGCCAGGTCGCCCGCCCGCACGAGCGCCCGGATCTCCGCGGCCAGCGGCGTGACGTCGCGGATGGAGACCGTCCAGGCGTCGGCGTACGCGCGCGAGGCGGGCCCGGACAGTCCCAACTGGAGCGAGCGGTGGGGCAGCGGGTGCAGGCGCAGGTCCCGCTCGGGGTCCCACTGGACGCGGACCGGGGAGGTGCGCAGCGCCTGCCGCCACGCCTCGCGGTCGGGGTGGGTGCCGGGCTCGTAGTGCGAGAGGCAGGCCCGGCGCAGCGCGTCGTCGAAGCCCTCGCGGGTGATCTCGACGGCGAGGACGGTCTCCTGGTCGGGCTTGGTCGCCCAGCCGCAGCGGTACATCATCCACAGGAACGACGGCTTGATCCAGGTCATCCGCTCGCGTTTCCAGGCCGGCGGGAAGCGGCCGTCGCGGGCCGCGGGCAGCCCGAGGGAGGGCGCGTAGGCCTGGTACACGGTGACGGTGTCGGCGGTGTGGGCGGCGCGGATCTGCCGGTACGGGACGGGGGCGGCGGCCTGCTCGGGCGCCGGGCCTGCGGTGTCGTGCATGGGGCCAGCCTGCGGGGCGGACGCGCGCGGCGGCCACCGGTTTTCGCGGCGGGCGCGCCCTCGCCCGCCTCCGCCCGGCCGACGGCCCGTCAGACCTGGTCGTCGGCGAGTTCGGCGACCCCGGTGATGCGGTGCAGGGCGAACGTGCGGACCTCGTCGGCGGTGTGGTCGTAGCCGGTGACGAAGCCGCCCTCCACCCGCACCGGGGCGATGACGCGCTGGCTGGCCGCGCCCTCCGCGTTCACGTACCCGATCCACACGACCGACCCGGTCAGCGCGGCCGCCTGCACGGTGGCCAGGGTCTCCGCGGCGCTGGTGCGCGGCAGCTCTCCCGGGGCCGCAGCCGCAGCCCCGGCCCCGCCGCCCGCCGCGGCGGCCGCCGGCTCCTTGCGTACGGCCGTCGCCGCGAGGTCGCCGGCGCGGATGGCCCGTACGGCCGCCGCCAGCAGCGTCTCGTCCGGTACGGGCGGCCCCTCCGGCACCGGCACGGGCCTCGCGCGCGCCGGGGTGCGGCGGGCGTCGGCCCGCGCCACGAGCACGTCGCCGGTGTGCGATTCGGCGGCCGGGGCGTAGCCCATGGCCCGCAGCCCGTCGAGCAGCGCGCCGGGCTCGGCCTGCGCGGCGAGCACGGTCGGTGCGAGGCGGCGCAGGCCGAGGGAGGCGGACCGCTTGTCGGCGAGGATCTCGCCGAGCAGGGCGTCGTCGTCGCAGCGGACGTACGAGGAGGCGGCGCCGACCCGCAGCCGGCCGTGGCGCCGGGCCACGTCGTCGATCAGGTACGACAGCGGTTGCGGGACGGGGGTGGCGCTGTGCTCGGCGAGGAAGGCGTGCAGGTCGGCGGCGGTGTGGCCGCCGTCGAGGGCGCGGCGTACCGAGCCGGGCGTGAACCGGTAGACGGTCGCCCCGCCCTTGGACTCCACGTCGGCGAGGACGGCCAGCACGTCCGCGAGCGGGCGGGCCAGCGGGCCGGGGGCGACGGCCGTCAGGTCCGCCTGGAGCAGGACGCGGTCGACGGGCTCGGGCAGCAGCGGTGCCAGCGGCTGCGCCGGGTCGCGGTGTTCCAGCAGGGCCCGGCCGGGTGCGGAGAGCGCCCCACGGCCCGTGACGCCGAGGAGTTCGGCCTCGGTGAGGGTCCGGCCGGCGAGGCGGGCCCGGAGCTCGCTCGTCCCGCGGACGGGCCGTTCCCAGGAGAGCCGGTCGAGGAGGGCCTGCGGGTCGGGGGCGGCGCCTTCGGGGAGCGCGGCGAGGAGTTCGAGGACGCGCCGGCGGACCTCGGGCGCCGCGGACCGGTCGAGACCGGGGCCGAGGGCGGCGAGGGTGCGGCCCTTGGGGTCCTGCTCGCCGACGGCGCCGGCGGTGCGGCTGGCGGGCAGCCACGCCCGGACCAGGGCCGACCACCGCTCGGCGGGCGGCAGTTCGCGCCAGTCGTCGAAGGCGGGGGTGGGCCCGTACCGCTCGTCGACCTCGCCGTCGGCGGCCAGGAGCCCGGCGGCGTAGGCCAGTTCGATCCAGAACGCGGCGGTCGTCTCGTCCGCGTCGAGGGCGGCCGCGGTGCGCTTCAGGTCGCGTACGGACAGCCCTCCGGCGCGCAGCACGGGCGGGCCGGCGTGCTCCCAGGACTTCACCAGCTCCTCGGCGGTGGCCAGTGCGGCCAGCGCCTGCCCGGCCGCGTTGGCGTCCACAAGCTGTGGACGGTGCTCGCGCTGCACCGCCACCTCCGGCGCCACCGGCTCCGGTGCGCGGTGCGCGAGGCCGCCGCGCAGGTGCAGGGCGACCTCGCGGGGCAGCACCACGGTCCGCGTCGACGCGGGCAGCAGCAGGCCGCGGTCGCGCAGCCAGCGCACGGGCGGTGTCGGGTTCGCGGTGACCTCCCCGTACGGCGGCCCCCACACGAGCCGGTCCAGCACCTGGCGGGCCTCGGGCGGGGCCTGGTCCAGCAGGGCGGACATCCGCGCCGGGTCGGTGAACAGGCCGGTCAGCGCGGCGACCGCGGAAACGGGGTCGTGGGTGGCGGGCAGCCCGGCCGCCGCGACGATCTCCTGGAGGCGCGTCGGCGACATCCCGGCGGTGGCCTCGGCGACGGTCGGGCCGAGGCCGGTCGGGGAGGGGCGGGAGGCGGAGGGCGCGAGGAGCTCGCGGGCGGTGCGCACCAGGCGCAGCTGCTCGTCGCCGCCCCATACGAGGGCCTGGTCGCGCAGGGTCGCGAGGGCGCGGGGCAGCGCGGCGCGGGTGCCGTTGTCCGGGGTGTCCCCGCCGGTCCCGGCGAGGAGGGTCTCCAGCACCCCGTACGGGCAGGGGTCCGGGGCGACGGCGAGCGCCTCCGCGGTCTGGAGCGCGAACCGGTCCAGCCGGTCCAGGGCGCGCACCACCGAGGCGCGGGTGCCGGCCCGGGTGGCGAGCTGCGTCACGTCGCCCGGCACCGGGCTGAGGAGGTCCGGGCGCGCGTGCAGCAGGGCCGCCAGCGCCGCGTCGTCGCGGCCGCGCAGCGCCTCGGCGAGGGAGCGCGGGGCGCCGTTTGCTGCGGTGCTGCTCGGTTCAGGCACGGTCGCCTCCTGGTCGCGTCGGCCGGTCCCCATCCGGCCAACGGTATCCGCTGCGCCGTCGCGGGCTCCACGGGCGCACGCGCTACCTTTCGGGCAGGGCGCCAGGGAGGATGCGGGAATGGGGATCGAGAGCGACCACCTCGTCTACGAATATCTGAGCCGCGTCGGGGACTTGGCGCAGCAGCGGCAGCTGCCGTCGGGCGACCGGATGCGGCTGGTGGCGGGACTGCGGGACGAGATCGACCGCCGGCGGGCCAGGTACGAGCCGGAGACGCCGGCCGCGGTGCGGCGCATCCTGGAACGGCTCGGCACCCCGGAGGAGGTCGTCGACGGCGCCGGTCCCGGGCCGGGTCCGGCCGCGGACCCGGAGGAGGCCGCGGCGTCCGTACCGGCCCAGCGGGGCCCGGACCGCCCGGACCGCCCGGCCCGCCGGCGGCAGCCCAGGCCGGCACCGGCCGCGCCGGCGGAGCCGCCTGCGGCACAGGCGCCGGCGCCGCCGCACCTGGCGGGCCTCGCCGAACTCGGGTCCGACGGCGGCGCGGAGCCCGACTGGTGGCGGGTCGCGCCGGGCCCGTACGGGACGGGACCGCAGGTGGAGGGATTCGCCGGCGGTGTGGAGATCCCCGAGCTGTTCTCCCGCCCGGAGGACCGGGAGGGCGGCGGGCCGGCCTCGGCGAAGGAGGCCCCGCAGCGGAAGCAGGACCGGAAGCGGGACCGGAAGCAGGAGCCGGAGCAGGACCGGAAGCAGACCCTCCTTGGCCACCTGCGGGAACGCCGCCGGGCCCGCAGGGCCGCCCCGGCGGCCCCCGCCGCGCCGGTCGCCCCCGCCGCGGCTGCCGCGCGCCCGAGGCCGCACGCGTTCCTGCTGCTCGCCGCGGCCGTCCTCGTCGCCGGCGCGGCCGCCGGTTCCTGGCTGCTGCTGGCCGGCGGCTGGCTGCTGGCGTACGCCTCCCGCGTCCTCGGGCCGGCGGAGCGCAAGGCGGTGGTCTTCGGGGTGCCGGGCGCGGTGTTCGCGGGGGCGGTGGTGTGGCTGTGGGGCCGGCTGGAGGGCAGGTGGGGCGCACCGCTGGCCGACGGCAGCGCGGCCGCGGTGTTCCAGGGCATGTGGCCCTGGCTGGCCAGGACGGCCGCCGTCGCGTCGGCGGCGTACCTCCTGTGGCGCTCCCGCCGCCGCTGACGACGTCCGCCCCGGAGCACTCCCGCCCCGACGGCTCCCTGACGGCGCCCGGGCCCCCTTCGGCACAATGGCCGGCATGACCTCCGAGACGACCGCCGCACCCGCCGGGCCCGCCGACGCCGACGGCGGCGCGCCCGCCCCCCTGACGGTCGGGTTCGACCTCGACATGACCCTCATAGACTCCCGGCCCGGCATCAGGGCCGCCTACCTGGCGCTGTCGGCCGAGACGGGTGCGCACATCGACGCCGACGCCGCGGTCTCCCGGCTGGGGCCGCCGCTCGCCGAGGAGCTGGCGCACTGGTTCCCGCCGGCGGAGGTCGAGGCCATGGCCGACCGCTTCCGGGAGATCTACCCGGCCTTCGCGATCGAGCCGACGCACGCCCTGCCCGGCGCCCGGGAGGCGGTGGAGGCGGTCCGGGAGCTCGGCGGCCGCACCGTCGTCGTCACCGCCAAGCACGAGCCGAACGCCCGCCTCCACCTGGAGCACCTCGGGATCCGCCCGGATGCGGTCGTCGGCTGGCTGTGGGCCGAGGCGAAGGCGGTGGCGCTGCGCGAGCACGGGGCGCAGGTGTACGTCGGCGACCACGTCGGGGACGTCCGCGGGGCGCGGGCGGCCGGCGCGGTGTCGGTCGCGGTGGCGACGGGTCCGTGCCCGGAGCGGGAGCTGCGGGAGGCGGGGGCGGACGTCGTCCTGCCGGACCTGACGGCCCTGCCGGTCTGGCTGGCCGGATTCGCCCGCATCCGGAACCCCTGACGGCCCCTCGCCGGGGCCCGCGCCGACCCCCGGGTCCTACGCCTGCCGGTCCGCCCCGACGGCCGCGCGGGCGGCACGGCGCTGGGCCGCCGCCGACCGCAGGACCCCGGCGGCGGAGATCGCGAAGCCGACGCCCATCAGCATGCAGACCGCCCAGGCGTACGGCGGGAACGGGTCGATGTCCAGGAACAGCGGGGCCATCGTGGCCAGCGTGGCCAGGGCGCCCGCGATGAACACGACGCCGCCGGCCTTCACGAGGCCGTCGCCGGGCCGCGGTTCGTCGGGGTGAGGAGTAACAGTCACCCCGCCAGGGTAGTTCCCTGGCCTGAGCGGCCGACAGCCGAAGAGCCGGTGAAGGACCGGGGAACGTCTTGTCACCTGCTCAGCGCCCACTAGCCTGGAGTCGGCGGGTCACCCATGGCCCGCTGCGCTGTTATCCGGAGCCGCCGCGGCGGCCCCCCGGACCCGACGAGCACAAGGACAGAGGACGGACGTGCCCACCGGCAAGGTCAAGTGGTTCAACAGTGAGAAGGGCTTCGGCTTTCTCTCCCGAGACGACGGCGGCGACGTCTTCGTGCACTCGTCGGTACTCCCGGCCGGGGTCGACGCCCTCAAGCCCGGCCAGCGGGTCGAGTTCGGCGTCGTCGCGGGGCAGCGCGGCGACCAGGCGCTGTCGGTGACGGTGCTGGACCCGGCGCCGTCGGTGGCGGCCGCCCAGCGGCGCAAGCCGGACGAGCTGGCGTCGATCGTGCAGGACCTCACCACGCTGCTGGAGAACATCACGCCGATGCTGGAGCGCGGCCGCTACCCCGACAAGGGCCACGGCACGAAGATCGCCGGCCTGCTCCGCGCGGTCGCCGACCAGCTGGACGTCTGAGCCGCCGCCGGCCCCGCGCCGGCCGTCTCCCGCCCGCCCCGGTGCCCCGCCGCTCCCGACGAGCGGCGGGGCACCCGCGTGCCCCCGCCGGGGCAGGGGGCGGGCGCCTACGGGAACGCGAGCGCGTCCGGCGCCACCGCCGGGACCAGCCCCTCCGCCGCGGCCCGCGTCAGCAGTCCGCGGACCGCGGCGTAGCCGTCCTCACCGAGGTCGGCGGTGAACTCGTTCACGTACAGCCCGATGTGCTGGTCGGCGACGGCCGGGTCCAGCTCCTGCGCGTGTGCCCGCACGTACGGCCGGGAGGCCTCCGGGTCGTCCCACGCCATCCGCACCGAGGTCCGCGCGGACTCCGCCAGCACGCGCAGGGTCTCGGGCCCCAGCGAGCGCCTGGCGATGATCGCGCCGAGCGGGATCGGCAGGCCGGTGGCGGTCTCCCAGTGCTCGCCCATGTCGGCGAGGCGGTGCAGCCCGTAGTCCCGGTAGGTGAACCGCGCCTCGTGGATGACCAGCCCCGCGTCGACCCGCCCGTCCCGCACCGCCGGCATGATCTCGTGGAACGGCAGCACGACGACCTCGCCGACCCCGCCCGGCAGCACGTCCGCCGCCCACAGCCGGAACAGCAGGTACGCGGTGGACCGCTCGCTCGGCACCGCGACCGTCCGCCCCGCCAGGTCCAGGCCCGGCTCGCGGGCCAGCACCAGCGGCCCGCAGCCCCGGCCCAGCGCGCCGCCGCACGGCAGCAGCGCGTACTCGCCGAGCACCCACGGCAGGACCGCGTACGACACCTTCAGCACGTCCAGCTCGCCGCGCTCGGCCATGCCGTTGGTGACGTCGATGTCGGCGAAGGTGACGTCGAGGGCGGGCGCGCCCGGCACCCGGCCGTGCGCCCACGCGTCGAAGACGAACGTGTCGTTCGGGCAGGGCGAGTACGCGATCCTCAGCGCGGCGCCCGGATCACGGTCGGCCGCGGTGCTCACGGCGGTGCTCATGCTGCTCTCCCCAGTGGACGAGTACGGGCCCCAGCGCGCGGAATCCCGCGGTGAGGGCGGCGAGCGCGTCCCCGATCCGCCAGGCGTCCCGGTCCCGCGGGCCGACGGCGTTCGAGATGCCGCGCACCTCCAGGACCGGCAGGCCGTGCGCCGCGGCCGCCTCGGCGACCCCGAAGCCCTCCATGGCCTCGGCGCCGGCCGACGGGTGCCGGGCGGCGAGGGCGGCGGCGCGCTCGGCGGTGCCGGTGACGGTGGAGACGGTCAGGACGGGCGCCGGCAGCGCCCCCGAGGCCTCCGCGGCGTACGCGGCGAGCTCGGCCGGCGGCAGGTGCACGCTCCGCCCGAAGCCGAGCTCCTGCACGGGGACGAAGCCGTCCGCGGTGTCGGCCCCGAGGTCGGCGGCGACGATCGCGTCGGCGACGACGAGGGAGCCGGGCGGGGCGGCGGGCGCGAAGCCGCCGCCGATCCCCGCGGAGACGACGAGCGCGTAGTCGCCGAGCGCGAGCGCCGTGGCCGCCGCGGCCGCCGCGGCGGCCGGTCCTACGCCCCCGGCGAGCACGTCGGCGGCGAGCCCCGGCAGGTCGCGGCGCAGGACGGCGTAGCCGCCCGGCAGGGCGCGCGGCTCCGTCGCCGCCCGATCCGGGTGAGGGGTGAGCCCGGCGGCGACGGAGTCCGCCTCCGCCGCCACCGCGGTCACGATGAGCGCGCGCACCGTCGCCTGCGCGGCTACTTCAGCTTGACGTTGTAGGCCCAGACGGCGAGCGGCTTGCCGTCCGCGCTGACCTGGACGATGTTCAGCTTCTTGGAGGACGGGGCCTCGCCCTGGCCGCCGGTGGCGAAGATGTCGGCGCCGGGGAAGCTGCGGTAGGTGTTCGAGGACGGCTCGGTGATCGGCTGGCCGTCCAGGACCGCCTGCCACCGCTTGCCGTCCTCGACGACCTCCGGCTCGACGCCCAGGCGCAGCGTGTCGCCGCGGCCGTAGTCGATGGTCTTGGCGTCCTTGATGTCGGTGAGGCACTCCTGGACCTTCTCCATGGAGAGTTCCTGGGAGTCCTGGCAGGCGGCCTCGGCGGACACCGACGACGTGCCGACCGTCACGGTCGCGAGCGGCGTCGGCTTGTCGCAGGCCGAAAGGAGGAGGAGGCCGGCGGACACGGCTCCGAGAGCCGCGACGCTGCGGCGGCCCTTACCCGAGATAAGCGGTGCGGTCATGAGCCGAAGGCTATCGGGCCGGTCGCCCCGGCCGCCGCACGGGGTCCCGCCGACCTGCGGCGCGCCGCCCCGCTCCCTCCCCCGCCCGCCGCACACCGCCACCCGGCCGCCGCACACCCCGCCGCAGGCGGCGTCACGCCGCACGTGTCCGGGCCGAGCCCGGACGGCCGGCGCGGGGGGCCGACAGCAGGCCCCGTACGGCCATCGCGGTCCCCGCGGCGACGATCACCGCGGCCACCGCCATGCCCAGCACCCCGTTCAGCGGCAGCGCGATCCCGATCGCCCCGCCCAGCACCCACGCCACCTGGAGCAGCGTCTCCGACCGGGCGAACGCGGAGGTCCGCACCGACTCCGGGACGTCCCGCTGGATGGTGGCGTCCAGCGACAGCTTCGCCAGCGCCTGGCAGAACCCGGCCGTCGCACCCAGCACGGCCACCAGCACCCCGCTGAAGAACACCGCGGCCAGCACCGCCACCCCCAGCGCCAGCGACAGCACCGACGCGATGATCGCCTCCGGGGCCCGCGCCCGCAGCCACGCCCCCACCGCCGTCCCCGACGCGTTGCCGAGGCCCGCCGCCACGCCGACGACGCCCAGCGACACCGCCGCGCTCTGCCCGGACAGCGGGTGCTCCCGCAGCAGGAACGCCAGGAAGAAGATCAGGAAGCCGGACAGGGCGCGCATCGCCGCATTGGCCAGCAGCCCGCACAGCACCGAACGGCTGACGGTGCGCAGGCCCGGCCGCCGCGAGCGCGGCTCGTGCGTCGACAGCAGCGCCCGCCGCTCGCCCTTGGCCTCGTCCACCTTGTGCGGCAGCCGGAACGCCGCGACCGTACCCCCCACGAAGATCGCGCACGCCCCGTACAGCGGCCACGGCGGCCCGATCGAGTGCAGTCCCGCAGCGACCGGCGCGGCCGCACCCGTGGCCAGCAGGCCCGCGAGCGTCACCCGCGAGTTCGCCTTCACCAGGGAGAACCCGGCCGGCAGCAGCCGCGGCACCACCGCGCTGCGCACCACCCCGTACGCCTTCGACGCCACCAGCACGCCCAGCGCCGCCGGGTACAGCTCGATCCCGCCCGTGGCGACCGCCCCGGACATCGTCAGCGCGAGCAGCGCCCGCGCCAGCATCGCCCCCGCCATCGCGGCGCGCCGCCCGTGCGGCAGCCGGTCCAGCAGCGGGCCGATCACCGGGGCGAGCAGCGTGAACGGCGCCATCGTGATGGCCAGGTACAGGGCGACCCGGCCGCGCGCCTCGTCCGTGGGAACGGAGAAGAACACCGTCGACGCCAGCGCCACCGTGATCATCACGTCGCCGGCGCCGTTGACGGCGTGCAGCTCGATCAGCTTGCCCAGGCCCGACTCGCCGGCCCCGTGCGCGTGCGTCGCCCGCCGGATCCCGCGCGCCGCACCGGTCACCGGCAGGTGCAGGGCGCGCCCGACGGCCCGGCCGGCCCGCCTGGCCGGTCCCGGGCCGCGCCGCGACGACCGTTCGGGTGCCACACCCGACATACTGCCCCACCGGCCCGGCGCCGACCCGCGCCCCGGGGCCTCCGGGCGCGCCCCGGCACCCCCGCGGGGGCGGCCCGCGGCCGCCGGCCGGTCGCGTCCGTGCCGCGGCCTTGTCCGCGAATCGGACCTTGCATGTGGGCGAGGGGCTCCGGAGGAGGTAGCGTGCGTAGCGCGCCACCGGCGGTTGCTCTTGGCGGCGCGCCTCTCCGCGATCCCGCAGAATGGATGGCAGGTAGGTGCGCCCGGGACCGATCGGGTGCGGACGTCGACGCGGCCCTCTGGTCCGCTCCGCCCGCGCTTCGCACGGACAGGACCGACGGGTCGTTGTGGACGACGGTACGGACGGCGCACTCGTGAGACGGCGTAGGAGAGAACGAGACCTGTGAGTGCTGCGACGACGCGAAGCCGTACCCCCGACCGCCTGTGCGCCGAGGCGGTGGACCTCGCCCGCGGGGCGGCCGAGGAGCTCGCCGCGCCAGGGATCGTGGGCGAGCACGTAGGCATGGTCGCGGAGGGCGACCGCGTCGTCACGCACTTCTTCGAGTGCAAGGACCCCGGCTACCGCGGCTGGCGGTGGGCCGTCACCGTGGCGCGCGCCTCCCGTGCGAAGTACGTCACCCTCGACGAAACGGTGCTCCTTCCCGGATCCGACGCCCTCCTCGCCCCCGAATGGGTGCCGTGGAGCGAGCGCCTGCGGCCCGGCGACCTCGGCCCCGGCGACCTCCTCCCCACCGACGCCGACGACCTGCGGCTGGAGCCCGGCTTCACCGGTGAGGACGCGCCGCCGCCGAACTCGGCGGTCTCCGCGGAGATGGCCGAGCTCGTCGAGGCGGAGGA
Source organism: Streptomyces sp. NPDC031121 (assembly GCF_055570615.1). Lineage (NCBI taxonomy): Bacteria > Bacillati > Actinomycetota > Actinomycetes > Kitasatosporales > Streptomycetaceae > Streptomyces > Streptomyces sp. NPDC031121. The sequence continues at coordinate 134,661 of NZ_JBVIGV010000008.1, forward strand.
CGCCGACGTCACCGACCGCACCGCCGTCCCCGTCCGCGGCTCCATCGCCGCGGTCGCGGAGGAGCTCGGCATGCGGCGCGCCCGCGTCCTGTCCCGGTACGGGCTGCACTCCGCCGCCGACCGCTGGGACGAGGCCTACGGCGCGAAGACCCCGATGGCGCAGGCCGCGCCCGCCTCCTGCGTCTCCTGCGGCTTCCTCGTCGCCATCGGCGGCTCCCTCGGCCAGGCCTTCGGCGTCTGCGCCAACGAGTTCGGGCCCGCCGACGGCCACCTGGTCTCCCTCTCGTACGGCTGCGGCGGGCACTCCGAGGCCGCCGTCATGCCGAAGCCGCTGCGGCCCGCACCGCCCGTGCTCGACTCGATGGCGGCGGACGAGTTCCCGCTGCGGCCCGCCCCCGACACCGGCTCGGTGCCGTCGACGGACCTCCCGGCCGCGGACCTCGGCCACTCGTAACCGCCGGGCCGCACCCGCCCGAACGGCGCCGCACCCTGCGCCCGTTGGCGGTCCGCGGGCCAACGCGGCGGCCCTGCACGGCGATTCGCCCGGCACCGCCCGACACGCCGTCGCGGCGCGCGGGTTGGCCCCGGGGGACGCCCGTACACCGCGACCGGGCGCACCGTCGGCCGGGGAGGCGTCCCCGGCGTCCGCAGCCCCCGCACCTCGGCGCGGGAGGGCGCGCGTACGCGGCCCGGGGCGCGCCGCGGCGGATCGGCGGGCGGGCCCCCGCACCCGCGGGCTACGCTCGCGCCATGAGGCTGTTCGCCGCGGTGCTGCCGCCCCCGGAAGCCGTCGCCGAGCTGCGCCGGGCCCTGGAGCCCGTCCGCGACGACCGGCTGCGCTGGACCGGAGAGGACGGCTGGCACTTCACGCTCGCCTTCATGGGCGAGGTCGGCGACGCGCTCCTGCCCGACCTGCACGCCCGCCTGGAGCGGGCCGCGCACCGCACCGACCCCTTCACCCTCCGCCTGCACGGCTTCGGCCGCTTCGGCGACCGCGCCCTGTGGGCGGGCGCCGCCGGCGGCATCGACACGATGCGGATGCTCGCCGAGCGGGCGGACGCGGCTGCCCGCCGGGCCGGCGTCCCCATGGACCGCCACCGCCGCTACACCGCCCACCTCACCGTCGCCAGCAGCGCCGGCGGCACCGGCCTGCGCCCGTACGCGGAGGCCCTCGCCGGCTTCGAGGGCACCCCGTGGCAGGTCACCGAGCTCAGCCTGGTCCGCAGCAACCTCCCGGCCGGCGGTGTCCCCGGGGAGCGGCCCCGCTACGAGGTGGCCGCCGCCTGGCCCCTCGGCGGCTGACAGCCGGCCGCGGGGGCGGCCGCCCGGCCCCCTCGGGTACGGGGACCGCCGGCGGCCGCGTTACGCTCGACGGGTGGATCCCAAGACCCGAAACCGCGTGATGGCCGGTGTGCTCGTGCTGATGTTCCTCGTCGTGGCAGTGGCGGCCGCCGCCGGACAGTAGAGCCCGCCGGCGACCGCCGTGTGCCGCCGGCCCTACCAGGCGAACGCCTCGGGCGCGGGGCCCGGCCCCGGGAACACCTCGTCCAGCCCGTCCAGGACCTCCTGGGACAGGTCCAGCTCCACCGCCCGCAGCGCGGACGCGAGCTGCTCCTGCGTACGCGGCCCCACGATCGGCCCGGTGACCCCGGGCCGCGTCAGCAGCCACGCCAGCGCCGCCTCCCCCGGCTCCAGGCCGTGCTTGCCGAGGAGGTCCTCGTACGCCTGCACCTGCGCCCTGACCGCCGTGTTCGCCAGCGCGTCCGCGGACCGGCCCGAGGCGCTGCGCCCGGAGGTCGCGGCCTTGCGGATCGCCCCGCCGAGCAGGCCGCCGTGCAGCGGGGACCACGGGATGACGCCGAGCCCGTACTCCTGCGCCGCCGGGATCACCTCCAGCTCGGCCCGCCGCTCGGCCAGGTTGTACAGGCACTGCTCGCTGACCAGGCCGAGCCGCCCGTGGCGCGCCGCCGTCTCGTTGGCCTGGGCGATCTTCCAGCCGGGGAAGTTCGACGAGCCCGCGTAGAGGATCTTGCCCTGCCGGACGAGGACGTCGACGGCCTGCCAGATCTCCTCGAACGGGGTCCGCCGGTCGACGTGGTGGAACTGGTAGAGGTCGATGTAGTCGGTCTTCAGCCGCTTGAGGCTGGCGTCGACGGCGCGGCGGATGTTCAGCGCCGACAGCCGGTCGTAGTTGGGCCACGGCTCGCCCTCGGGGGCCATGCTCGCGTAGACCTTGGTGGCGAGGACGGTCTTCTCGCGGCGGCGGCCGCCCTGCGCGAACCAGGTGCCGATGATCTCCTCGGTGCGGCCCTTGTTCTCGCCCCACCCGTACACGTTTGCCGTGTCGAGGAAGTTGACGCCTGCGTCGAGCGCGGCGTCCATGATGGCGTGGCTCTCCGGCTCGCCCGTCTGGGGGCCGAAGTTCATCGTGCCGAGTACGAGTCGGCTGACCTTGAGACCGGTGCGTCCGAGCTGTGTGTACTTCATGGGCCCCAGCCAACTGCCTGGGCCGGGCCCGGGGCAAGTGCCCCCGCCGGGCGGCGCGTTACGGGCGGGCGTGGTCCGGAGCGGGGGCGTAGGGGGCGCCGATGCCCCAGGCCTGGTGGAGGACCGAGGCGAACTCGCCGGCCAGGCGGTGTTCGCCCGAGGCGTTGGGGTGGGTGCCGTCGTAGGTGTCGCGGTGGATGTCGTACCCGGCGGGGCGCGCGCCCAGCAGGATCGGCGAGGCGGGGGTCGACAGGTCGGCGACGGCCTTGGCGAGGAGCTCGTTGAAGCGGTCGACCTCGGCGGCGAACGGCGCGTCCGACTCGGCGCGCACGTTCGGGATGACCGGTAGCAGCACCATGCGGATGCGGGGGCGGGCGGCGCGCGCGGCGGCGATGAAGCGGCGGGCGTTGGCCGCGGTCTCGTCGGCGGCGGTGTAGAAGCCGAGGTCGATCAGGCCGAGGGAGACGAGCAGGACGTCGGCGCGGCCGTCGGCGACGGCGCCGCCTATGGCGGGCGCCATGTGCTGCCAGCCCTCGCCCCAGCCGGCGAGGTGGCGGCGGGCGCGCTCGGGGAAGCCGGGGTCGGCGTAGTCGTGGCTGGTGGGTGCGTCGTCCCGGGGGTCGTAGAGGGCCGTGCGGGGGCCGACGACGGCGTACGGGCCGCCGAAGGTGGAGTTCAGGTGCTGCCACATCCGGTAGCGCCAGGTGTAGTCGCCGGCGCGTCCGATGGTCATGGAGTCGCCGACGAACATGAAACGCATCCGGTCATCATCGCGGATCACGCGCCGCGCGCCCCTGTGATGCCGGACACGCCGGGCGCCCCTGGCAGGCTTGGCACATGCGCCTGCTGCCGTCCCGGCCCCTGCCCGTGTCCGAGAGCCCGCCCCGGCCCCGGCCCGCCCGGCGGGCCGCCGCCGTGGCCGTCTGCGCCGCCGCCGTCCTCGCGGCGGCGCTGCCCGGTCCGGCCGCGGCGGCGGGAGGGGCGGCCGCGGCGAGCCAGTCCCCGGCCGCCGCCACGGGCTTCACCATCGCGGACCCGCGGATAAAGGAGTCGAGCGGGCTGGCCGCGAGCCGCGTCCACCCGGGCGTGTACTGGACGCACAACGACAGCGACGACGGCCCGTACGTGTACGCGGTGGACTCGGCGACGGGCAGGACGGTGGCCCGGCTGGCCCTGACCGGCATCGGCCGCCCGCGCGACGTCGAGGCGATCTCGCTGGGCCCGGACGGGCAGCTGTACGTCGGCGACATCGGCGACAACAGGGACGGCACCTGGGACCACGTCTGGATCTACCGCTTCCCCGAGCCGGCGGAGCTCGGCGACGCCACGGTGAAGGCCGAGCAGTTCACGGTGCGCTACGCGGACGGGCCGCGCAACGCGGAGGCGCTCATGGTGCACCCGGTGACGGGCCGCGTGTACATCGCGAGCAAGAGCGAGGACAAGGGCGGCCTGTACGAGGGCCCCGAGAAGCTGTCCGCGTCGGGACCCAACGTCTTCCGGCGGGTGGCGGACCTGCCGTGGGTGACGGACGGCGCGTTCTCCCCGGACGGCGCGAGCCTCACCCTGCGCGGCTACTTCTTCGCGAAGACGTGGGCGTGGAAGGACGGCCGGCCGCAGGGCGAGGGGGTGCCCGTGGCCGCGCCGTGGCAGGGCCAGGCGGAGTCGGTGACGTACACCGCGGACGGTTCGGCCCTGATGTTCGGGGCGGAGGGCGCGAACAGCCGGGTGGTGGCGGTGCCGGTGCAGCCCGCGGCGGCCGGGGTGCCGGCCGGGCCGGGGGCCTCGGCGGCGCCGGGCGCGCCGCCGGCCGCCGCCCCGGAGGGCGGTGGGGGCGGCGTGGGCCGCGGTGCGGCGGTGCTGGCGGTGGGCGCGCTGCTCGTCGTGGCGGGCCGGCGGCTGCTGCGCCGGCGGCCCCGCTCCTCGTAGGGCCGGCGCCGCGCCCGCCGGCGGCTCAGGCGGCCTTGACGAGCCGGCCGCCGGGCCCGCCCGCGGGGACGAAGACGACGCCGCGGCGGCTGACGCTCAGCCGCAGGTTGCCGACCCGGGAGAGGACCACGCCGATCGCGGCGGCCGCGGCCAGCGACACGAGGCCGCCTGCGGCCATGCCGGTGCGGGCCCCGTACGTGTCGGTGACCCAGCCGACGAGGGGCGCGCCGATCGGGGTGCCGCCGGAGAACACCATCATGAACAGGGCCATGACCCGGCCCCGCATCTCGGGGTCGCAGGCCGTCTGGACGCCCGCGTTCGCGGTGACGTTCACGGTCAGCCCGAACATCCCGATCGGCACGAGCAGCGCCGCGAACAGCCAGAACGACGGCGCGAAGGCGGCCGCGACCTCCAGGACGGCGAACAGCACGGCCGCGGCGACCAGCATCCGCAGCCGCGAGGTGCCGCGGCGGGCGGCGAGGAGCGCGCCGGCCAGGGAGCCGGCCGCGAGCAGCGTGTTGAGCAGGCCGTACGTGCCGGCGTCCTGGTGGAAGACGTCGGAGACGAACGCCGTCAGCCAGATCGGGAAGTTGAACCCGAAGGTGCCGACGAAGCCGACCAGGACGATCGGCCAGAGCAGTTCGGGCCGCCCGGCGACGTACCGGACGCCTTCCCGGAGCTGGCCCTTGGCGCGGGGCTGCGGTGCGGTGCGGTGCAGCTCGGCCGGGCGCATCAGCAGCAGGGCGGCGACGGGCGCGGCGAAGGACAGTCCGTTGAGCAGGAAGGCCCAGCCGGAGCCGACGGCGGTGATCAGCAGTCCGGCGACCGCCGGGCCGACGAGTCGGGCGGACTGGAAGTTCGCCGAGTTCAGGCTGATCGCGTTGGCGAGCTGGTCGGGGCCGACCAGCTCGGAGACGAAGGTCTGCCGGGCGGGGTTGTCCACGACGGTGATCAGGCCGATCAGCAGCGCGGCGACGTAGACGTGCCAGACCTGGACGTGCCCGGCCAGGGTGAGGACGGCCAGCGCGACACCGGTCAGGCCCATCAGGCTCTGTGTGGCGACGATCAGCGGGCGCTTGGGCAGCCGGTCGGCGAGGACGCCGCCGTACAGGCCGAGCACCAGCATGGGCAGGAACTGCAGCGCGATGGTGATGCCGACGGCGGAGGCCGAGCCGGTGAGGGACAGCACCAGCCAGTCCTGGGCGATGCGCTGCATCCAGGTGCCGGTGTTGGACACGGCCTGTCCCGTGGCGAAGAGCCGGTAGTTCCGGATCCTCAGCGAGCGGAACATCGAAGGCTTCGTGTTCCGGCCCGCGGCGCGAGTGGTAGTGGTGGGTGTATGGCCGGGTGCGGAGGATGCTCCGTTTCCCGTACTCAAGGGCGTTCGCCTCCCGGTGTGGTTCCTACAGGTGGGCGAGCTTCTCCAGGACGGGCGCGGCTGCGCGCAGTCTGGCCCATTCGTCCTCGGTGAGCTCTGCCGCGAGCCCGGCCAGGAAGGCGTTGCGCTTGCGGCGGCTCTGTTCGAGCATCGCCTCGGCCTCCTCCGTCTGGCTGACCACCTTCTGGCGGCGGTCGTCGGGGTGCGGTTCGAGCTTGACCAGGCCTTTTGCCTCCAGGAGCGCGATGATGCGCGTCATGGACGGCGGCTGTACGTGTTCGCGCCGGGCGAGTTCGCCGGGCGTGGCCCGGCCGCACCGGGCGAGGGTGCCGAGGACCGACATCTCGGTCGGGCTCAGCGATTCGTCGACGCGCTGGTGTTTCAGGCGCCGGCCCAGCCGCATGACGGCGGAGCGCAGGTCGTTCACGGCGGCGGCGTCGTCGCCATGGGTCAGGTCAAGCATGTCCTTAGCGTAACTCATTACCCTGACTAAAGACCAATCGGTTTTCCGCCCCGTCCGGCGACCCCCCGGCGTCACTCATACGGGTGAGGGCGCGCCGAAAAGCGACCCGCGTGCGCGTCCTGTGCGACGACTCTGTCGCCATGGGGACACAGGTGCTCAGCTTGCGCATGGACGGGGAGCTGCTCGACCGCCTCCGCGCTCATGCCGCCAAACGCGGAATGAGCGTCCAGGACTATGTCGTCCGGACGCTCATCCGCGATGACTTCGACGAGCGCTTCAAGGCGGCCGTCGACGAGACGGAGAAGTTCTACGGGGTCACGTGAGGCCCAGGGCGGGCATCGCGTAGTAGAAGAGGAACACCGCCGAGACCGCGTACATGGCCGCGGGGACCTCCCGGCCCCGTCCGGTCGCCAGCCGCAGCACGCTGAAGCTGATGAAGCCGATGCCGATGCCGTTGGTGATCGAGTAGGTGAAGGGCATCATCACCATGGCCAGGAAGGCCGGGACGGCGATGGTGAAGTCGCTCCAGTCGATGTCCTTCACCGAGCCCGCGAGGATCAGGAAGCCGACTGCCACGAGGGCGGGGGTGGCCGCCTGGGACGGGACCATCGTGGCGAGCGGGGTGAGGAACAGGGCCACGGCGAAGAGGCCGCCCGTGACCACGTTGGCCAGGCCCGTGCGGGCGCCCTCGCCGACGCCGGCCGTGGACTCCACGAAGCAGGTGGTGGCGGAGGAGGAGGTCGCGCCGCCGGAGGCGACGGCCAGGCCGTCCACGAGCAGGACCTTGTTGATGCCGGGGAAGGTGCCGTCCTTCTCGATCAGCTTGGCCTCGTCGCCGACGCCGAGGATCGTGCCCATCGCATCGAAGAAGCAGGACAGCAGCACGGTGAACACGAAGAGGCAGCCGGTCAGCAGGCCGACCTTGCCGAAGCCGCCGAACAGGCTGACCTCGCCGACGAGCCCGAAGTCGGGGGCAGCGACCGGGTTGCCCGGCCACTCGGGGACGGTCAGGCCCCAGTCGGCGGCGGGCAGCTCCAGCACGGCCTGGACGACGGCGGCGACCACGGTCATGGCCACGATGGAGATCAGGATCGCGCCGGGCGTCTTGCGGATCAGCAGGGCGAGGGTCAGCAGCACGCCGGCGACGAAGACCAGGACCGGCCAGCCGAGCAGGTGGCCGCCCGTGCCGAGCTGGAGCGGGACGGTGGTGTGCGCGGCGTCGGGGATGCGGGTGACGAAGCCGGAGTCGACGAGGCCGATCAGCATGATGAAGAGGCCGATGCCGATCGCGATGCCCTTGCGCAGGCCGAGCGGGACGGCGTTCATGACCCGCTCGCGCAGGCCCGTCGCGACGAGCAGCATGACGACGAAGCCGGCCAGGACGACCATGCCCATCGCGTCGGGCCAGCTCATCCGCGGGGCGAGCTGGAGGGCCACCACCGTGTTGACGCCGAGGCCGGCGGCGAGCGCGATCGGGACGTTGCCGATCACGCCCATGAGGAGGGTGGTGAAGGCCGCCGTCAGGACGGTCGCGGTCACGAGCTGGCCGCCGTCGAGCTGGTGGCCGTACATGTCCTTCGCGCTGCCGAGGATGATCGGGTTCAGCACGATGATGTAGGCCATCGCGAAGAAGGTGGCGAAGCCGCCGCGGACCTCGCGTGCCACGGTCGAGCCGCGCTCGGAGATCTTGAAGAAGCGGTCCACCCCGGACGCCTCGGAAGCCGGGGGCCGGGAGGGGGAGGGGGAGGCGGGGGCCGGAGCAGGGGCCGACGTGGTCATACGGTCCTCATTGCGTGGGCATTGGGGGGTTCATACGAGAGAAATGGGCCATGCCCAAACCGTTTCAGTATGAACACATGAACGAAAGGCCGTCCATCTCCGCGCGTAGACCCCGAATTCCGCCGCCTAGACTGGTGGCCATGGCGAAATGGACAGCGAAACACGAGGCCCCCGAGCCCCTCGAAGGCCCGGTCGTCGCGACCGTCACCGGGGGAACCGTCCTCTGGTTCGCCCTCTTCGTCCTCCAGCTGCCCTTCTACGGCTGGTTCGCCGACCGCGGCCTGCTGTGGTGGGTCTGGTGCTGTGCCGCGGGCGGCGTCCTCGGCCTCATCGGCATCCGGTACGTGCGCGGCCGCGACGCCGCGCTCAAGCGGCACGCCGCCGAGCGGGCCGCGCAGCAGGACGGCCCCTCCCCGGCGGCCCCCGAGGCGGGCTGAGCACGGGCCCCGGACGCAGGCCGGACGGCGCCCGGGCCGCCCCCGGAAGACCCCTTCGACCGGAGGACGATTTCTGTCATACCGAAGTCGGATCTTCCTATCGTTCGGCGGGTGAAGCGGCAGTTCCGGCTCTAACGTCGAAAGCATGACGCAGCGGGCGAAGATCGAATCCGACGGCCCCGAACCGGGCGGCGAAACCGGAACCGGAACCGGGACCGGGACCGGAACCGACGGCGGCATCGACGCGGGCGCCGAACTCGACCCCGTCCACCCCGTCAGCCCGCCCGCGCCCGCCCCCCGCTTCCGGCCCGGCGGCCTGACCACCGCGGAGGTCGCCGAGCGCGTCGCCCGCGGCGACGTCAACGACGTGCCCGTCCGCTCGTCCCGCTCCGCCGCCGACATCGTCCGCGCGAACGTCTTCACCCGCTTCAACGCCATCATCGGCGTCCTGTGGGTGGTCATGCTGATCGTCGCCCCGCTCCAGGACAGCCTCTTCGGCTACGTCATCCTCGCCAACACCGGCATCGGCATCATCCAGGAACTCCGCGCCAAGAAGACCCTCGACAGCCTCGCCGTCATAGGCGAGGCCAAACCCGGCGTCCGCCGCGACGGCCGCACCGCCGAGGTGTCCACCTCCGAGATCGTCCTCGACGACGTCATCGAACTCGGCCCCGGCGACAAGGTCGTCGTCGACGGCGTCGTCGGCGAGGCCGACGGCCTGGAGATCGACGAGTCCCTCCTCACCGGCGAGGCCGACCCCGTCCTCAAACAGCCCGGCGACCCCGTCATGTCCGGCTCCTTCGTCGTCGCCGGCGGCGGCGCCTTCACCGCCACCAAGGTCGGCCGCGAGGCCTACGCCGCCCAGCTGGCCGAAGAGGCCACCCGCTTCACCCTCGTCCACTCCGAGCTGCGCTCCGGCATCTCCACCATCCTCAAGTACGTCACGTGGATGATGGTCCCCACCTCCATCGGGCTCATCGTCAGCCAGCTCGTCGTCAAGGACACCAACCTCAAGGACTCCATCGCCCGCACCGTCGGCGGCATCGTCCCGATGATCCCCGAAGGCCTGGTCCTGCTCACCTCCGTCGCCTTCGCGATCGGCGTCATCCGGCTCGGCCGCAAGCAGTGCCTGGTGCAGGAGCTGCCCGCCATCGAAGGCCTCGCCCGCGTCGACGTCGTCTGCCTCGACAAGACCGGCACCCTCACCGAGGGCGGCATGGACGTCACCGAGCTGCGCCCCCTCGGCGGCGCCGAGCCCGCCTACGTCAGGAAGGTCCTCGGCGCGCTCGGCGAATCCGACCCGCGCCCCAACGCCAGCCTCCAGGCGATCATCGACGCCTACCCCGACAGCGCTGACTGGCGCTGCACCGAATCACTGCCGTTCTCCTCCGCCCGCAAGTACAGCGGCGCCTGCTTCAGCGAGGGCGACGGCGAAAGCTCCACCTGGCTCCTCGGCGCCCCCGACGTCCTCCTCCCGCCCGGCGACCCCGCCCTCGACGAGATCGACACCCTCAACGAGCAGGGCCTGCGCGTCCTGCTGCTCGCCCGCGCCGCCCGCGAACTCGACGACGACCGCGTCGCCGCCGGAGCCCGCCCCACCGCCCTCGTCGTCCTGGAGCAGCGGCTGCGCCCCGACGCCGCGGACACCCTGCGCTACTTCGAGGAGCAGGACGTCCGCGCCAAGGTCATCTCCGGGGACAACGCGGTCTCCGTCGGCGCGGTCGCCGGCAAGCTCGGCCTGCCCGGCGCCGAGAACACCGTCGACGCCCGCCGCATGCCGGCCGAGCGGGACGGCATGGCCCGCGTCCTCGACGGCAACTCCGTCTTCGGGCGGGTCACCCCGCAGCAGAAGCGGGACATGGTCGGCGCCCTCCAGTCCCGCGGCCACACCGTCGCCATGACCGGCGACGGCGTCAACGACGTGCTCGCCCTCAAGGACGCCGACATCGGCGTCAGCATGGGCTCGGGCTCGGAGGCGACCCGGGCGGTCGCGCAGATCGTCCTGCTGAACAACAGCTTCTCCACCCTGCCGTCGGTGGTCGCCGAGGGCCGCCGCGTCATCGGCAACATCACCCGAGTGGCGACCCTCTTCCTCACCAAGACCGTCTACTCGGTGCTGCTGGCGATCCTGGTCGTCTGCTCGCAGGTCGAGTACCCGTTCCTGCCGCGGCACCTGACCCTGCTGTCGACGCTGACCATCGGCGTCCCCGCGTTCTTCCTCGCCCTGGCCCCCAACAAGGAGCGGGCCCGCCCCCACTTCGTGAAACGGGTGATGCGGTACGCGATCCCCGGCGGGCTCGTCGCGGCCGTCGCCACCTTCACCGCGTACCTGGTCGCCCGCCACCACTACAGCGGCCCGGAAGCCCTCCAGGCCGAGACGAGCGCCGCGACGCTCACGCTGTTCCTCACCTCGATGTGGGTCCTGGCGATCATCGCCCGCCCGTACACGTGGTGGCGGGTCGCCCTGGTCGGGACGATGGGCGGGGCGTTCCTGCTGGTGCTGGTCGTGCCGTGGCTCCAGGACTTCTTCCAGCTGAGGCTGGTCGGCACGCAGATGCCGTGGACGGCGGTCGCCATCGCGGTGGCGGCGTCGGCCCTGATCGAGGGCCTCTTCCGCTGGGTCGACCACCGCTTCCCGGCATAGGGCGGGGCTACGCCCCGCGGCGGGGCCGCGGCTTCAACGGCCGCAGCGGAATGCGCTCACACCCGGCATGCACCCAGCAGTCCGGCAGCGCCCCCGACGCCGAATGCCGCACGATCCGGATCCCCTCGCCGTGGACCGGCTCCTGGCAGACGACGCAGATCCGCCCCGCCGGCGTCACCGCCCGCCCGCCGGCGGCGGACAGGCGAACACGTCGGCGTCGAGCAGCATGGCCCCGTCCCGCCCGAGGACCGGCCCCCGGTAGACGGCCCCCACCCCGAGCGCCTTCCCACAGGCGACACACGCCCGCCCGAGCGCCTGCTCGGCGCTCAGGTCCCAGAAGTCGTCGGGCAGCGGCGCCTTGTGGCAGGCGGCGGTGGACTCGCGGGTCTCCATGGCAGAGCGCTCCCTACGGTCGTCAGCCAATGGCAAGGGCATGGAGGCGTTCGCGGAACTCTCGTACGGCCGGCACTGCAGAGTGCGGTTCGAGACGGCGGCTGAATTTGGTCAGGCGGACATGTGCCCGGTCGGAGCGGACCCGGTTCTCCAGCAGCTCCAGACCGAGGCTGGCGGCGTCGAGAGCGCCGTCGAGGTCTCGGGCAGCCAGTCGTGCCGTGGCGAGGCGGCCGGAGCGTACGGCGCGATCGCGCGGGACGGCCTGATCCACCGCGACCGCGAGGGCGCTGGTGGCGCGCTCGGGGAAGCCGGAGCGGAGCATGATCTTGCCCTCAGTGGACTTGAGCTGCGCCTCGCCATACCAGCCGAGCCAGTCGGGACGGTCACCTTCGACGTATGCGCCCCACAGGTCGTAGGCCCTGTTGAGGGACCTGGCGGCCGCCTCGTGCTGGGTGTCTCGGGACAGAGCCTCGGCTTGGTGGAGGTGGAGGTAAGAGGCCGCCGCCGCAGGGAGGGCCGACGGGGCGTTGCCGATGGCGGTGTCGATGAGCTTCACACGCGCGGCTGTGTCCCCTGAGTCGGAGATGTGGACTCCCATCTCGGCGAGGATGAAGGCGCCAAAGCCATCGTCCTTGGCGCTGTGGGCGCTGCGGAGGGCTCCGACGTAGTAGCGCTGGCCGAGGGAGCGGAGGCCCTTGTCGTAGGCCATCCATCCGGCGAGGTAGGACACGCGGGCTGCCGTGGCGTAGAGGCGGTGTTCGATGGCGTCGGTGTAGCGGCCGTGGTCGAGGAGGCTGGTGATCAGTGCAAGGTCGCTGGTGGCCTGGTCCAGGAGGCGGGCGCCGCCCATCTGGTCGTCGAGCGTGCGGAGGGTGTCCACGCGCGCTTCGATGGTGGTCACCATTGCGTCGGTGACACAGTCGCCGTCAACTGCCGAGGCGAACGCCTCAGGTGCGGCCGCCCAGTTGGCGGCGACTCCCGTCAGCGCGACGCCGGTGATGGACAGGAATCCCCGACGATCCATGTGACCGCTCCTGACCAGATCAGCGAACACCTTCACGGTGCCGGTCGGAGTCCACGGTGACGCCAGGGCCGTCGACTCCCAGGCAGGTAGCCATCGAGGCCAGGCCGCCGAACGCATATGGTCCTCGGGGACGCCCAAGAGATCGGCGAGCACCCGTTGAGCATCAGCGTCAGGGCCCTGCCCCTGCTCCCACTTCCAGACCGTCGTCCGGTTGGTGGCCAGCGGTACGCCCAGTTGGGCCCCGCGTTCGCGCATGCGCCGGGCTAACTCGGCTTTGCCCCAGCCCTTGCCTTCTCGCACGTAGGTCAGTGGGTGCAGGGCCATCGGGTCAGACATCCCACCCTCCCCTCAGGTCGGTAGTCAGGAGGCTACCCCCCGTGCGTGCGGGAAACGGGGGTTTTGCTCGCTGGAGGAACCCCCTGGAAACGTTCCGGGCGCGTGGTCCACGGCCGTTCACTGGGCCTCACGCCGTTCGGAGCTGAGCATCCGGGTTAACCGGCTCCCCCGCCCGCTCCGAACGGCTCCCAGGACCGCAGCCCGTCATCGACGTCCCTCGCGTGGGTGACGGGCTGCACCGCCCCCGAGGAGATCGTGATGAGCCAGTCTCTGCCCGTCCGTACACCCGGTGATACCGGACGACAGCCCACGGTTCCCAAGCCGCCAGCCGGTCCGAGCCCGGCCCTCCGTGCCCGCGACGAGTCCGGGTGGGAGAGATTCCTCCGTCGCGCAGCGAGCGACCGCGAGGAGTCCGAGCGGTGAATCCGGTCGACGCCGAAGGCCGGGAGGACCACCCCCTCCTTCACCACCTGGTCCGCGACATCGCGAGCCGGGGTGAGGGGGAGCTGACGGCTGTCGTCCACGAGAGGCACGGCGGCCGGCTCATCCGTATCGCCCACATCCAGCCCGCGAACGGCATCGGCTGGTCGACGGCCGCCGACAACATCGGGCCCGCCCAATGAGGCAGCGCCTCGCTGTCGTGGCCTACGTGATCGTTGTCAGTGCGCTCGTCGTCACGCTGGCCATCGCCGGAACCCCCGACCACTGAAAACGGGAGGAGCACCATGAGACCTACCGCGAACCGCGGCTTCAACCACCGCCAGGCCGTGACCGAGGAGTGGTTCCGCACCCGGGTTCTTCCTCGCGTGTCCGGCGCGCGGTTTCTCCCCTACCAGGTGCGGCAGCTGCGGCATGAGCACCTTCCCGCGATGTTGCGCGAAGAGGACAGGAAGAGCCTGGCCCGCATCGCCGGCGACTTGGTCAAGGTCTCCGTGCGGTGGCGCTGCCTGCCCTTCCACTACTTCCGCTACGGAGGGTACCGGCGCGAGGTGTCCGCCGAAGGGGCCTGCTCGTACTTGCCGGAGAGCGCGCTGTTCCACCGGCTCCTTCCCCGCGTGAACCGGGACGCGATCGACCTGGACGACAAGACGTCCTGCAAGAGGATCCTTGCCTCCGCCGGCATCCCGCAGCCCTCGCTCATCGCGAGCGGTGACCGCCGCACGGGTCTGACGTCCGACGGTTATGTGGTGCCGCTGACGGAGGTCCTCGACCACGCTTCGGGCCTCGGCCGCGTGGTGGTCAAGCCCTCCCGCTACTCCAGCGGTGGGTCCGGCGTTGCAATCGTGCGGCCCGGCGAGGACGCCTTCGACCTGCCGGCCTACGCGCAGCGGTGGGGCACGTGGCTTGTGGAGCAGCACGTGCCGCAGCACCCCGACCTGGACGTGCTGAACCCGTACGCCCTCAACACGTTCCGTGTGATCACCCTGCTGCGCGAAGGCAAAGCCGAGGCCCTGTACGTGTTGTTGAAGCTCGGCGAGGCCGAGAGCACCACGGACAATTCGGCCGCCGGCGGCATGCAGATCCGTGTTCATCCCGACGGAAGGCTCGACGGTCACGGGTACGACCGGTACCTGAACGCCCACACCCGTCACGGGGTCAGTTCGGTGCCGTTCGCCGCCCACCGGATCTCCCGCATGACGGAGGTCCGAGAGCTGGCCGAGCGCTGTGCCCGCCTGTTCCCGCAGGTGCCCTTCATCGGCTGGGACATCGCACTGACGCCCGGCGGACCCGTGGTCATCGAGGGCAACAGCAGCCCCTCCCTCGCACACATCCAGCGCACCCATGGCGGCGTCGCGCTGGAGCTCGTTCCCGCGCTCCGCTCCGCGATGGATCGCCCGATCATCTGACCAAGGAGTTCCCGTGGAAAACCTGAGAATGCAGGCCCGCGCCGCGGCCGGAGGTCTGCTCGACACGCTCAAGACGATGCCCGAGGTCCAGGCGCTCTACGTCCTGTCCTCCTCGGCGGTCGCGCCCCGCAACGTCACCCGCTTCAGCACCGACTCCGACTTCGACCTGGCCGTCATCCTCGACGTCCCGCTCAAGGAGGACGAGTGGAGGCCGCGGCCAGCGGACACGTACGCCCTGGTCCACGACCGGCTCCCCGCCTGGATCCCGGAGTTCAGCTTCCACCTGCCGGTCCCCTGGGGACGCATGGAGGTCAACGTCCACCAGCTCCTCTTCCAGTACGAGGCCGACCCGCGCACGACGTGGAACAGCGACAGGTGCGACGCCTACGGGAACAAGGGCGAGCCGCTGTTCGACCGCGGGGAAGCCTTCGGGGCACTGATCTCCCACAAGACGCGCGAGCAGCTCCAGCGCCTGGAGGGCGAGACCTACCGGCTGCACAACCGGATCACCTGGGACGTGCGCGAGATCCCGCTGCGCATGGCGCGGCGAGTCGGAGTGCCCACGGGCCACTTCGTCCTATCCGGGGCGCTGGACGAGGTCGTGGACTGGATGTACGCCCGCTCGGGCCAGCTGCTGCCGAACATGAAGTGGAAGCTGTACTCCCTCGGCGCACTCGGCCTGATCAGCAGCGAACAGGAAAACCTGCTGATCGAGGCCCAGCAGTGCGACCCGCTGTCGATGGTCGACCTGGAGCGGCGGTGCGAGGCCCTGAGCGAGTTCTGCCGCGTGGTCGGGATGGACCTCAGCCCCGGGGCGATCGAGGCCGTGCGGAAGGCGTACCAGCAGGCCAACCACCACCTTCTCGGGGAGAAGGCGGCGATCTTCGCCACTCTGCCGTCCCCGCGATTCGTTCCGTTCGGCGGGCGCGGCGGTTCCGGTTAGGCGCTTATGTCCGGGCGTCAGTACGCTGCGTGATCCGCTTACACAGGAGGCATGATGTCGATCAAGGTCCACAACACGCTGACCGGCCAGACCGAGGAGTTCCGCCCCGAGCGGGAGGCCGAGGTGCGGATGTTCGTGTGCGGACCCACCGTGTACGGCCCGAGCCACGTCGGGCACGCGAAGACGTACACGCAGTTCGACTTCATCGCCCGGTACCTGGAGGCGAGCGGGTACAGGGTCACGTACCTCCAGAACATCACCGACGTCGACGACAAGATCATCCGGCGGTCGGCGGAGGAGGGCGTCCCGCCGGAGGAGATCGCGGCGCTCTTCGAGAAGCAGTACCTGGAGGACATGGCCGCGCTGGGGAACACCCGTGTCGACGTACATGCGCGGGCCCACGACCACATTGACGGGATCGTGGACCAGATCAAGCGGCTGATCGAGCGAGGCCACGCCTACCAGCTCGACGACGGCTGGTACTTCGACCTGGCCTCGTTCCCCGCGTACGGCAAGCTCTCCGGCCGCACCGATCTCCGGCCCGAGGACTCGGTGTCGCGGATCGACGACAACTCGAAGAAGCGCAACCCGGGCGACTTCGCGCTGTGGAAGGGCCGCAAGGACGGCGAGCCGTTCTGGGAGACCGAGCTTGGCCCGGGGCGGCCGGGGTGGCACATCGAGGACACCGCGATCACGGAGACGTTCTTCGGACCCTCGTACGACCTGCACGGCGGCGCCGTCGACCTCATCTTCCCGCACCACGAGGCCGAGGTGGCGCAGATGGAAGCCGCCTCCGGGATCGAGCCGCTGGCCCGCTACTGGATGCACACCGGCCTGCTGCGGGTCGACGGCGAGAAGATGTCGAAGAGCACCGGCAACTTCCTCACCATCCGCGATGCCCTCGCCCGGACAGACTTCCGCACACTGCGGCACGCCTTCCTCTCCCAGCACTATCGCTCCTCCATGGAGCTGAACGACTCCACCCTGGAGCAGGCCCGAGGGGCACGCCGCCGGATCGAGAACTTCGCCCGGACCATCGACCCCGCGCACACCG
Organism: Streptomyces sp. NPDC031121; assembly: GCF_055570615.1. NCBI lineage: Bacteria > Bacillati > Actinomycetota > Actinomycetes > Kitasatosporales > Streptomycetaceae > Streptomyces > Streptomyces sp. NPDC031121. The sequence continues at coordinate 151,372 of NZ_JBVIGV010000008.1, forward strand.
ACAGCCCGGCGAACGCCGCACGGGCGACGGACGCCTGGAAGGAGATGCGCGAGCGCCTGGACGACGACTTCGACACCCCCGGTGCCCTCGCCGTCCTGTTCCAGTACATCCGCGAGCAGAACCGCACGGAGGAACTGGCCGGCCCGGCCGCCCTGCGGCTGATCGAGGACGTCAACAACCTCTTCGGAACCTTCGACATCCCCGGCTCCGCCCAGAGCGACGCCGCCGTCGACGAACTCGTGAAGGAACGCGACCGGCTCCGCGCGGCGAAGAAGTTCGCCGAGGCCGACGCGATCCGCGACCAGCTCACCCAGCAGGGCGTCGTCCTTGAGGACTCGCCCGAAGGCACCCGTTGGTGGAAGGAGACCACCTCATGACCTGGAAGAGCCGCTTACCGCTCGTCGTAGAGAGCGCCATCCCCCTCAGCCTCTGCGGAGCGCTGATGGACCACATGAAGAACCACACCGCCCGCCCCCGCACCTACCAGGGCGTCATCGACAAAACGCTGCGCAAGAGCGAGTACGTCGAGATCCCGAGGCACCTGGAGGAGGCGGTCATCTCCCACTGCGCCGCCCACATCCGCAGCCACTTCGAGATCACCCCGACGCGCATACCCAGCCAGCCAGCGGTCGTCTACCGCTACGGCCCCGGCGTCGGCTTCGTCGCCCACCACGACGAGGTCACCGACATCGAGCGCGAGCGGGCCCGGACCAACGGACAGCCCGTCGTCGGCGGCGACCTCACCCTCGTGGTCTGGCTCAACACACCGGACTCCTACGGCGGCGGCGAGCTGTTCTTCGAGAACCCCGCCCAGGAGATCAAGCCGTCTTGCGGCACCCTGGTCGCCTTCCCCGCCACCCGCGACCACATCCACGGCGTACGGTCGATCACGAGGGGCGAACGCGTGACGCTCGTCGTACGCGTCGACGCCGACTGCCTCTGAGCAGATGCCAGTTCCCCTGTCAGCCAGGGCAGCCCGGCTGCCAGGATGAGCGGTATGACGGCCATCCACGGTGAGGTAGCGCCCGGGTTCGAACCGGTCCGCGAGGCGTTCGCAGCGAACTTCACCCAGCACGGGGACATCGGTGCGGCCGTGTGCGTCTACCGGCACGGCCGGCCGGTGGTCGACCTGTGGGGTGGCGTCGCCGACGTCGACACCGGCCGTCCGTGGACGCGGGACACCTTGCAGTTGGTCTACTCGGCGACCAAGGGAGCCACGGCGACCGCGGCGCACATGCTGGTCGAGCGCGGCATGCTCGATCTTGACGCCCCGGTGGCGAAGTACTGGCCGGAGTTCGCGGCGAACGGCAAGGCGGACATTCCCGTCCGGTGGCTCCTGTCCCACCAGGCCGGCCTGGTCGCTCTCGATCAACCGCTGCCGCTGGTCGAGGCGCTGGCCTGGGACCCCATGGCAGCAGCGCTGGCAGCCCAACGCCCGCTGTGGACTCCGGGAACTGCACACGGGTACCACGGTCGCACCTGGGGCTGGCTGGTCGGCGAAGTGATCCGCCGAGTGTCGGGCCGGTCGCCGGGCCGTTTCTTCGCCGACGAGATCGCGCGCCCCCTCGGGCTGGACTTCTTCATCGGCCTGCCGGCGAGCGAACGCGAGCGAGTCAGCCGCATGGCGTACCAGCGCCCGGCTGTGGACCTCACCACCGTGCCCGCCGAGGACGTTCCCGAAGAACTCCGCGAACAGGTCGCCGCCTGGCGCGACCCGAACTCCTTCAGCAACCGGGCCTTCGCGGTCACCAACCCGGCCGCGATCGACTTTGCCTCCCCCGAGGTGCAGGCCGCCGAACTCCCATCCTCCAACGGAATCGGCACCGCACAGGCACTCGCCCGCATGTACGCCGCCCTGATCGGCGAAGTCGACGGCGTACGCCTCCTTGCCCGGGAAACGTTGGCGTCGGCAACGGAAGAGCAGGCCAGCGGGAAGGACCAGGTGCTGCTGTTCCCGAGCCGGTTCGCCACCGGCTTCATGCTGCCGACCGAGGGCAACCTCATGACCGGCCCGAGCGCCTTCGGCCACACCGGCCGCGGCGGCTCACTCGCCTTCGCCGACCCGGAGCACGGCATCGCCTTCGGCTACGTGATGAACCACATCACCAGCGGGTCCGACGACGTACGCGCGGCTTCACTGACCGAAGCGGTCCGGAAGTCCCTGGTGTAGGCGACCGCCCTCAGCACGAAGCGGGATACCGGCTTACGCCGCCGACTCGATCTCGCCCGACGGATCGACGCGATCGTGTCCGCACACCAGGCCCTCCCGCTGGACTGACCCGGAGACGGAACTGCCCGTCAGGCGGGCGGAAATCGGGTCGCCGGGTCGGCGGAGCAGGTGGCAGGGTGCGGCGTATGGCGACGCAGTACCAGGTTCGGGCCGACTTCGACGCGCAGACCATCGTGGTCTACCAGGCGTACCCGCCCGCCATCGCCGATGCGGCGCTGCGGGCAGGGCGGTTCACCGCGCCGTTCTCGTTCCGGCGGATGACGTGGGTCAAGCCGTCGTTCCTGTGGCTGATGCACCGCAGCAACTGGGCCCGCAAACCCGGCCAAGAGCGGGTTCTCGCGGTGCGGATGACGCGGGAGGGCTGGGAGGAGGCGCTGTCGCGAGCCGTGCTGACGACCGCCGACCCGGCGGCCGTCGCCCGGGCGGCCGTGCACGTGCAGTGGGACCCGGAGCGCTCGCCGCGCGGGGCGGCGCTGAACCACTACAGCATCCAGGTCGGCATCGGCCGCCACCTGATCCGCACCTTCGCCGACGACTGGGTGGTCGGGCTGACCGACCTCACGCCCCGCGTCCGCAAGGCCGCGATCCTGGTCCAGGGCGGCCAGGCCGCGAAGGCACAGCGCCTGCTCCCCGCCGAGCGGCCGTACCCGCTGCCCCCGGCACTCGAAGCGGCCGTGTGCCGGGCCGGGTGAGGGCGGGCCGGGGCCGGTCGCGTCCGGCGCCGAACCGACCCGCGCCGAACCGAGCCGCGCGGCGCTCGACGGCGATACCCGGGCGGTCAGCGCCCAGGGGAAGCTGCGGCTACCGCTGATCCGCGCGCATGTGGTTCGCGTGGTTCGACTGCTCGGTGGCAGGGTGCAGTCATGAATCAAGCGGAGGTACTGCTCATCGGGGGCCGCGCCGGTGTCGGCAAGACGACGGTTGCATGGGAGGTCTCGGCACGACTGCGTGCAGCGATGGTTGCCCACTGTGTGATCGAAGGTGACTTCATGGGGCAGGCCCACCCCGCCCCGGAGGGGGACCCGCAGCGCAGGGGGATCACCGAGCGCAATCTGACTGCGCTCTGGTCGAACTATGCCGAGCTCGGGTACCGCCGCCTGATCTACACGAACACGGTGAGCGTCCTGGCCGAGAACGAGGGCATGTTCCGACGCGCCATGGGTGCGGATGCCAGGATCGTGCGGGTGGTGCTCACCGCCTCCGACGCCACCGCCCGCGAGCGGCTGACCGGCCGGGAACTGGGCTCGGAACTGGAGCAGGAGCTGCACGGCAGCGCCCGCAAGGCGCGGATTCTGGATGAGCACGCGCCCCCGGACACGGTACGGGTGGCGACTGACGGGCGGACCGTCGTCGACATCGCACGCGAGGTCGTGCGTGCCACCGGATGGCAGGCGAGCGTGTCCCGGTAGGTCCCTCGCCGGTCAGGGTCGGTTCGGCGGGTCCTCGGTCTTCCGCTCCGCCTCGCGGAGGCCGGGGCGCCGCCCGCCTGGCCCGCGGTGACGCGGAGCGCCAGGGGGGCGTGCACGGCCGTCGCCGGCGAGGTGCACTTTCGTGCTCAGGCCGGAGCGGGAGCGTCCGAGCGCGTGGCACGTTCCCCACCCCGTGAAAGGCCGGCGGCCGACCTGCCGAAGCGTCCGTTGCAGCACTAGTCGAACCAGCGGTCGCGGGCCAGTTCCGCCGTGCGGGACGGGTCTTCCAGGAGGGCGGCGACCTCGAAGCGGCGGGGCCATTGGCCTGCCGACCAGGCGAGGCCGGCGGCGACGCCCTCCAGGGTGGAGGCGTGCAGGACGCCGTCCGGGGTGCGGCGCCAGTCGAGTTCGACGCCGCCTGCGACCAGTTCGGCGTGTTCCAGGTACGTGCGGGGGGTGCCCGGGCCGAGGAGGATGCGGACGGCCTCCGGGACCTCGTGTTCCTCGCCCGGGGAGCTGACCTCGGCCGGGACGGTCTCCGACAGGCGGCGGACCTGGAGGAGGTCGGCCAGGTCGGCGGCGCGCGTCGGGGCCACGGGCAGGAGCGGCATGCCCGCCGTCAGCGGCAGCAGGTCGGGGGCGTCGGCGATGACCGCGTCGGCCGCGTCCACCACCGTGACCTCGCCGTCGACCACGGCGCGCAGGTCGTCCGGGAGGGTGACCTGCTCGGGGTCCAGGTCGGCCAGGGCCCCGTACAGGGCGTGGAGTTGGCGGTCGGTGACCTCGCGGTCGGGGTCGGCGAGGCGGCCGAGGAGTTCGGCGGCGCCGCCGGGCTCGTCCAGGAGGGCCGCGACGGAGGTGCGGACGCCGAGAGCGCGGAGGACCTGCTCGTCCTCGAAGCCGGTGGCGTCCGCGGCGGTGTAGAGGCCGACCAGCAGCGGGTCGGTGCCGGCGGCGCGCAGCCCGGCGGGGCGGCGGCCGTCGAGTACCGGGTGCCCGCGCAGCCACCAGGCGGTGTACGGGCGCACGGAGCGGGTGGTGCCGTCCGGGAGCAGGATCCGGACGGGCTGGGTGAGGGCGTCGCGGAGCGGCGGCTGGGCGAGCATGGCGAGGGCCTGCGGCCAGCAGTCGTCGTCGACGAGGTCGAGGTCGCGGACGGCGGTGATCTCGGTGGCGACGGGCGGCAGCGGGGTGTCGGGAAGCTGGTCCAGGACGTCCTCGCACCACACGTCGACGGCGTCGAGGAGGCCGACGTCGTCCGGTTCGGCGTAGTCGGTGTCGCGGGGCTCCAGCTCGTCCGGGTCGAGGACGACGTCGGCGGCGCGGACCAGCTGGAACTCGGCGAGCACCCCGCAGGCGGTCAGGGGCTGGGCGCCCCAGCGGTCGGCGAGTTCCGCGTCCACGTACGGGATCTCGTCCTCGCGGATGACGGAGGCGAGGGGGGAGCCGGGCAGCAGCAGTTCGCCGGCGGGGGTGGGTTCGCCGTCCTCGTCGGGCAGGGCGAGGGCGCCCAGCCAGGGTTCGTCGCCGGGGGCGAGGTCGGCGTCGCGGACCAGGCCGAGAACGATGTCGGCCAGCTCGTCGGGATCGAGGGCGTCCTCGTCCCAGATCTCACCGGCGTCGAGGGACGCGGCGACGGCGGCCCGCACCTGCGGGGTCGTCAGGATCGCGCGGGGCGTGGCGGGCAGGGCGCCGAGCTTCTCCAGCAGCGGGTGCGCGGCGTCCGGGTGGGCGACCTTCAGGCCGAGGCGGGCCAGGTCCTTCGGGGTGTCGGCCTCGGGCAGGAGGACGTGCCGCGGCCCGATGGTGGTGCGGCCGTCGGTGAGGGGGACGGGCAGCCCGGAGAGCCGGTCGGGGTCGACGCCGGCCAGGGTGCCGTACAGCCGGTGCCACCACTCGGGGGTGCGCTCGATGCCGGCGATCCGCTCGATGGCGTCGCCGAGCGGCAGCCGCCCGACGCCCAGGGTGCGCAGCTCGGTGCGCCGCTCCAGCCCGCCGGGCAGCAGCGTGGGCAGCACCTCGGCGAGTACGCGGACGGTGTCGGCCCCGGCGCCTTCGACGACCTCGGCCTCGAAGGGGCGCAGCGCGGCCCGTGCCGGCTCCTCCCCGGCGGTGTCCGCGCCGGTGGCGGCGGGGGCGGCGGGGGCGAGGAACGCGGTGCGGGGGAGCCGGGCGAGGACGGCGGTGCGCAGGGCGCCGTCGAGGGGGCCCTTGCCGAGCGGGCCGGGGACGAGGTCGAGGAGGCCGGTGGAGACGGGCTCCCAGGTGCCGAGGAGTTCGGCGTACGCGTCGGCGGCACGCTCGGTGAGGAAGTCGGTCAGCGGCCCCGGCGCGGGGTGCCGGCGGGCGGTGTCGAGCGGCAGGGTGGCGATGAGGAGGGCGGGGATGCCGAGCGGCTCGTCGGTGGGGGTCGGGGCGTGGACGACGGGCGCGGTGCCCGGGTGCAGCGGTGCGCCCTCGGTGTCGACGGGGACGGCCCAGGAGACGGTCCAGGAGGGGCGGAGGCGCTCTTCCACGGGCCGGTCCGCGAGCAGTGCGGGCGGGGTGGGGCCGGTGTGGCGGACGGTGCGCCAGCGGCGGGTCTCGCCGCGGGAGTCCTCGATCACGGTGTACGCGCCGTCGGCGCCGCGGCGCAGGGTGCGGGTGCCGTCCTGCGGGGTGTCGACGGTGATCTCGTGGAGCCCGGGCAGCGTCAGCAGCAGGGCGTCGTCGATGCCGGACAGCAGCCGCTGGGCGAGGTCCTCGGCGGCGGCGTCGCGCAGCGGGAGGACGACGACGGTGTCGTAGCCCTCGGGGGCGGTGCCCTCGGCGGGCAGGGGGAGGCGCAGAAGCGGGACGTGGCCGTCGCGGCGGCGGAGTTCGTCGCCGAGGCCGGGGCTGTGCGCGGCGGCCTCGCGGGCCAGTTCGCGGGCCTCGGCGAGGGACCAGCGGACGCCGCCGTGGCGGCCGAGGACGGCGGGCTCGTCGGAGACGGCGAGGACGGCGGCGAAGCCGACGCCGAAGCGGCCGACGGTGTCGCCGGAGGCGGCGGACTCGCGCTTGGCGGAGGCGCGCAGGGTGCTGAGGGATTCGACGCCGGCGGCGTCGAGGGGGGCGCCGGTGTTGGCGGCGGCGAGGACGGCGGGGCCCTCTTCGGCGGCGTGCAGGGTGAGCCGCAGGCGGCCGGGGACCTGCGCGCGGGCGGCGGCGTCGGCCGCGTTCTGCGCCAACTCGACGACGAGGCGGTCCCGGTAGCCGCCGAGGGCCAGGTCCTCCTCGGCGTTGGCGTCCTCGCGGAAGCGGGCCGGGCCCGCGCCCCACGAATCGAGGACCCCGCGCCGCAGCCGGGCCGTGCCGAAGGGGTCCACTCCGCCGGGGGCCGCCGTCACTCGCACGCTCACGCCGCTTCCTCCAAGAATTGCCGAGGTCTTGAAGGTATCGCGTGCACCACCCGGGCGGCGGGGCGGCCGGGCCCGGCCCGCCCCGGTCGGGGCGGGCTGGGGTGCCGGCAGGGCCGGGTCGCCCTTTTCCGGATCTCGCCTGACCCGCGCCGCCCGGGGCCGCGCCTCGCCGCGTTGCCGGGTCGTCCGCGTACCCCGGTACGCGGACGACCCTCCGCCTTGCGATGCACGGCACCGGACGACGCGGGCTTGACCGGCAAGTTCCGCAAAAGGCGCCCCGGGAGCCGTCAGAGCTTCTCGATCACGTGGTCGATGCAGGCCGTCAGCGCCTCGACGTCGGCCGGGTCGACGGCCGGGAACATCGCGATGCGCAGCTGGTTGCGGCCGAGCTTGCGGTACGGCTCGGTGTCGACGATGCCGTTGGCGCGGAGCACCTTGGCGACCGCGGCGGCGTCGACGTCGTCGGAGAAGTCGATGGTGCCGATGACGGAGGACCGCTTGGCGGGGTCCGCGACGAACGGGGCGGCGTACTTGGAGGCCTCCGCCCAGCCGTACAGGGTGCGGGCGCTGGCCGCCGTGCGGGCCGTCGCCCAGTCCAGGCCGCCCTGGCCGTTGATCCACTTCAGCTGCTGGTCCAGCAGGAACAGCGTCGACAGGGACGGCGTGTTGTACGTCTGGTTCTTCAGCGAGTTGTCGATCGCGGTCGGCAGGGAGAAGAACTCGGGGATGTGCCGGCCGGAGGCGTGGACGCGCGCGGCGCGCTCCAGGGCGGCGGGGGAGAACGCCGCGAGCCACAGGCCGCCCTCGGAGGCGAAGGACTTCTGCGGGGCGAAGTAGTAGACGTCGGTCTCGGTGATGTCCACCGGGAGGCCGCCGGCGCCCGAGGTGGCGTCCACCAGGACGAGCGAACCGGCGTCGGCGCCCTCGACTCGCCGGATCGGGGCGGCGACGCCCGTCGAGGTCTCGTTGTGGGTGTACGCGTACACGTCCACGCCGGCCTCGGCGACCGGGTCCGGGTGGGTGCCGGGGTCGGAGGAGATCACCGACGGCTCGTCCAGCCACGGCGCCAGCTTGGCGGCCTTCGCGAACTTCGAGGAGAACTCGCCGAAGGCGAGGTGCTGGGACTTGCGCTCGATGAGGCCGGCGGTCGCGATGTCCCAGAAGGCGGTGGAGCCGCCGTTGCCCAGGACCACCTCGTAGCCCTCGGGCAGGGAGAAGAGGTCCCGGATGCCCTGGCGTACCGAGCCGACCAGGTTCTTGACCGGGGCCTGGCGGTGGGAGGTGCCGAGCAGGGAGGTACCGGTGGCGGCGAGGGCGTCCAGCGCCTCGGTCCGCACCTTGGAGGGGCCCGCGCCGAAGCGTCCGTCGGCGGGCTTGATGTCAGCGGGAATCTGGATCTCAGCCACGGGCGGAGCGTATCCGGTCGCGGACCGTCCGTCGGAGGCGCGTCCACCCGGTGAGACGAGCGTCGCACGGTGGAAGGGTGGGGGTGTGAGCGATTCCGGTGACCTTGAGCGGACATTGCGGGGCGCCCTGCGCGGGGAGGTGGACTTCGGGGCCGGGGCGCGCGCCCTGGTGACGATGGACGCGTCGAACTACCGGCGGGTCCCCCTCGGGGTGGTCGCCCCGCGGGACACCGCGGACGTGGCGGAGGCGCTGCGGATCTGCGCGGACGCCGGGGTCCCGGTCGTGCCGCGCGGCGGCGGCACCTCCATCGCGGGCCAGGCGACGGGGACGGGCGTGGTGCTGGACCTGACCCGGCACATGGACGCCCTGGTGGCGGTGGACCCGGCGGCGCGGACCGCCGTCGTCCGGCCCGGCCTGGTCCTGGACCGGCTGCGGGAGGCGGTGCGGCCGCACGGGCTGGTGTTCGGCCCCGACCCGTCCACCCGCGCGCGCTGCACCCTCGGCGGGATGATCGGCAACAACGCGTGCGGGGCGCACTCGGTGGCGTGGGGGACCACCGCCGACAACGTCGCCGAGCTGGAGGTCGTCGCGTACGGGGGCGCCGTGCACCGCATCGGGACCGGCTGGGCGGGGGCTCCGGCCGGGCTGCGCGAGCTGGTGGCGGGCAGCCTGGAGGTGCTCCGGACGGGCATGGCGACCCCGGCGGGCGCGCGGTTCACGCGGCGGATCTCGGGCTACGGCGGCCTGGACGCGCTGCTGCCCGAGCGCGGCGTGCAGGTGGCCCGCGCGTTCTGCGGCAGCGAGGGCACCCTCGGCGTGGTCACCGAGGCGGTGGTCCGCCTCGTCGAGGCGCCCCGGGCCCCCGCCCTCGCGGTCCTCGGGTACGCCGACGAGGGCGCGGCCGCGGACGCGGCGGCGGGCCTCCTCCCGTACGGGCCGCTGACCGTCGAGGGGATGGCGGAGGACCTCGTCCCCGGTGCCGCGGGCGCGGGCCTCCTGCCCCGCGGCGCGGCCTGGCTGTTCGCGGAGATGCCCGACGAGGCGGCCGCGCGGCGCCTGGCCCGCGCGGCGGACGCGCTGGACGCGCTCGTCGTCGCCGACCCGGCCGGGCAGCGGGCGCTGTGGCGGATCCGGGAGGACGCCGCGGGCACCGCCACCCTGCTGCCGGGCGGCGGCCTGGCCTGGCCGGGCTGGGAGGACTGCGCGGTGCCGCCGGCCCGGCTCGGGGCGTACCTGCGGGAGTTCCGGGCGCTGCTCGCCGCGCACGGGCTGCGCGGGACCCCGTACGGGCACTTCGGCGAGGGCTGCGTGCACGTCCGGATCGGCTTCGACCTGGTCTCCCGGGAGGGCGTGGCCCGCTTCCGGGCCTTCTCGGGCGAACTCGCCGACCTGGTCGTCGCGCACGGCGGCTCGCTGTCGGGGGAGCACGGGGACGGGCAGGCGCGGGCGGAGCTGCTGCCGCGGATGTACGGGCCGCGGGTGATCGACCTGTTCGGCCGGTACAAGGACGTGTGGGATCCGCGCCGGGGGATGAACCCGGGCATCCTCGTGCGGCCCGCCCGGCTCGACGAGAACCTCCGCTTCGCGGTCCTGCCGTCCACCGGGCTCGCCGCGGAGGTCGCCCGCTGCGTCGGCGTCGCCAGGTGCCGGTCCGCGGACCCGGGCGCGGCCGGGGTGATGTGCCCCTCGTACCGGGTCACCGGCGAGGAGCGGCACTCCACGCGGGGCCGGGCGCGGCTGCTGCACGAGATGCTGGCCGGTGAGCTGCTGCCGGACGGCTGGCGGTCGGCGGAGGTCGCGGAGGCCCTCGACCTGTGCCTGGGCTGCAAGGGCTGCCGCAGCGACTGCCCGGTGGGCGTGGACATGGCCGCGTACAAGGCGGAGTTCCTCGACCGGCACTGGGCGGGCCGGATCCGGCCGCTCGCCCACTACACGCTGGGCGGCCTGCCCGGCTGGCTGCGGGTGCTCGCCGCGCTGCGGCTGGCGCGGCCGGCGGGGGCGCTGGCCCGGCTGCCGGGGGCGGCCCGGCTCGCCGGGCTGGAGCCGGGGCGCCGGCTGCCGGCGCCGGCGGCCCGGCCGTTCACCCGATGGTGGCGGGAGCGGGGCCCGTCCGGCGGGGCGGGCGAGGGCGTCCTGCTGTGGCCGGACACCTTCACCGAGTACCTGGCGCCGCAGGCCGGGCGGGCGGCCGTGGAGGTGCTGGAGGCGGCCGGGCTGCGGGTGGCGGTGCCGCGGGGGCGGGTGTGCTGCGGGCTGACGTACGTGTCCACCGGCCGCCTGGACCGGGCCCGCGCGGTGGCGCGCCGCACCCTGGACGCCGTCGGCCCGGTCCGCGGCCCCGTCGTCGTCCTGGAGCCCAGCTGTGCGGCCGCCCTGCGGGCCGACCTGCCGGCGCTGCTGCCGGACGACCCGCGGGCGGCGCGCCTCGCGGCGGCCGTGCGGACGTTCGCCGAGGCGCTGGAGGAGTACGCGCCCCGCTGGCGGCCCCCGCGCGTGGACCGGCCGGCGGTCGGGCAGACCCACTGCCACCAGCATGCCGTCCTGGGTGACGCCGCGGACCGGCGGCTGCGCGCGCTGGCCGGGCTGGAGGGCGGGCTCAGCGGCGGCTGCTGCGGCCTCGCCGGGAACTTCGGCTTCGAGCGGGGCCACCTGGAGGTGTCGCGGGCCTGCGCGGAGGAGCGGCTGCTGCCGTCGCTGCGGGCCGCCCCGCCCGGGGCGGTCGTCCTGGCCGACGGGTTCTCCTGCCGGACGCAGATCGCCGAGCTGGGCGGCGGCGTACGGGCCCTGCACCTGGCCGAGGCACTGGCCCGCGCCCTGCCGGAGCGGAATCCTCCGAAAGGGCGCCCACCCAGGCCGGTGTAAGGAAGCACATGCTGCGACGGTCCTTACGGGGGCCTAGGCTGGAGGGATGCCCGTACCACCCGCCGGCCCGCCGGCAGCCAGCTCAGTGCCCCACTCTGCCCCGGCCGGCCCGGCCGTCCGCGGGACCGGCCCCGGCGCCGCCCCCGGCGGTCCCGCCGCGCCCGCCGGCCCGGAACCGGAAGACGCCGCGGCCTCCGGCCCCGCCCGGACCGCCGGCCGCGGCGCCCGCCTCGGACCGGTCGCCCTGGTCGTCGCCGCGGGCGTCTCCGTGCAGTTCGGCGCCGCCCTCGCCGTCGTGATCATGCCGCGGGCGGGCGCGTCGGGCGTCGTCGCGCTGCGCCTCGCGGCCGCCGCGCTGGTGCTGCTGCTCCTGTGCCGCCCGAAGGTCCGCGGGTACACGCGCGCCGACTGGGGCACCGTCGTCGCCTTCGGCGTGGCGATGGCCGGCATGAACGGGCTCTTCTACCAGGCCATCGACCGGATCCCGCTCGGCCCGGCCGTCACCCTGGAGGTGCTGGGCCCGCTCGTGCTGTCCGTCGTCGCCTCCCGCCGCCTGGTCAACCTGCTGTGGGCCGCCCTGGCCCTGGCGGGCGTCGCCCTGCTCGCCGGACACAGCGGGGGCGGCTTCGGCGGCCTCGACCCGCTCGGCGCGGCCTTCGCGGTCGGCGCGGGCGTGATGTGGGCGGCGTACATCGTCTTCAGCGCCCGCACCGGCCGCCGCTTCCCCCAGGCGGACGGGCTGGCCCTCGCCATGGCCGTCGCCGCGCTGCTCGTCCTCCCGCTGGGCGTGGCCGAGGCGGGCTCCGCGCTGCTGGAGCCGGGCACGCTGGCGCTGGGCGCGGGCGTCGCCGTGCTGTCGTCGGTGCTGCCGTACACCCTCGAACTGCTCGCGCTGCGCCGGCTCCCGGCCCCGACCTTCGCGGTCCTGATGAGCCTGGAGCCGGCGATCGCGGCAACCGCCGGCTTCCTCGTCCTCGGACAGGCGCTCGGCGCGCTCGACGCCCTCGCCATCGCGCTGGTCATCGCGGCGAGCATGGGCGCGGTCCGCTCCCGCGCGGGCGCGGACCGGCCCGCCTGACCGCCGCGGCCCGGCCGCGCCGTCAGCCCCCGCGCCGTCAGCCCAGCGGCAGCTCCAGGCAGGAGGGCGTCGCCTCCGGCGAGGTGAACGCCAGCGTGGCGCGCGGCGGGTTGACGTCCCCGTAGAACGGGTCGCGGGCGGCCGCAACCAGCATCAGCCGGTTCCCGCGCGGCACGTCGTACGCGGTCGCCTGGAGCTCGACCTCCGCGGCGACCAGGCCGCCGGGGGCCGAGTCCAGGTCGGCGTACGGGGCGTGTGTGACGAGGCGGCCCGTCCCGTCGGGCGCCACGTCCAGCAGGTACACGACGAACCCGGAGCGGGGGTTCGCCGTCCTGTACGTGACCCGCAGCCGGGGCGTGCCGCGCAGCCGGGCCGTCTCCGGTTCCGGGTCCGCCACCCACACCGCGGTGACGGCGCGGTCGATGTCCCCCGTCGGATAGGCCCGCGGCAGGCCCGCCAGCTCCCCGCGCCCGGACCGGGCGACCGCGTCGGCGACGACCGCCGGCGTGTCGACCCCGCACACGACGCCCGCGCTCCAGCCCGCCTCGGGCGCGTCCGCCAGCTCCCCGCCGTCCGCCAGGTAGAGGCGGCGGACGTGGTCGGTGACGGACGGCCAGGTGGGGCGGGGCTCCAGGGTCCGGGACCACATGACCTCGGCGAGGACCTCGCCCTCCTCGCCGATGCCGTTCTCCGCGCCCCTGAGGTGGTGGTCGAACCAGCGGTGCGCGGTGGTCCAGATCCGATTGGGCAGGCCCGCCAGCCCCGCCGTCTCGGGGCCGGCGTGGTCGCCGACGGACAGGTCGATCCGCTTGGGCCCGGCCAGCTCGTCGAACAGCCGGAGGGTCTGGTTCGCGGGGAACAGCGTCTCGTGCCAGGCGTGCGAGAAGTAGACGGCCACCCGCCGCCGGGCGAGCTCCTTGGCGTGGACGGACGGCGAGCGCTCGGCGGCCCAGCGCAGCACGGCCCCGATGTCCCGGCCCGCGGCGACGTCCTCGAACACGCTCTGCGCGCGCGGGCTCAGCCGGGCCCGGCCGGCGGCCCGCAGCAGCGCCTCGACGGCGGCGGTGTGCCGGGTCCGGTTCTCGACGAGGACCTCGCCGAGGTCGCCCCAGCCGCTGAGCGCGGCCACCGCGTCGACCCGGCTGTCGTGGGCGGCCGTGAGCAGGGCGATCCCGGCCCCGTAGCCCTCGCCGAGGAACCCGATGCGGCTGACAGGCCCGGCGGTGCGCTCCACGAGGTGGTCCAGGGCGCGGCTGGCGTCGGCGGTGTCGAGCGGCCCGGCCACGTCCGCCTCGCCCTCGGAGGCGCCGAACCCGCGGGCGCTGTACGCGAGGACGTTGTAGCCGCGGGCCGCGAACACGCTCGCCTGGACGGCGTACGCGAGCCAGCCCAGGTCGCTCCACGGCGAGGGCATGACGATCACGGGCCGCGGGCCGCCGCCCGGGTGCCGCCACAGGGCGCCGTCCAGGAGGTCTCCCTCGGCCCCGGCCACCTTGACGCGGCCGAAGGCGGCCGCGGCGCGGCAGTCGGCGGCCTGGGCGGCGCGGGCGGGCGGCAGGCCGTCGGTGTCGCCGCTCTCCAGGGCGGCGGCGAACGCGGCGAGGGCGGTCGCGTCGAGGTCGGGGTGGAGCGGGAAGTCGGCTGGGGTCACGGCTTGTTCATCCTCTGCGTCGGTGACGTGGACGTGCGTCGGGTGACGTGGACGGCGGTGCGGTGCGGTGCCGGGGCCCGGCCGGGCCGGGATCGGGGGGGGCCGAAGCGTTCAGTATCGGTATCGCTACCGGACGTGTTCGCGCCTTCGCGGCGGACGGCCGGATCCGGGCCCCCGGCGTGCACCCCGCACGCCTGCCGGATCGCGGCCCTGACCACAAGTCCTGTGTCCGGGAGGGCGGTTGCGGCCGCTTGCGGGGACGCGATGCCCCCCGGCCAAAGCATGCAAGCACGCTTGATTGTTTCCGGAGGTGCTGCCACTCTTCCCCTCACGCCGAGCCAGGGGAGCCCCGTCGTGCCACTCGATCCGCCCGCCGCCGTCCTCGCCGATCTGCGCGAGGAGGGCCTGGAAGTCGAAGCCCTCGTCACCGGCCTTCCGGACGCCGCCTGGGCGAAACCCACGCCGGCCGCCCGCTGGACCGTCGCCCACCAGATCGCCCACCTGCACTGGACCGACCGGGCCGCCCTGGTCTCCCTCACGGACGCCCCCGGCTTCGCCCGCCTCGTCGAGGCCGCCCTGCGCTCCCCGGCGGCCTTCGTGGACGAGGGCGCCGAGGAGGGCGCCGCGCTGGCGCCGGCGGACCTGCTGGCCCGCTGGCGCGCCACCCGCGCGGAACTCGACACGGCCCTCGCGGCGGCCCCGGCCGGCGCCCGGTTCCCCTGGTACGGGCCGCCGATGAAGGCCGCGTCGATGGCGAGCGCCCGGCTGATGGAGACCTGGGCGCACGGCCTGGACATCGCGGACGCCCTCGGCGTGCGCCGCACCCCGACCGGGCGGCTGCGGCACGTCGCCCGGATCGGCGTACGGACCCGCGACTACGCCTTCTCGGTACGGGAAATCCCGCCGCCCGCCGAGGAGTTCCGCGTCGAACTGGTCCCGCCGGACGGCGGGCCGCCGTGGACGTACGGGCCGCCGGACGCCGCCCAGCGCGTGACCGGGCCCGCCCTGGACTTCTGCCTGCTGGTCACCCGGCGCGCCCACCGCGCCGACCTGGCCCTGGCGGCCGAGGGCGCGGACGCCGACCGCTGGCTCGACGTGGCGCAGGCGTTCGCCGGCCCGGCCGGTCCGGGCCGCGCACCCCGGAACGCCCGGTGACGGGCGCCGGACCGGGCGGCCCGCCCGGGCGGCCGCTGCGCATCGGGAACGCCTCCGGCTTCTACGGCGACCGCTTCGACGCCGTGCGGGAGATGCTGGCCGGCGGCCCGCTGGACGTCCTGACCGGGGACTACCTGGCCGAGCTGACCATGCTGATCCTCGGCCGGGACCGCCTGAAGGACCCGGCCGCCGGGTATGCGAAAACCTTCCTGCGGCAGCTGGAGGACACCCTGGGCCTGGCCCGCGAGCGGGGCGTGCGGATCGTCGCGAACGCCGGCGGCCTCAACCCGGCCGGGCTCGCCGAAGCGGTCCGCGGCCTCGCCGCCAAGGCGGGCGTCCCGGTCTCCGTCGCGCACGTCGAGGGCGACGACCTGATGCCCTGGGGCGAGGGCGCGCTGACCGCCAACGCCTACCTCGGCGGCGCCGGCATCACGGCCTGTCTGCGCGCGGGCGCCGACATCGTCGTCACCGGCCGGGTCACGGACGCGGCGCTCGTCAGCGGCCCCGCCGCCTGGTGGTTCGACTGGGCGGCCGACGACTGCGACCGGCTCGCCGGAGCCGTCGTCGCCGGCCACGTCCTGGAGTGCGGCACGCAGGCCACCGGCGGGAACTACCCGTTCTTCACCGCGCACGACGTGCGGCGCCCCGGCTTCCCCCTCGCCGAGATCGCGGAGGACGGCTCCTGCGTCATCACCAAGCACCCGGGGACGGGCGGCGCGGTCACGGTCGGCACGGTCACCGCCCAACTCCTGTACGAGACGCAGGGCGCCCGCTACCGGGGCCCGGACGTGACCGCCCGGCTGGACACCGTCCGCCTCGCGGACGCCGGACCCGACCGGGTCGCCGTCACCGGCACGGCCGGGGAGCCGCCGCCGGACACCCTGAAGGTCGGGGTGACCCGGATCGGCGGCTGGCGCAACGAGGTCGTCTTCGTCCTGACGGGCCTCGACATCGAGGCCAAGGCCGCCCTCGTCCGGGAGCAACTGGCCGGCGTACTGGCCCCCGTGGCCTCCGTACGGTGGACGCTCGCCCGCACCGACCACGAGGACGCCGGCACGCAGGAGGCGGCGAGCGCCCTGCTGCGGCTGGCGGTCCGCGACCCGTCCGCCGAGCGGGTGGGGAGGGCCCTGACCGCGGCCGCCGTCGAACTGGCCCTCGGCAGCTACCCCGGCTTCCACGTGACGGCCCCGCCCGGGCCCGCCCAGCCGTACGGGGTGTTCGAGGCCGGCGCCGTGCCCGCGGACGCCGTCCCCGCGGTCGCGGTCCTCGCGGACGGCACCCGCATCCCGGTCCCGGCGGGCGGCCCGCCGCGACGTCCCGCCGTATCGGAGCAGCCCGCGCCACCGGAGCCGACCGCCCCACCCGAACCGCCACAGCCACCCGCCCCGCCGGAATCATCCGCCCCACCGGAATCACCCGCCCGACGGCAACCACCCGCCCCACCCTGCGCACCCGCCCCGCCGGCCCCCGTCCGCCGCGCCCCGCTGGGCCTGGTCGCCGGGGCCCGCAGCGGCGACAAGGGCGGCGACGCCAACATCGGCGTCTGGGCCGAGGACCCCGCCGCCTGGCCGTGGCTGCACGCCACCCTCACCGAGGACCGGCTCCGCGACCTCCTCCCCGAGGTCCGCGGCCTGACCGTCACCCGGCACGTCCTGCCGAACCTCCGCGCCCTGAACTTCACCGTCGAGGGCGTCCTCGGCGCCGGCGCCGCCTCCGCCCACCGCTTCGACCCGCAGGCCAAGGCGCTCGGCGAATGGCTGCGCTCCCGCCTCCTCGACATCCCCGCCCACCTGCTGCCCGCCCCGGAGGGGACGACCGGACCATGACCCGCCTCAGCACCGCCGTGGACCCCCGCGCCCCCGAGTACGCGGCCGCCCGCGGCGCCGCCCTCGAACGCCTCGCCGCCCTCGACGCCGAGCACGCCAAGGCCCTGGCCGGCGGCGGCGAGAAGTACACGGCCCGCCACCGCGACCGCGGCAAGCTCCCCGCCCGGGAGCGGATCGAGCTGCTCCTCGATCCGGACACCCCGTTCCTGGAGCTGTCCCCGCTCGCCGCCTGGGGCAGCGACTACCCGGTCGGCGCGTCCCTCGTCACCGGCATCGGCACGGTCGAGGGCACCGAATGCGTCATCACCGCCAACGACCCCACCGTCCGCGGCGGCGCCTCCAACCCGTGGACGCTGAAGAAGGCCCTGCGGGCCAACGAGATCGCCCTCCGGAACCGGCTCCCGCTCATCAGCCTCGTCGAGTCCGGCGGCGCCGACCTGCCCTCCCAGAAGGAGATCTTCATCCCGGGCGGGGCGCTCTTCCGCGACCTCACCCGCCTGTCGGCCGCGGGCGTCCCGACCGTCGCCGTCGTCTTCGGCAACTCCACCGCCGGAGGCGCGTACGTCCCCGGCATGTCCGACCACACCGTCATGATCAAGGACCGGTCGAAGGTGTTCCTGGGCGGTCCGCCGCTCGTGAGGATGGCCACCGGCGAGGAGAGCGACGACGAGTCCCTCGGCGGCGCCGACATGCACGCCCGCACCTCCGGCCTCGCCGACCACCACGCCGTCGACGAGCACGACGCGATCCGCCGCGCCCGCCGCATCGTCGCCCGCCTGGAGCACCGCTGCGCCCACCCGGCGCCGCCGGCCGCCGAGGAGCCGCTGTACGACCCGGAGGAGCTGCTCGGCATCGTCCCCGAGGACCTGCGCACCCCGTTCGACCCGCGCGAGGTCATCGCCCGCATCGTCGACGGCTCCGACTTCGACGAGTTCAAACCGCTGTACGGCAGCAGCCTGGTCACCGGCTGGGCGCGCCTGCACGGCTGGCCGGTCGGCGTCCTCGCCAACGCCCGCGGCGTGCTGTTCAGCGCCGAGTCGCAGAAGGCCGCCCAGTTCATCCAGCTCGCCAACCAGCGGGACATCCCGCTGCTGTTCCTCCACAACACCACCGGCTACATGGTGGGCAGGGAGTACGAGCAGGGCGGCATCATCAAACACGGCGCGATGATGATCAACGCCGTCTCCAACTCCCGCGTCCCCCACCTGTCCGTCCTCGTCGGCGCCAGCTATGGTGCCGGGCACTACGGCATGTGCGGCCGCGCCTACGAGCCGCGCTTCCTGTTCGCCTGGCCCAGCGCCAAGTCCGCGGTCATGGGCCCGCAGCAGCTCGCCGGGGTGCTGTCCATCGTGGCCCGGCAGTCCGCCGCCGCGAAGGGGAAGCCGTACGACGAGGAGGCCGACGCCGGGATGCGGGCCTTCGTCGAGGCGCAGATCGAGGCGGAGTCCCTGCCGGTGTTCCTGTCCGGGCGGCTGTACGACGACGGGGTCATCGACCCGCGCGACACCCGCACCGTCCTCGGCCTGTGCCTCTCGGCCGTCCACAACGCCCCCGTCGAGGGCGCCCGCGGCGGCTTCGGCGTCTTCCGGATGTGAGTGACCGACCCATGACCACGACCACGGCCACGCCTCTGCCGATCACCTCCGTCCTCGTCGCGAACCGCGGCGAGATCGCCGTCCGCGTCTTCCGCACGGCCCGCGCCATGGGCCTCGCGACCGTCGCCGTCCACTCCGACCCCGACGCCGGCGCCCTGCACGTCCGCGAGGCCGACGCGGCCGTACGCCTGCCGGGGGCCGCACCGGCCGACACCTACCTGCGCGGCGACCTCGTCATCGCGGCGGCGCGGGCCGCCGGCGCGGACGCCGTCCACCCCGGCTACGGCTTCCTCTCAGAGAACGCCGGCTTCGCCCGCGACGTCCTGGCCGCCGGACTGGCCTGGATCGGCCCGCCGCCCGACGCGATCGAGGCCATGGCCTCGAAGACCCGCGCCAAGGAGCTGATGCGGGCCGCCGGGGTGCCGCTCCTCGACCCCGTCGACCCGGCGGCCGCCACCGCCGCCGACCTGCCGCTGCTGCTGAAGGCGGCCGCGGGCGGCGGCGGGCGCGGCATGCGCGTCGTCCGCGACCTCGACGCGCTGAAGCCCGCACTCGACGCGGCGGCCGCCGAGGCCCGGTCCGCGTTCGGCGACGGCGAGGTCTTCGCCGAGCCCTACGTGGAGCGCGGCCGGCACGTCGAGGTGCAGGTCCTCGCCGACGGGCACGGCACCGTGTGGGCGCTCGGCACCCGCGACTGCTCCGTCCAGCGCCGCCACCAGAAGGTCGTCGAGGAGGCCCCGGCCCCCGGCCTGCCCGACGCCCTGCGCCGCACCCTGCACGAGGCCGCCACCGCCGCCGCCCGGGCCGTCGGCTACCGGGGGGCGGGCACGGTCGAGTTCCTGCTCGCCGCCGACGGGCGCCCGTACTTCCTGGAGATGAACACCCGGCTCCAGGTCGAGCATCCCGTCACCGAGGCCGTCCACGGCGTCGACCTCGTCGCCCTCCAGATCCGGGTCGCCGAGGGCGCCGCCCTCCCGCCGGAGCCGCCCGAGCCCGCCGGGCACGCGGTCGAGGCCCGCCTGTACGCCGAGGACCCCGCGCAGGACTGGCGCCCGCAGGCCGGCACCCTGGCCGCGTTCGACATCCCGGCGGCGGACGCACCCCCGCCCGTCCCCGGCACCGCGGCCGGGCCGGGCGGGACCGCCGCCGTCCGCGTCGACGCCGGGTACGCCGCCGGCGACCGGGTCGGCGTCCACTACGACCCGATGCTCGCCAAGGTCATCGCCCACGCCCCGACCCGCGCCGAAGCCGTCCGCGCCCTCGCCCGGGCCCTGGCGACCGCCCGGATCCACGGCGTCGCCACCAACCGCGGCCTCCTCGTGCGCACCCTGCGGCACCCGGAGTTCACCGCCGCCGCCCCCGACACCGGCTTCTACGACCGCCACCTCGGCGCGCTCACCGCACCCGCCCCCGGCGCCGCCCGGGCCGCGGCCCTCGCCGCCGCGGCCGCCGCGCTCGCCGCCGCCGCACCCGCCGGAGGCGCCCCGCTCGCCGCCCGCCTGGGCGGCTGGCGCAACGTCCGCTCCGGCCCGCAGGTCCGCCGCTACCGCTGCGGGGGCGCCGAGCACGAGGTCCGCTACCTGCCCGCGCGGGGCGGCCCGCCGCAGCTCCCGGACCTGCCGGGCGTCCGCGTCCTGGCCGCCGCACGGGACCGCGTCGTCCTCGAAGCGGACGGCGTCCGGCGCGTCTTCCACGTCAGTCACCGGGCGGACCAGGGCGCCGACGGGCCCGGCGAGGTGTGGGTCGACACCGCCCCCGTCCCCGGCAGCGACGCCCCCGCCTCCCACACCCTCACCCCCGTCCCGCGGTTCACCGAGCCGCAGGACGCGACCCCGCCCGGCTCCCTGCTCGCCCCCATGCCCGGCACCGTCGTCCGCGTCGCCGAGGGCCTCGCCCCAGGCGCCACCGTCACCGCCGGGCAGCCCCTGCTCTGGCTGGAGGCCATGAAGATGGAGCACCGCGTCACCTCGCCCGCCTCCGGCATGCTCACCGCGCTCCACGCCCGCCCCGGCCACCAGGTCGAGGTCGGCGCCCTGCTCGCCGTGGTCCAGGAGGAGGAACCCCGCCCATGAGCCCCGCCCCCGCGCCCGCCGCGGAAACCGAAGAGCACCGCGCACTGCGCGCCGCCGTCGCCGCCCTCGGGCAGCGCTACGGCCGCGACTACCACGCCCGCATCACCGAAGAGGGCGGCCGGCCCGCCGACCTGTGGGCCGACGCCGCCAAGCTCGGCTACCTCGGCGTCAACCTGCCGGAGGAGTACGGCGGCGGGGGCGGCGGCATCGCCGAGCTGTCCATCGTCCTGGAGGAACTCGGCGCCGCCGGCTGCCCGCTGCTGATGATGGTCGTCTCCCCGGCCATCTGCGGCACCGTCATCTCCCGCTTCGGCACCCCCGCCCAGAAGCGGGCCTGGCTGCCCGGACTCGCCGACGGCAGCCGCATGATGGCCTTCGGCATCACCGAGCCCGACGCCGGCTCCAACTCCCACCGCATCACCACCACCGCCCGCCGCGACGGCCCCGACTGGGTGCTGACCGGCCGCAAGGTGTTCGTCTCCGGCGTGGACATCGCCGACGCCACCCTGATCGTCGGCCGCACCGAGGACGCCCGCACCGGGCGGCTCAAACCCTGCCTGTTCATCGTCGACCGCGACGCCCCCGGCTTCTCCCGCTCGCCCATCGACATGGAACTGCGGGCCGCGGAGAAGCAGTTCGAACTCGTCCTCGACGAGGTGCGGCTGCCGGCCGGCGCGCTCGTCGGCGCCGACGACACCGGCGCGGACCAGGCGGAAGCCCCCGACACGGGCCTCCTCCAGCTCTTCGCCGGCCTCAACCCCGAGCGCATCATGACCGCCGCGTTCGCCGTCGGCATCGGCCGCCACGCCCTGGCCCGGGCCGTCGAGTACGCCCGCACCCGCCAGGTGTGGGCCGAGCCGATCGGCGCCCACCAGGCCATCGCCCACCCCCTCGCCGCCGCCCACATCGAACTCGAACTCGCCCGCCTGATGATGCAGAAGGCCGCCCGCCTCTACGACGCCGGCGACGACGCGGCCGCCGGGGAGGCCGCGAACATGGCGAAGTACGCTGCTGCCGAGGCCTGCGTGAAGGCGGTGGACCAGGCGGTCCACACCCTGGGCGGCAACGGCCTCACCCGCGAGTACGGCCTGGCCTCCCTGGTCACCGCCTCCCGGGTGGCCCGCATCGCCCCCGTCAGCCGCGAGATGATCCTCAACTTCGTCTCGCACCAGACCCTCGGCCTGCCGAAGTCGTACTAGCGCCGACCCCGGGCGGGCGGCGGACCCGCGGCCCGCGGCCGCCGCCCGCCCGGCCGGAACCGGACCCGCACGGAAAGGAGCGGCATGCAGGACGCCCCCGTCACCGCCGCGCACGCGCACGGCATCACCACCCTCGCCCTGGACTCCCCGGCCAACCGCAACGCCCTCTCGGCGCCGCTCGTGGCCGGGCTGCGCGCCGCCCTCGCCGAGGCCGCCGCCGACCCGGCCGTCCGCGCCGTCGTCCTCACCCACACCGGCGGCACGTTCTGCGCCGGAGCCGACCTGAGGAACCCCTGCGACCCGGCCGACTTCCTCGCCCTGCTCCGCGAGATCGCCGAACTGCCCCGGCCCGTCGCCGCCCGCGTCACCGGGCACGTCCGCGCGGGCGGCCTCGGCCTGCTCGGCGTCTGCGACGTCGCCGCGGCCGGGCCGCGGTCCACGTACGCCTTCACCGAGACCCGCCTCGGCATCGTCCCCGCCGTGATCTCGGCGCCCCTGCTGCCCCGCCTGGAACCCCGCGCCGCGGCCCGCTACCTGCTGACCGGCGAGGCCTTCGACGCCGCCGAGGCGGCCCGCATCGGCCTGCTCAGCCTGCACGGCGAGGACGTCGACGAGGCCCTCGCCCCCGTACTGGACGGCTTCCGCAAGGCCGGTCCGGAGGCCCTCGCCGCGACCAAGCGGCTCGTCACCGCCCCCGTACGGGCGGCCCTCGCCGCCGACGGCGAGGCCCTCGCCGAGCTGTCCGCCCGCCACTTCGGCTCCGCCGAGGCCCGCGAAGGCGTCACCGCCCGCATGGAGCGCCGCGACCCGGCGTGGGCCCTGTGACCGGCAACCCGGCCGCCCCAGCGGCACCGGCGGCGGAGGGCGCGGCCGGCGACCGGACCGGGAACGCGCCCAAGCAGGCCCGCAGCCGCGTCACCCGCCGCCACCTCCTCGATGCGGCCATCACCTGCCTCGCCGAACACGGCTGGGCCGGATCCACCGTCGCCGTCGTCGCCGAGCGGGCCGGTGTCTCCCGCGGCGCCGCCCAGCACCACTTCCGCACCCGCGAGGACCTGTTCACCGCGGCCGTCGAGTTCATGGCGGAGGAGCGCTCAGCCGCCCTGCTGCGGGAGCGGCGGCGCGCCGAGGCCGCGGGCGGCGGCCCTGCCGGCCGCGCCGCGGTCGTGGAGGCGCTGGTCGACCTGTACACCGGGCCGATGTTCCGGGCCGCCCTCCAGCTGTGGGTCGCCGCCTCCCACGAGGAGCAGCTGCGGCCCCGCGTCGCCGGGCTGGAGGCGCGCCTGGGCCGGGAGACGCACCGGATGGCCGTCCAGCTGCTCGGCGCGGACGAGTCGGTGCCGGGCGTGCGGGAGACCGTCCAGGGCTTCCTCGACATGGCGCGCGGGCTGGGCCTGGCGAACGTCCTCACCGACGACGCGGCCCGCCGCGCCCGGGTGGTCGCCCAGTGGACCCGCATCCTGGACGCCGCCCTGGGCTGACGGACGGGCGGCACCGCCCGCCGACCCATGCGCGGCCGCGGTCAGGCGGTTCTGGCGATGTCCGCGTAGCCCTCGATCTCCTGCGGGTTGCGCTTGCCCGGGCCGGTGTAGCGGGCGGAAGGGCGGACCAGGCGGCCGGTGCGCTTCTGCTCCAGGATGTGCGCGGACCAGCCCGCGGTGCGGGCGCAGGTGAACATGGAGGTGAACATGTGCGCCGGGACCTCCGCGAAGTCCAGCATGATCGCCGCCCAGAACTCCACGTTCGTGGCGAGCACCCGGTCGGGGCGGCGCGCGTGCAGCTCCTCCAGGGCGGCCTTCTCCAGCGCGGCGGCCACCTCGTAGCGCGGGGCGTCCAGCTCCTTCGCGGTGCGCCGCAGGACGCGGGCGCGCGGGTCCTCGGCCCGGTAGACGCGGTGGCCGAAGCCCATCAGCCGCTCGCCCTTGTCGAGGGCCTTCTTCACGTAGGCGACGGCGTCGCCGGTGCGCTCGATCTCCTCGATCATCCCGAGCACGCGGGACGGCGCCCCGCCGTGCAGCGGCCCCGACATGGCGCCGACGGCGCCCGACAGGGCGGCCGCGACGTCCGCGCCGGTGGAGGCGATGACGCGGGCGGTGAAGGTGGAGGCGTTCATGCCGTGCTCGGCGGCGGAGGTCCAGTAGGCGTCGACGGCCTTGACGTGCCGCGGGTCCGGCTCGCCCCGCCAGCGGATCATGAACCGCTCCACGACGGACTCGGCCTTGTCGATCTCCCGCTGCGGGACCATCGGCAGGCCCTGCCCGCGCGCGGACTGCGCGACGTACGACAGGGCCATGACGGCGGCGCGGGCCAGGTCGTCGCGGGCGGTCCGCTCGTCGATGTCGAGGAGCGGTTTCAGGCCCCAGACGGGGGCGAGCATCGCCAGCGCGGACTGCACGTCGACGCGGATGTCGCCGGAGTGGACGGGGATCGGGAAGGGCTCGGCGGGCGGCAGGCCCGGGTTGAACGCCCCGTCGACCAGCAGGCCCCACACGTTCCCGAAGGAGACGTGGCCCACCAGGTCCTCGATGTCGACACCCCGGTAGCGGAGCGCTCCGCCTTCCTTGTCGGGTTCGGCGATCTCCGTTTCGAACGCGACGACTCCCTCGAGCCCGGGTACGAAGTCGGACATCAGGCGGCTCCTCAGATAGTGCGGACACACGCGGTTGCCGGCGTGCCTCGCGGTCCGGCGCGGTCATCCCCGTTGATGCCCGGTACGGCCGGCGGCCACCCGCGGGGGGCCTGGCGACCGGCCCCAAGATTTTGGCGGCTCGGGATCCCGGGCGGAAGCGTGACATACGGCACACTCGCAGGAGCACTCCTGCGGCAGGATGGCACGCGTGACCGACATGGACCTTGATCCCTCCACCATGCGCAAGCAGTACCGCTCCGAGATCGTCCTGGAGGACGGCCTCGACGAGGACCCCATGCGGCAGTTCGCCCTGTGGTTCCGGCAGGCCGTCGACTCCCACCTTTTCGAGCCGAACGCGATGGTCGTCTCCACGGCGGACGCCGCGGGCCGGCCCAGCGCGCGGACGGTGCTGCTGAAGCAGTTCGACGCGCGGGGCTTCGTCTTCTACACGAACTACGGCTCCCGCAAGGGCCGCGAGATCGACGCCAACCCGCAGGTCTCGCTGCTCTTCCCCTGGCACCCGATCGCCCGGCAGGTCATCGTCACCGGCACGGCCACCCGGGTGGGCCGCGACGAGACGGCCGCCTACTTCCGCTCCCGGCCGCACGGCTCGCAGCTCGGCGCCTGGGCGAGCGAGCAGTCCCGGGTGATCTCCTCGCGGGCCGAGCTGGACCGGCGGTACGCGGAGCTCGCGGCGCGCTACCCGGAGGGGGAGCAGGTCCCCGTGCCGACGGAGTGGGGCGGGATCCGCGTCGCGGCCGACGAGGTGGAGTTCTGGCAGGGCCACGAGAACCGGCTGCACGACCGGCTGCACTACGTCCGCGACGGGGCGGGCTGGCGCATCGAGCGCCTGTGCCCGTAAGGAGTCGGCGGCCGCGGGGCCGCGGGCCTGCGGAAACGCAGACGACCCGCGGGCTCCGTCCTCTCCTGCAGTGAGAGGAGCCGGCCGGACGTGCCGGCGAGCCCGCGGGTCGGGTGACTGCTGTGGTTTGGCGCCGGGCGTCCTCCGCCGGGCACCGCACTGGGTGCGTTGCGACGACGGGCCCTAGCCCGCAGTCACCTCACGCGTCCGGTAGTCGTACATTTCCGGAACCACCTCCCTTCTCGTGTACCGCAGACATTAGGACGCTCCCGCCGGGGTCTCAACCCATTTTTTTCGGGACGATTCGGGGAATGCGGTGTGGGCTGCGTCACGTTCCAGTTCAATGATCTGACGTGCCGCACACGCGAGAACACCTGCGGGGGTGCCAGGTGAGTGCTTCCGGACAACCGACCCACGACCTGCTCGCCGCGCTGCTGGACGGGATGGACGCCGCCCTGTGCGCGTTCGACTCCGACGGCGTGGTCACCCACTGGAACCGCGAGGCCGAGCGGATCCTGGGCTGGACCGCGGCCGAGGCGGTGGGCCGCAAGGGCTTCTCCGGCTGGGCGGCCCGCCCCGCCGACGCCCAGGACGTCGAGGACCGGCTCATGGCCGCCCAGGACGTGCCCGGCCGGCAGGTCCACGAGTTCGCGCTGCTCACCAAGGACGGCGGGCGGGTCCTGGTGCGGACGCAGTCCGCGGGCGTCCCGGGCGCGGACGGCAGGCCCGCCGGCGTCTACTGCGCCTTCACCGAGGTGCACGCCCAGATCGACCTGGAGCGGTCGATCGCGCTGAGCGACGCGCTGATGGACGACGCCTCCTGGGCCGTCGTCCTCGTCGACGTGGACCTGCGGCCCGCCGTGGTCAACGCGCGCGCCGCCCGCGCCTTCGGGTCCGGGCGTACCGACCTGCTCGGCCGGCCGCTCGGCGACCTGCTGGCGCAGGGCGCCGACGAGCTGGAGGCGGCCCTCCAGCACGTGCTGGCCGAGGGCGCCCCGCCGGGCCCCGCGGAGGTGTGGGTGTCGGTGCGCACCCCGGAGGGCGAGCGGCGCCGCTGCTGGCGGTGCGGCTTCGTACGGCTGGGCTCCCCGCTGGCGGAGGAGCCCGTACCGCTGGGCGTGGGCTGGCTGTTCCAGGACGTCACCGAGGACCGGCAGGACGCGCTGGACACCTCCAGGCTGCGGTTCCGCACCGCACAGCTGCACCGGGCGGGGCGGGCGGCCGCGGAGTGCGAGGACCCGGCGGAGGCGGCCGGGGTGCGCCTGGACTTCGCCCTGGCCGGGTTCGCGGACCACGCCCTGCTGGACGCCCTGGAGCCGTCGGCCGGGGCGGGGAGTGCGCCGCGGCTGGTCCGGACGGCCGCCGCCCCGCCGGCGCCGGCCGGGCGGGGGGCGCGGCCGGTGCCGTACGAGCCGGGGCACCCGGTGCTCCAGGCGCTGGACCGGATCGGCTCGGTGCGGGCGAGCGTCCCGCGCGGGGAGTCCGCCGAGGGCTGGGCGCGGGCGCGGCTGTGGCCCGAGGGCGCGGCGCACGCCCTGTGCACGGTGCTGCGCAGCCGGGGGCGGACGCTGGGGGCGCTGACGTTCCTGCGGTCGGCGTCGCGGTCCGCGTTCGACCGGGCGGACGCGGCGTACGCGGAGGAGGTGGCGGGCCGGGTGGCGGCCGACCTGGACCTGGCGCGCGCCGCGCCGGAGCGGCCGTAGGGTGCGGGCCGGTCCGCGGCCGGCGCGGGGCGGCCCGCCGTCAGGCCCGCGGTCAGTGCCGGTAGAAGATCCGGTCGCCGTACTCCCGCATGACGCGGCCGTTCCACTCGTGGCCGCCGTCGACGTTGCCGGAGCGCAGCAGCGGCGGCTCGATGCCGCGGGCGGCGAGCTCGCCGGCGGCGGCGGCCATCACCGCCTGCATGATCGCGCTGGTGACGACGGTGGAGGCGGGGGCGAAGGGGGCGTCGATGCCGTCGAGGGTCAGCTCGGCGTCACCGACGTCGATCTTGCTGTCGAGGACGATGTCGCAGTGGTCCCGCAGGAAGGTGCCGGAGGAGTGCCGCGACTTCGTCCCCGTCGTGTAGGCGACCGAGGTCACCCCGATGACCTTGAGGCCGAGGGCGCGCGCGTTGACGGCCATCTCGACGGGCAGGGCGTTGCGCCCGGAGAGGGAGATGACGAAGAGGACGTCACCGGCGGTGGCGGGGCTGCTGTCGAGGACGGCGCCGGCGAGCCCGCCGACGCGCTCCAGGGCGCTGCCGAGGGTGGCGGGCATGACGTCGACGCCGGCGGTGCCGGGGACGGCGAGGAAGTTCATCAGGGCGAGCCCGCCCGCCCGGTAGACGACGTCCTGGGCGGGCAGCGAGGAGTGCCCGGCGCCGAAGGCGAAGAGCCTGTTCCCGGCGGCGACGGCGTCGGCCACGACCGTGCCGGCCTCGGCGATGCGCCCGCCCTCCTCGCGCTGCACCCGCTGGAGCAGGGTGATCGCGGCGTCGAAGAAGCGGTCGGCCGGCTTGCTTTCGGTCATCGCGGTGGAGCCCTTCCGGGGATGGGGTGCGTCCGTGTCCGCCGCTCACCGTGCGGTCTGGACCAACGTGCTGTCAATACGGGCGCGGGCGGCGTCCGGAGGTCGAGAGCGGCTCGCGGAGGCCTGGGGACTCCGCGGCAGGCGCGGGACGGTTGTCGGCGCGATGCGTCAGAATTGGGGTCAGGGCCAGCGCACGATAATCCGAGGGGCACGAATGTCCGGACTGATCGACACCACGGAGATGTACCTCCGCACCATCCTCGAGCTGGAAGAGGAAGGCGTCGTCCCCATGCGCGCCCGGATCGCGGAGCGGCTCGACCAGAGTGGCCCGACGGTCAGCCAGACCGTGGCGCGGATGGAGCGCGACGGCCTGGTGGCGGTGGCGAGCGACCGCCACCTGGAGCTGACGGAGGAGGGGCGCCGGCTGGCGACGCGCGTGATGCGCAAGCACCGGCTCGCGGAGTGCCTCCTCGTGGACGTCATCGGCCTGGAGTGGGAGCAGGTGCACGCGGAGGCCTGCCGCTGGGAGCACGTGATGAGCGAGGCGGTGGAGCGGCGCGTGCTGGAGCTGCTGCGGCACCCGACCGAGTCGCCGTACGGGAACCCGATCCCGGGCCTGGAGGAGCTGGGCGAGAAGGCCGAGGCCGACCCGTTCATCGAGGACGGCATGGTCGCCCTGTCGGAGCTGGAGCCCGGCACGGACGGGAAGACGGTGGTGGTCCGCCGCATCGGCGAGCCGATCCAGACGGACGCCCAGCTGATGTACACGCTGCGGCGGGCGGGCGTGCAGCCCGGCTCGGTGGTGAGCGTGACGGAGTCGCCCGGCGGTGTGCTCGTCGGCAGCGGCGGCGAGGCCGCCGAGCTGGAGCACGAGATCGCCTCGCACGTCTTCGTCGCCAAGCGCTGACCGCGCGCCGCCGCGGACGCGGCGGTGTCAGGGGGTCCCGGCGCCTGGCGGCGCCGGGACCCTTCCTCCCCTTGCTGACCCGGAGCCCCGAGCTCTCAAGGTCATCCCCTTCGGACCGTCTTCCCCGAGCGGCCCGCCTCCCTGCTCAAAGGATCTCCGTCGGCAGGGGCGGCCAATCCTTGAGCAAGGTCACTCGAAAGAGCGGTGTTGGGCGCCGCAGAGCCATTTTCGAATATGGGTTCGATAGTCTGCCGTGGACGAAGGGGGTGCATCTGCGGTGGTACAGCGCATCGATGTGACGGGGCACGACGGCGTGCGCCTGGCCGCCTGGGAGTTCGGCTCGGCCGCAGGCCCCGGGGCTCCCCGCGTCCTGTTACTCCACGGCCTGATGGGCCGCGCCCACCACTGGGCCGGCACCGCCCGCTGGCTCGCCGAGGGCCGCCGCGTCGTCGCCCTCGACCAGCGGGGCCACGGCCACAGCGGCCGCCCGCCGGCCGGCGCCGACCCCTCCACCGCCCTCGGCCGCGAGGCCTTCGTCGCGGACGCCGAAGCCGCGGTCGAGCAGCTCGGCCTCGCCCCCGTCACCGTCGTCGGCCACTCCATGGGCGCCCTCACCGGCTGGCAGCTTGCCGCCCGCCGCCCCGACCTGGTCGCGGCCCTGGTCATCCTCGATATGCGCGCCTCGGCCCTCGGCGAGGCCTCCCAGCGCGACTGGGAGGACTGGTTCCGCCGCTGGCCCCTCCCCTTCCCCAGCCAGGACGCGGCCCGGCGCTGGTTCGGCGAGGACGACCCGCGCGTGGAGCGCCCCGACCCCGGCCGCGGCGACTTCTTCGCGGACGTCATGCACGAGGCTCCCGACGGCTGGCGCCCGCTGTTCTCCCGCCGCCACATGCTGAGGGCCCGCGAGACATGGGTGCACGACGCGCACTGGGACGAGCTGGCCCAGGTCGCCTGCCCCACCCTGGTCGTCCGCGCCCTCGACGGCGAACTGGGCCGCGCGGAAGCCCAGGAGATGGTGCGTGTCCTCCCCGCGGGCCACTACGCGGAAATCCCCGACGCGGGCCACTACCTCCACTACGCCCATCCGGACTCCTGCCGCACGGCCTTGGAGCCCTTCCTGCACACCCTGGAACCGGCCCGCGGCTGACCCGGCCGCCGTCAGCCCGAGGTGCGGAGGGCCTGGACCGTCGCGGTCAGGCGGGGGTCGGCGGCGACCGTGTTCAGCGCCGAGCCCAGGACCTCCGCGTACGTGGCGCGGGCGGCGGCGTGGCGTTCCCGGCCCGCGTCGGTGACCACGGCGTACACCCCGCGCTTGTCGTCCGGGCAGTGGTCCTTGTAGGCGAACCCCGCCGTCTCCAGGCGGGCCACCAGGCGGGTCACGGAGCTCTGGCCGAGGCCGATCCGGTCCGCCAGCTCCTGCATCCGCAGTTCGCCGCCGTCCGCGCGGGCGAGGTCCTCCAAGGCGCGGTACTCCGACAGGCCGATCCCGTGGCGGCGCTGGAGCGCCTGTGCGAGGCTGCGCTCCACCTGGGCGTGGACGGCCAGCACCCGGCTCCACAGCGCCTGGTCGGAGGCGGCGGGCGGCGGTGCGGGCGGGCGGGTGGTCACGGGCACCTCCGGGGAGTGGGTCGTCGTTGACAACAAGTTACATGACTGTGCAAGCTTCTGATATGCCGCCAGGTCGTCCATGAGGCCGATCGCGGGCGGCATCTGTATGCACGTACATGCAACTACTGTCACCACTCAGTCGCCTCCGGGGGTTCCTGTGTCATCTCCGTCCTTTTCCGGCGCCGCCTCCTCCAAGGGGTGGGCCTGGCTGCTCTTCTCGTCGCTCTTCGAGATCACCTTCGCGCTCGGCACCGAGGCCACCGACGGCTTCACCCGGCTGTGGCCCTCGCTGCTCACCGCCGCGGCCGCCTCCGCCGGCATCTACACGCTGTCGCAGGCCCTCAAGACCATCGACGTCGGCGTGGGGTACACCGTCTGGTCCGGCATCGGCGGCGTCGGCACGGTCGTCCTCGGCACCGTCGTCTACGGCGAGCCGATGACCGTCTGGAAGGCCCTCGCCTTCGTCCTGATCATCGGCGGCGCACTCGGCCTGCGCATCGGCGACCACCGCTCCGCGAAGAAGGCCGCAGCCTCCGCCGGCGCCGTCTGACCCCGCCACCCGCCCTCCCCGCCTGTGAAGGACACAGCGTCATGACCTGGATCTACCTCGGCACCGCCATCGTCTTCGAGATCGCCTTCGCGCTCGGCACCAACGCCACGAAGGGCTTCACCCGCCTGTGGCCGTCCGTCTTCACCCTGCTCGCCGCCGCCGGCGGCATCTACAGCCTGTCGCTGGCCCTGCGCGAACTCGACGTCAGCGTCGGCTACACCATCTGGACGGGCATCGGCGGCGCCGGAACCGTCGCCCTCGGCGCCGTCCTCTTCAAGGAGCGGATCACCACCACCCGGCTCCTCTCCTTCGCCTCGATCATCGGCGGCGCCGTCCTGCTCCGCCTGACCGCGGCCTGAGCGCCCGCCGGGCGGCCGACCCCCGGCACACGCACGAGGGGGGTGCCGGGCCCGCAGGCCCCGCACCCCCCTCGGCCGCGCCCGGCCCGGGGGATCAGCCCTTGCTGACCGCCTGGAGGATCTCCGGCAGCTGCCGGGCCACCCGCGGGGCCGCCAGCCGCACGCCCGCCCACACGGCGGCCGCACCCCAGGCCGTGCCCAGCGGCAGCAGGATCCAGGAGGCGGACTCCCTCCCCGCCGCCTCGAACCAGATCGCCAGTCCGATGACCGGGCCCGAGAGGACCAGCGACGCCAGCAGGCCGCCGACCATGCCCGACCAGGCCAGGCCGCCCTGCCCCGGGACGACGCTCTTGAACGCCCCGTCCGACGGGATCGAGTACGGGAACCGGGCCGAGGCCAGTGCCCCCGTGCACATCATCGAGCCCGTCACCGCGAGCGCCACGCCCATGCCGGCCGGGAAGGCCTGCCAGTCCGGGATGACGGCCGCGGTGGCCGCCGTGACGAGGACCGTGTACGGCACCGTGATCAGGGCGAGCGCGTAGGCGCGGGCCAGCAGCTCCTCGTACGCGTCCCGGGTCGTCGAGATCGTCTGTGCGACCATCCAGAACGCCGAGGTGTCCTGGCCGAACTGGTTGTACATCTGCAGGCCCAGCATGCCCGTGCCGAAGCACACCAGGTAGATGGAGCCGTTCCCCTGGAGGGCGTTGAACACCGGGATGATCATGCCGACCGCCAGGGACGACACCCACGCAGCCTTCGTCTTCGGGTCTCGGACCACGTACCGCAGCGTGCGCTGCATGGTCGCGCCGGTCCGGCCGCCCGGCAGCAGCGCCCACAGGCCGCCGCCCGCCGACCCGCGCTCGGAGGAGGCCTGCGCGGCGACCGTCGAGCCGTCCGGGGTCACCATCACCCGGGTGAGGCTCCGCTCCCACAGCCACAGCAGCAGCGCCAGCCCGATCAGGGTCAGCGCCAGTTGCGCCGCCGCCGTCCCGTACGCGCCCCGGCTCGCCGAGTCGACCATGCCGACGGCGGTGGCGGGCGGCAGCCAGCGCACCACCTCGCCGGCGGGCTGCAGCTGCGCGACGCCGCCGGTCTCCATCAGCCGCTGGCTGGCGAAGTTCGCGAGCTGGGCGCCCACCGCGACGACGAGGCCGCTGAGCAGGGCGAGGTCGCGGCCCTTGCGGCTGGTCAGCAGCCGTACGTTCGCCGTGGCGACGGCCCGGGCCAGCGTCACGCAGCCGAGCAGCAGCAGGGGCACCGCCACCACGGCGGCGGCGATGCCCGCCGCGCCGCGGGCGACGGCGACGACCGAGCCGACGGCCACGCACACCGTGAACAGGGGGCCGATGCCGATCAGCGACGAGACCAGCAGGGCCCGCACGAGAGGCCGCGGCCGCAGCGGCAGCATCACCAGCCGGCTCGGGTCGAGCGTCTCGTCCCCGGCGGGGAAGAACAGCGGCATGAACGCCCAGCCGAGCGCGAGGACCGCGGCCAGCAGGACGACGACCGTGCCGCCGTGGGCGTGGCCGCGCAGCGCGGACAGCCCGAGGGTGAGGCCCAGCCCGACCAGCAGGGCGAAGGCCAGCGACGCGAAGTAGGCGGCCTTCCGCTTGGAGGAGCCCTTCAGGCCGTTGCGCAGCAGCGACAGCTTGAGGCGGACGAACACCGCGGCCGGGTCGGGGGCGTGCACACCGGCCGGAGCCGCGGCCGCCGGAACCGGCGCGGGCGGGGAGGCGGGGGCTGCGGTGTTCATCGGGCGGCCTGCCCGCCCAGCCAGTCCAGCGAGTCGCCGGCGGGGCGGCCGCCCGCACCGACGAGCTCCAGGAACGCGGCCTGCAGCGTGGGGGCTTCGCCCCGTACGTGGGCCAGCGGGCCCGCGGCCCGGATCCGGCCGCCCGCCATGACGGCGACCCAGTCGCACAGCGACTCGACCAGCTCCATCACGTGGGAGGAGAAGACGACCGTGGCACCGGAGGCGGTGTAACGTTCCAGCACCCCGCGGATGGTCTGCGCCGACACCGGGTCGACGCCCTCGAACGGCTCGTCCAGGAACAGCACTTCGGGATTGTGCAGCAGCGCCGCCGCCAGCCCGATCTTCTTCCGCATGCCCGTCGAGTAGTCGACGACCAGCTTGTGCTGCGAGCCCGCCAGGTCCAGGACGTCCAGCAGCTGCGTGGCCCGCTTGTCGGTCTCCTCGCCCGGCATGCCGCGCAGCCGGCCCATGTAGCCGAGCAGTTCACGGCCCGAGAGCCGCTCGAACAGGCGCAGGCCCTCCGGCAGGACGCCGATCCGGGACTTCACCGCGACCGGGTCCGCCCACACGTCGTGGCCGGCGACGAGGACCCGCCCCATGTCCGGCCGGAGCAGGCCCGTCACCATGGACAAGGTCGTCGTCTTCCCCGCGCCGTTCGGGCCGACCAGGCCGATGAACCTGCCCGCGGGCAGCTCCAGGTCGATGCCCGCGACCGCCACCTGCTCGCCGAAGCGCTTCCACAGCCCCTCGACGCGGACCGCCGCCCGCCCCCCGTACGGCAGCGCGGGCTCCCCGCCCGCTCCGACCGCCCCGCCCGTCGCATCGCCCTGGTTCGGCATGCGCCCGCCTCTCGTCCATGTCCCCGTGGTCCTACACGGACGACGATAGGGCGGCCGGAAGAGACGCGGCAGTTACGAATGTCATGTCTTTCCCGAGCGGAACGCACCCCCGCCGACCTGCACTTGGGCCGCAGCCGGGGACGCCGGATGTCAGGCGCCGCGCCGGTCCCGTTCCGCGGCGGCCTCGCGCCCGCACGCGTACGCGAGCGCGTCGATCAGTTCCTCGGTGTCCGGCAGCCACCTGTTCGCGGGCGTGGGGCGCCGCGCCCACTGGACGGCCCCCCGGCCGCCGACCCGGGTCGGCGGGGCGGCCACGTACTCGCCCTCGCCGCGCACCTTCAGGTCGATCGCGCCGGGCGACCAGCCGAAGCGGCGGACCATGTCCGGGACCTTCGCCGCGGCGCCCGGCAGCACGAAGAACAGCATCCGGTGGTCGGGGGTGAGCGTCACGGGCCCGAGGGTGCGCTGCATGCGCTCCAGCCGGGCGAGGGCGAGGAACCCGGCGGCGTCGGGGACGTCCAGCGCGTCGAACGTGCGGCCCGTCGGCAGCAGGATCGACGCGTCAGGCCGCTTGCCCCACACCCGCCGCACCTGCACCGCGCTGCCCGTGGTGACCGCCGCCCAGTCCGCCACCGCCGCGTGCGCGCCCGGCGCCGGGCAGTCCGCGGCGCCGCAGGAGCACAGCTCGCGCCCCTCGGCGTGCTCGAGCCAGGTGCCGGCGAAGACGTCCCAGTGCCGCTCTTCCGTGTACCGCACGGCATGGTCCAGCAGCTGTTCTCCCCGCTGCCGGGGGATGGGCGCGGTCTCCGTGACTCCGATGGTGTCTTCCACGCCCTTCACAACTGGCTCCCCGACGCGGGGTTACGGGGCCGGACCGGCCCGGGGGACGCTGCATCGATCCTGCATACGGGGCGCACTGGAGCACGGGCGGGGGCGCGTGGGAGGCCGGAGCGCCGGGCTTGGGTAGCGACACGACGCTAAGCGGATGATTCTCCACACATCAGGCGGGAAGTGATCTTTCCAACGATCACCCGCGGCCTCTGGGGGTTTTCATGGCAGCCAGGCCTCTCGTCGCCCGTCAGCCGAACGAACGGCTGCAGGCACTCATCCAGGAAGCCGGGTGCTCGAACGCCGGGCTCGCCCGGCGCGTCAACATGTGCGGGGCCGAGCACGGCCTCGACCTCCGCTACGACAAGACGTCGGTCGCGCGCTGGCTGCGGGGCCAGCAGCCGCGCGGCCGGGCACCCGGCATCATCGCGGAGGCCCTCGGCCGAAAACTGGGCCGGACCGTGACGATCGACGAGATCGGCATGGCCAACGGAAAGAACCTCGCCTCCGGGATCGGCCTCCAGTTCTCCCCGACGGTCGTCGGGGCGATCGAGCAGGTCAGCGAGTTGTGGCGCACCGACGTCGGGCGGCGGGACTTCCTGTCAGGGTCGAGTGTGGCCGCGTCGGCGCTGGTCGAGCCGAGCCGGGACTGGCTGATCACGGGGGCCGACGCGCAGGTCGCCCGCAACGGCGGCTCGCGCGTCGGCATGTCGGACGTGGAGGCGGTCCGGGCGACGACCGAGGCGCTCAAGGACCTCGACCACCGCTTCGGCAGCGGACACGTCCGCCCGGTCGTGGTGCACTACCTCAACTCGGTGGTGTCCGGGCTGATCGGCGGCTCGTACCGGGAGCCGGTCGGGCGGGCGCTGTTCGCGGCGGTGGCCCGGCTCACCGAACTCGCCGGGTACATGGCGGTGGACACCGGGCAGCCGGGGCTGGCGCAGCGGTACTACATCCAGGCGCTGAGGCTGGCGCAGGCCGCAGGCGACCGCGCGTACGGCGGGTACGTGCTCGCGGCGTCCATGAGCCACCTGGCGGCGGAGCTCGGCAACCCGCGGGAGATCGCCCAACTGGCGCGGGCGGCCCAGGAGGGCACCCGCGGCCAGGTCACGCCGCGGGCCGAGGCGATGTTCTACGCCGCCGAGGCGCGCGGGCACGCGCTGATGGGCGACGCCCGCGCGACGTCGGTGCTGGCCTCGCGGGCGGTCGGGGCCCTGGAGCGGGCCGAGCCGGAGTCCGGGGACGACCCGGTGTGGATCCGGCACTTCGACGGGGCCTACCTCGCGGACGAGCTGGCCCACTGCCACCGCGACCTCGGCCAGCCGGACCAGGCGGCCCGGCAGGCCCGGGAGGCGCTGGCCGCACTGCCGGCCGGCAAGGAGCGCCGCCGGGCGATCGGCCTGCTGCTGCTCGCGGCGGCGCATGTGCAGCAGCGGGAGGTGGAGCAGGCCTGCCAGACCGCGGGCCAGGCGGCGGAACTGCTGTCCGGTCTGCGCTCCAGCCGGGGCGTCGAGTACCTGGACGACTTCCGGGCGCGGCTGGAGCCGTACCGGGACGAGGCGGCGGCCCGGGAGTTCACGGCCCGAGCGGAGGCGGTGGCTTAGCCGGGGCCTGTGCGGCGGAGGGTGGGTGGGCGGTATATCCGATCGTGTCCGGAAAGGTGCTCGGGGTGGGCCTGACGGGGCGGCCGGGGGCCGGGTAGCGTGAGTCGCCGGTTTCGCAAGTGACGGAGCAGTCGGCGAGGGAGTCCCGGGTGACGGAGAGCGGACAGGGCAGCGGCCAGCAGGGGGCCCCGCAGGCCGGTGCGCAGTGGAATCCGGACCAGGCGTACCCGGACCCGCAGGTCCCGCAGCCCGGATACGGCTACCCGCAGCACCCGGAGGCGTACGCCCCGCCCGCCGCCGCGGGCCACCCGCAGGCCCAGGGGGGCCCGGCCGGGGGGTTCCCGCCCGCCACGGCCCCGCCCTACCCGGACCAGGGCGCCGCAGGCCAGGCCTACCCCGGCCCGGCCTACGCGGACCAGGCCCACCCGGGCCAGGCCCACCCGGACCCGGGCCGCCAGGACCAGAGCTTCCCGAACCAGGCCCACCCGGCCCAGGCCCACCCGGGCCAGGCCTACCCGGACCCGGGCCGCCAGGATCAGGGCTTCCCGGCCCAGGCCCACCCGGCCCAGGCCCACCCGGGCCAGGCCCACCCGGACCCGGGCCGCCAGGATCAGGGCTTCCCGGCCCAGGCCCACCCGGCCCAGGCCCACCCGGGCCAGGCCCACCCGGACCCGGGCCGCCAGGACCAGAGCTTCCCGGGCCAGGCCTACGCGGGAGCGGCACACACGGACCCGGGCCGCCAGGATCAGGGCCGCCAGGACCAGGGCTTCCCGAACCAGGCCCACCCGGACCAGCCCTACCCCGGCCCGGGGCAGCCGGAGCAGGGCCGTCAGGACCAGGGCTTCCCGGACCAGGCCCGTCCGGATCAGCCCCACCCCGGCCCGGGGCACCCGGATCACGGCAGCCAGGGCCAGGGCTTTGCGGTGCCGGGGGTGCCGCCGGCCGGGCATGTCCTCGGGCCCGGGTACGAGGGGCCGGGGCAGCCGCACGGATACGGGTATCCGCCGCTGCCGGAGGCCGTCACCCAGTACATCCCGCCGGTTCCGGCCGACCCGGGCCCCGTCCCGCCCGCCGGGCCCGGGGCGCACGACGAGGCGGCGACGCAGTACATCCCGCCGGTCCCGGCCGCCCCGGGGGGCGGGCCGGACGAGGCGGCGACGCAGTACATCCCGCCCGTCACCGACGACTTCGACGCCCTGTTCCGCCAGGACGGCGCCGACGGCCACACCCGGCAGATGCCGCCCATCCAGGAGCCGGTGCTGCGGCAGCCCGCGCCGCGCCCGCAGCCGCCGCGCGGGCAGCGCCCGGCGCCGCACCCGCAGCAGCCGTACGCCCGGCAGCCGCAGCCCGGCTTCGCCCCGCCGCCCCCGCCCCCGCCGACGGCGGAGCCCGCGCGGCGGGTGCCGCCCGCCGTGATCGCGGCGGTGGTGATCGGCCTCGCGGTGGTCGGGCTCGGCGTCGGCGCGATGCTGAGCGACCCCAAGGCGCAGAACAACGACCCGGCCGCCGCGGCGGCCGCGCCGTCCCCCACCGGTTCGGCCGCGGCGGCCGCCGAGGCGCCGGTGGATCCGGCCCGCTCCCAGGCCGTCCAGCTGGACAAGGTGCTCGCCGACAGCGCCGACAGCCGGGACTCGGTCATCAAGGCGGTCGACGACATCAAGGCCTGCCGCAACCTCGGCACGGCCGCGGACGACCTGCGCAGTGCCGCCCGCCAGCGCGAGGAGCTCGTCACGCGCCTCCAGGAGCTGCGGCTGGACAAGCTGCCGAACCACCAGAGGCTGTCCGCGTCGCTGACCAAGGCGTGGAAGGCGTCGGCGGACGCCGACAACAGCTACGCGGCGTGGGCGGAGGATGTCGCCGACGACAAGAAGAAGGGCTGCAAGGACGGCCACGCCCGGAACACGGACGACGCGGCCGACGGCAACAAGTCGAGCGGGGAGGCGACCCGCGCGAAGGAGTCGGCCGCGGCGCTGTGGAACCCGATCGCGGTCAAGTACAACCTCCCCAAGCGCGACAAGTCGCAGCTGTGACGCCGGCCCGGGCATGACGCCGGCCCGGGCGTGACGCCGGCCCGGGCGCGGCGGCGCCTGCCCGGGACTCCGCGTCAGGCCGGGCCTCCGCGTCAGGCCGGGCTCGGGGCCTGCTCCAGGGCCGCGGTCATGTCCCGCGCCTGCTCGCCCGGCTGGGCGACGAGCCGCCCGGACCGGACGACCTGGAAGGTGACCTGCCCGTTCACCATGCGGGGGTAGCCGGCGATGGCGCGCATGTGCTCGCGCCGCCAGCTCAGGGCGGGGGTCAGGCCCCCGGTGTGCACGGCTTCCGCCCGGTTCAGGGCGCGGGCCACCTTCCGGGCGGTGACCTCCTCGCCGGGCTTCAGCCGCCCCAGTACCTCGCTCAGCGCGGTGTACGCGATCCAGGCGGTCTGGACGCCGCTGTCGTCGGGGTCGACGGCGAGGTCGCGGGCGGCGTGCTCGGCGACCACCCGGCGCATCGGCTCCCACAGCGGGTCCGTCGAGACGGGGTACCAGCCGGTGACGAGCGCGCCCTCGAAGGGGCTCTCGCGGCCGCCGGTGCGGTCGATCAGGGCCTGGCTGACGCTGCCGAGGACGGAGGCGATCTGCGGGCTCTTGCGCGGGTCGCCGGCGCGGCGGAAGGCGTCGAAGAAGGTCTCGGTGCGCTGGCCGAGCACGGCGGTGACGCAGCCCCGGTCCTTGCCCGACGAGCCGGCGTGGGCCTGGCGGGCCTGCGGGACGAAGTCCGCGGTGTCCTCGGCCGCGCGGATGTCCTCGGCGCCGCCCGCCTTGCCGCCGGTGTCGGCCTTCAGGCCGGCGTCGAGCAGGACCGGCATGGAGTCGCCGGCGAGGGTGTCGGGCCGGACCAGGGACACCTGTCCGCAGACCCGGCCCAGCTGGTGGCCGGCGCCCGCGAGGAGGACCGGCTGGCCGCCGTTGACGGGGTAGGACAGCGGGCTCTGGAACTCCTCGGAGGTGACGCCGTAGCCGCCGACGAAGGGGATGCCCTCGGATTCGAGGGGGGCCATGAAGGAGCGCCCGTGCTGGCTGTAGGAGCCGACGACGGCCACCGCCTTCTCCGCCACGGCCTTGCGGGCGCAGTCCGCGGCTCCGCCGGGGGTGTTCTTCTCGTTGCAGGTGATCACGCGCAGCCGGCGGCCGTTGATGCCGCCCCTGGCGTTGGTCCAGCTCTCGTAGGCCTTGGCCATGCCGACCATGCCGGGCATGTTGGTGGCCGCGGTGTCCTGCGGGGCGAAGGTCATGACGGTGATGGTGTCCCCGGTGGGTCCCGAGCCCGACGGGATCACCCCGCATCCGGCGGCCAGGCATGCTGCCAGCGCCGATGCGAGCACGGTGCGGTGGAAGGGGGTCGCGCGTCGCCGATCGGTCATGTCCATGCACCCTTCCGCCCCGCGGGGAACGTGGGAGTGAGAGCGGTGCAACGGAGGGTGACGTCCGGGTGAAGGGCAGTGGCCTCGGGCCCGTCGCAGGCGCTTCAAGATCGGGCCGGAGGGGAACGTACGATCGAAAGCGTGACATTCGCCCAAGGTTCGAAGAACACTTCCAAACGAGGCGGCCGCTCCTCCACCATGGGCGGCATGCCCCTGAACGACATGCCGTGGTGGCGCTGGCGCAGCAACGTGCGCTCGGCGCTGCACATGCTCTCCGACCCCGTCTTCCAGAAGGAGACCTGGCTCGCCGGGGCCGAGGGGTACGGGGACGTCACCGACGCCGTGTACCGGCTCGTCGAGGACACCTGGCTCGACAGCTGGTCCGCCGACAAGTACGTCGGCACGATCTTCCGCGACGCCCACGAGGCCGCCCTCGTCGACGCGGCGGTCCTGCGGGTGCTGCGCATCCTGCACCAGGTCGGCCCCGACGCTTCCGTCTCCGCCTACCTCGCCCACCCGGACTGGCCGGACGCCGTGCACGCCGCCCGCGAGGCGCACGTACGGATGGCGCAGTCCGACGGCGACGACCCGGACGCGGCGCCGCGGTCGCTGGAACTGCTGAGGATCCTGACCCGCGGCGTGTGAAAAGCTGTGGGGTCATGAGCGACGACCCGCACACCCAGGCCCCCCAGCAGTACGTACTGACCCTGTCCTGCCCCGACAAGCAGGGCATCGTGCACGCCGTGTCCAGCTACCTGTTCATGACCGGGTGCAACATCGAGGACAGCCGCCAGTTCGGCGACCACGACACCGGCCTGTTCTTCATGCGGGTCCACTTCTCGGCCGAGCCGCCCGTCTCGGTGGAGAAGCTGCGGGCCAGCTTCGCCGCGATCGGCGACTCCTTCCGCATGGACTGGCAGATCCACCGCTCCGACGAGCGGATGCGGATCGTCCTGATGGTCTCCAAGTTCGGGCACTGCCTGAACGACCTGCTGTTCCGCACCCGGATCGGCGCCCTGCCGGTGGAGATCGCCGCCGTCGTCTCGAACCACACCGACTTCGCCGAGCTCGTCGCCTCGTACGACATCCCCTTCCACCACATCCCGGTGACGAAGGAGACGAAGGCGGCGGCCGAGCAGAAGCTCCTGGACATCGTCCGCGCCGAGAACGTGGAACTCGTCGTCCTCGCCCGCTACATGCAGGTCCTCTCGGACACCCTGTGCCGGGAGCTGAGCGGCCGGATCATCAACATCCACCACTCCTTCCTGCCGAGCTTCAAGGGCGCGAAGCCGTACCACCAGGCGCACGCCCGGGGCGTGAAGCTGATCGGCGCGACCGCCCACTACGTCACCGCCGACCTCGACGAGGGCCCGATCATCGAGCAGGAGGTCGAGCGCGTCGGCCACGAGGTCACTCCCGACCAGCTCGTGGCGATCGGCCGCGACGTCGAGTGCCAGGCCCTTGCCCGGGCCGTGAAGTGGCACAGCGAGCACCGCGTCCTGCTGAACGGCAGCCGCACGGTCGTCTTCGCGTAACCGCGGCCGGCCCGGTCAGAGGCGGCTCAGCGAGGCGGCGGCGAACAGCACGTCGCGGATCGCCTCGCGGTCGCCGTCCTGACCGACGGCCGCCTCCTCCGGGGAGATGTGCCCGGCGGCCAGCTGGCAGAACTCGGCGCCGTCCAGTGCGATCCGCGCCACCGTGTGCTCCGGTGACGGCTTC
Organism: Streptomyces sp. NPDC031121; assembly: GCF_055570615.1. Lineage (NCBI taxonomy): Bacteria > Bacillati > Actinomycetota > Actinomycetes > Kitasatosporales > Streptomycetaceae > Streptomyces > Streptomyces sp. NPDC031121. Next base: position 192,808 of record NZ_JBVIGV010000008.1, read on the forward strand.
GCCGCCGGGGAGTCCAGCGCGATGTCCCAGCTGCCGCCGCCCGAGCCCTCGATCTCCAGGCGCAGGGTCCGGCCGGGCGCGCCCGCCTCGACGAGCCGGCGTACGGGGGCGGCGAGGCCCGCCCGCCGCCGGTGCGCCAGCGCGCTCGGCAGGAGCCGCGCCGCGAGGTCGATCATCCGGTTCAGGTCCTGCCCCGACGGCGCGTCGTACGGGTAGTCCACCGCCTCCGCGATGTCCCAGGCGTGCACCCAGCACTCGAAGGCGCGCTCCAGGAAGGCGTCGCCGAGCGGCAGGGCGAACGGCCCGTAGTCCACGGTCAGCTCGGCCGCGCCGCGGCCCGCGAACGAGACGGTCCGCAGGAGGGTGTGCCCCTGCTCGCGCCACGGCTCGCGGACGTGCCGGGTCAGCGGCTGCCCGGCGGAGGTCCAGTAGTGCTCGGTGCGGGCGGTCGCCCCGCCCTGCGGCGGAGCCTCCGGGCCGAGGGGGTCGTCGAGCCCGAGGGCCGCGGCGACGAGCCCGTCCACGGTGAGCAGGTGCCCGATCACCCCGGCGACCGTCGTCCGGCGGGTGCGCCGCCGTTCCTCCTCGAACCACTTCAGCCGGACCGGGGTCTCCCACTCGCCGTCGCCGAAGTCCCGCAGCAGCGCGTCGAGCCGCGCGGTCTCGGTGTCGTACGGGCCCGCCCACGCGGGGACCGGGATCCGGGCGGGCCGCTTGCCCAGGCACTCCTCCAAGACCCGAGACCGCAGCATCGGCTTGAGGTCCAGGCTCTCCTCCCGGTGCAGCAGGCCGACCGCGTCGCGCAGCCGCAGCGCCTCCTCGGCGCAGGGCGCGCACTCGGTGAGGTGGTCCTCCACGGCCTGCGTCTCCTCGGCGGAGCACGCGGCGAGCGCCCACGCGCCGAGCAGGGACTTCAGCACGGTGTGCGGGCGGGGCTCGGGGGCCCGCCCGCTCCGTGCCGCGGTCTGCGGCGCCTCCGGTTCCGGGTGCTCCTGCGCGTGCCCGGATCCCGGGCCGCCGGCCCCGCCGCGCGGGCCCGGTATCCGGTGGGCCCCGCCGACCTGCTGCTCTTCGGAGGCGGGGCGGCGGCCTCCGGGGCCGCCCGGGCCGCCGGGGCCGTCGAGTCCGTCGTCGGGACCGTTCATCGGGGGGTTCCATATCCGGGCGGGCCGTATCCGGGCGGTGCGGTGTCCTCCGGCGGGAGGGCGCTGGCGGTCGACAGCAGCTGCAGGCCGAGGCGGAGCCGGCGCCGGGCCTCGTCCTCGCTGATCCGGAGGTCCGCGGCGGCCTGCCGGTAGTCGCGGCGCTGGAAGTACGCGAGTTCCAGCGCGGCCCGCAGCGGCGCGGGCATGGACGTGACGATGTAGTCGGCGCGGGCGGCGGCGTTGGCGCTGCGGACCTTCTCCTCCAGCTCCTCGCGGGAGCCGCGGTCCCGCTCGGCCTGGCGGAGCCGGTCCACGGCCCGGCCCTGGGCGATCCGGGCCACCCAGGAGCGCATGGAGCCCTGCCGGGGGTCGTAGGCGTCCGGGTGCTGCCAGATGTAGCCGAACACCTCGCGGGTGACGCGGTCGGCGCCGCCCTCGTCGCCGAGCACCCGGTGCGCCAGGCCGTGCACGAGGGACGCGAACCGGTCGTACAGCTCCCCGAGCGCGGCGGCCTCGCCGCGGGCGAGGCGCTGCTGCATGCGGCGGTCCCAGCGCGGTGGTACGTCCTTCGGCATTGTGCTGCCCCCAGCCGTGTGTCGACCCCACGAATGTACTGGCCACGGGCCCGTGCGCGAATCTTTTGCCGGAAGCCGCCCCGTAAGTGCGCCTCCGTGCTAGCGGGCTGACGTCCGTTCACGGCCTCTTTCGGGGGCGCGGCGGGAGGCGGCACACGCGCCCCCGGGTGCGCGCCCCGCCGCGCTCCTCGTGCGCGGGTTCGATGCGGCCACCTGCGGGGCACCTCCGCTTAACGTGCGGGCCATCGAGGGCTTACGCTCTCGCCTTGTCTTGAAGTGCACCCCACCGCACATGTGAAGGCGGAACGCCGATATGGACAGCGCAGAGTACGAGCGCAAGATCGCCGCCCGATTCGCCGCCTTCGACCAGGACGGCAACGGATACATCGACCGCGAGGACTTCAGCGCGGCCGCCCGGTCGGTCCTGGCCGAATTCGGCACGACGGCACGGTCGGAGAGGGGCCAGGCCGTCTTCGCGGGCGCGGAGGCCTTCTGGCAGGGCATGGCCGGCATCGCCGACGTCGACGGCGACCAGCGGGTCACCCGCGAGGAGTTCGTCACGGGCGCGGCGAAGCGGCTGCGGGACAACCCGCACCGGTTCGCGGAGATCGCCCGTCCGTTCCTGCACGCGGTGCTGGCCGTGGCCGGCGGGGACGGCGCGGGGACGCCCCCGGAGGCGGCGGCGCGCGTGCTGCACGTGCTCGGCACGCCGGCGGAGCTCGCCGGGCAGGTGGCGGCGGGCCTCGACACGGACGGGGACGGCCTCATCGCGGAGGACGACGTCCTGGCGGCGTTCGCGGCGTACTGCGGCGTCGAGGCGCCCGACACGCTCTGACGGAAGCCGGACCGGAGCCGGCCCGCGCGGGCGGCGGGCCGTGCGGCGGCCGCGCCGTCAGCTCCCGGCCGGGGACGGCGCGGTGCCGGTGCCGGGGGCGGTGCTCCCGGTCTCCGGCCTGCCCGTCGCGGGTGCCTCGGAAGGCCCGGCCGGCCCCTTGGGCTGTGCCGCCGCCGGCAGCTCCCAGACGTTCTCCGGCGTGACGATCTCGGTCACGGCGTTGCCGATGAGGGTGCTCAGGCTGCCCTCCTTCTTGTCGATGTCGGAATTGACGATGACGACGAAGGTGGTGCGCTCCTGCGGGAGCCGGACGGCGATGGTCTCGTAGCCGGGCAGTTCGCCGTTGTGCCCGATCCATCCGTCGAACTCGGCGATGCCCAGCCCGTACCGGACGCCCTGGTGTCCCGTCGGCAGCATCCGCACCCGCTGGGCCTGGGTGCCCGGCTCCAGGAGGCGGCCGCCGTCGGGCAGGCGGCCGGAGGCCATGACGGGGGCCCAGGTGCGCAGGTCGTCCAGGGTGGACGTCATGGCGCCGGCGGCCCACGCCCAGCTCGGGTTCCAGCCGCTCGCGTCGGTGGTCTTCCCGCCCGGCGCGAAGTCCGTGTAGCCGTGCACGTACGGCTCCGGGATCTCTGCGCCGACCGGGAGTGCGGTGTTGTCCAGCCCGGCCGGCTCCAGGACCTCCTCCCGGATGTAGTCCCTGAGCGGCAGTCCGCCGACCTTCTCGACGAGCAGCCCCAGCAGCACGGTGTTGGTGTTGCTGTACTCCCAGCGGGCGCCGGGCGCGAACTGCGCGGGGTGCTTGAACGCGGTGTCGAGGAGTTCCTGCGGGCTCCAGGCGCGGTCCGGGTTCTGCTTCATGGCGTCCAGGAAGCCCTGGTCCTCGGTGTAGTTGTAGAGGCCGCTGCGCATGTCGGCGAGCTGCCGGACGGTGATGCGGTCGCCGCCGGGTACGCCGTCCACGTACCGGCCGATCGGCTCGTCCAGGCCGACCTTGCCGTCGTCGGCGAGCCGGAGTACGGCGGTGACGGTGAACGTCTTGGTGATGCTGCCGATACGGGTGTGCAGGTCGGTCTTCATCGGGGTGCCGGTCGCGGTGTCGGCGGTGCCGAAGGCCCGCTCGTACGAGCCGCCGCCGTCGGTCCACAGGCCGACGGAGACGCCCGGGATTCCGGCCTTGCGCATCGTCTCGGTGATGGCCTCGTCGAGGCGCTCGGCGGTGGCGGGGTCGATGTCCACACGCCCGGGGAGTGCCGCGGCGGGTGCCTGGCCCGTGCAGAGCGCGGCGAGGAGCAGGGAGGCGGCGGCGACGGCGGGGACGGCCCGGTGGCGTCGGCCCATGGCGGATCACCCCTGTCCTGGAGGTGTGCCGGGTCCCCGAGCTGACTCACCCCATCGTAGGAACCTGCTGCTGCGGCGGCGACCGCAGCGTGCGGTTCAGGGCCGGGTGAACCGCTCGCGGAGCTTGTACTTGAGGACCTTGCGCAGGGCTTCGTTGCGGGGCAGGGCGTCGAGGAGCTCCAGCTGCTCGGGCAGCTTGTGCGGGGCGAGGCCCGCGGCGCGCAGGTGGGCCGTGACCCGGTCCAGGGTGAGCGGGGCGGCGCCGGGGGGCTGCTCGACGACGGCGCAGACCCGCTCGCCCCGCTCGGGGTCGGGCAGGCCGATGACGGCGACGTCGGCGGCCTCGGGGAGCAGGTGGATGAGGTCCTCTATCTCCTTCGCGGAGATGTTCTCGCCCTTGCGGATGATCACGTCCTTGCTGCGGCCGGTGAGGACGAGGTGCCCGGAGGGGGTCAGCCGGCCAAGGTCGCCGGTGCGCAGGAACCCCTCGGCGTCGAAGGCCTCGGCGGTGGCGGCCGGGTCGAGGTAGCCGCGGCACACGGCTTCGCCGCGCAGCCGCACCTCGCCGTCGGCGCCGGCCGGGAGCGGCTCGCCGGCGGGGCCGGTGATGCGGATCTCCATGCCGGCGGGCGGGCGGCCCTCGGTGTGGGCGAGGTCGTCCTCGCCGTCGTCGGGGGAACCCATGGTGATCATGGGTACTTCGGTCATGCCGTAGCCGTGGGCCAGCCGGCAGCCCAGCTCGCGGACGACCGCGTGGTACACCTCGGGCGGTTTGGGGGCGCCGCCCCCGGCCATGAGGCGGAGGGTGGGTATCAGCTTCCGGCCGGGCTGCCGGCGCTGCTCGGCGAGGAACATCGTGTAGAAGGCGGTGGAGCCGCCCGCGATGGTGACGCCGTGGCGCCGGTAGCCGTCCAGGGCGTCGGGGAGCGCGAACGCCTCGAAGAGGACGGCGGGGAACCCGTACAGGAGCAGCATCACGAGGTAGTCGGGGCCGCCGATGTGGGCGTACGGGAAGGCGATGGAGCCTACGTCGCCGGGGGCCGGGCGCAGCGCGTGGGCGAGGCAGGACCCGCCGGCGAGCAGGGAGCGGTCGGTGTGCAGGACGCCCTTGGGGTCGGACGTGGTGCCGGAGGTCCAGTAGATCCAGCGCACGCCGGTGCCGTCGGCGGGCGGCGGGGGCAGCACGGCGGGGTCCCCGTCGGGGAGGTCGGCGGGGGCGTGGGCGCGGAAGACGCCGCGGGCGCCGAGCCGGGCGGCCATCGCGGTGTGGTCGAAGCCGCGCCAGACGCCGGGGACGGCGAAGAACTCGGCGTGTGACGCGCGCAGGGCGAAGCCGGTCTCGCGCTCGCGGTAGAACGGGATGACGGGGGACTGGACGGCCCCGAGACGGGCGAGGGCGAGGGAGAGCAGCACCGTCTCGATCCGGGTGGGCAGCTGCCAGGCGACGACCGTGCCCGGCCGGACCCCCATGCCGTACAGGCCCGCGGCGACGCGCTCGGCGCGGTCGCGGAGGGCGCCGAAGGTCAGCGTCCGGTCGCCGGCCGGGTCGGGGGCGGCCTGGACCAGGGCGGGCCGGTCGGGGGTGAGGGCGGCGCGCCGGGCGACGAGGTCCCACAGGGTGGGGGAGGCGCCGAGGGCGCGCGCGGTGTCCGCGACGGCGGCCGTGGTGCTGTCCGGGGCGGTGTCCGCCGCCGGTTCGCGGTGCGCGTACGGGTCCGGCCCGGTGGCCGGGTCCGGCTGCGGGTCCGTGTCGGTCGTGCTCCGCGGTGTTTCCGGCATGGCGGGCCACCTCCGCTTACTGACGATCCGTCAGATCCAGCGCAGAGCGTAGGGCCCGGGCGCTTGCCGGTCCAGGGGTGCGGGGCTAGCGTGGAGCCGGTTCTTTTCTGACACACCATCAGATACGGTCGGCCGGCCCGCACGGGCCCGGCCGCCCGGCCCGCGGCGAGGGGACACCATGGAACTGCCCCGGATCATCAGCGTCGACGACCACGTCATCGAGCCCGCCCACCTCTTCGACGTCTGGCTGCCCGCCAAGTACCGCGACCGCGGCCCCAAGCCGCTCACCGCCGGCATCGGCGAACTGGAGTACCGCGGCGGCAAGTACGTCGTCTCGATGGACCCCGACGGCCCCCCGGCCGACTGGTGGATCTACGAGGACCTGCGGTTCCCGTACAAGCGGAACATCGCCGCCGCCGGCTTCGACCGCGACGACATGACCCTGGAGGGCATCACCCGCGAGGAGATGCGCCGCGGCTGCTGGGACCCCGAGGCGCGCCTGGAGGACATGGACCTCAACCACGTCGAGGCCTCCCTCTGCTTCCCCACCTTCCCCCGCTTCTGCGGCCAGACCTTCGCCGAGGCCCGCGACAAGGAGGTCGCGCTCGCCTGCGTGCGCGCCTACAACGACTGGATGGTCGAGGAGTGGTGCGGCGACAGCGGCGGCCGGCTGATCCCCCTGTGCCTCATCCCGCTGTGGGACATCGGCCTCGCCGTCGCCGAGATCCGCCGCAACGCCGCCCGCGGGGTGCGCGCCGTCACGTTCTCCGAGATCCCCACCCACCTCGGCCTTCCCTCCATCCACTCCGGGTACTGGGACCCCTTCTTCGCGGTCTGCCAGGAGACCGGCACGGTCGTCAACATGCACATCGGGTCCTCCTCCCAGATGCCCGCGGCCTCCCCCGACTCGCCGCCCGCCGTCCAGGCCGCCCTCAGCTTCAACAACGCCATGGCCTCGATGACGGACTTCCTCTTCAGCGGCGTCCTCGTGAGGTTCCCGCGGCTCAAGCTGGCGTACAGCGAGGGGCAGATGGGCTGGATCCCGTACGCCCTGGAGCGCGCCGACGACGTGTGGCGCGAGCACCGCGCCTGGGGCGGCGTCCGCGACCTGATCCCCGAGCCGCCCTCCACCTACTACTACCGACAGGTCTTCTGCTGCTTCTTCCGCGACAAGCACGGCGTCGCCTCCCTCGACGCCGTCGGCCGGGACAACGCCACCTTCGAGACCGACTACCCGCACGTCGACTCCACCTTCCCCCACACCAAGGAGGTCGCCCTCGACCACGTCGCGGGCCTCGACGACGAGACCGTCCACAAGCTGATGCGCGGCAACGCCATCCGCATGCTCGGCCTGGACCTGGTCTGAGGCGGCGCCGTGGACCTCGCCGACACGGAGGAGGAGCGGGAGTTCCGGGCCGGGCTGCGCGCGTGGCTGGCCAGGACCCTGCCCGGGCTGCCGCCCCGGCCCGCGCCCGACGACTGGCCCGGCCGGCGCGCGTACGACCTCGGCTGGCAGCGCCGCCTGTACGACGCCGGCTACGCCGGCCTGCACTGGCCCGCGGACGCGGGCGGCCGCGGCGCCGGCCCGACCCGGCACCTGGCCTTCCTGGAGGAGGCCGAGCGGGCCGGCGCCCCGTACGTCGGCGCGAACTTCGTCGGCCTCCTGCACGCCGGCCCCACCATCGCCGCGGAGGGCACGCCCGCGCAGCGGGCCCGCTGGCTGCCGCCCGTCCTGCGCGGCGAGGAGGTCTGGTGCCAGGGCTTCAGCGAGCCCGGCGCCGGCTCCGACCTGGCCTCCCTGCGCACCCGCGCCGTCCGCGACGGCGACGCCTACGTCGTCACCGGCTCGAAGATCTGGACCTCGCACGCCGAGATCGCCGACTGGTGCGAGCTGCTCGTCCGCACCGACCCCGACGCCCCGCGGCACCGCGGCCTCAGCTGGCTCGCCCTGCCGATGGACGCGCCCGGCGTGACGGTCAGGCCGCTGCGCACCCTGGCCGGGTCCGCGGAGTTCGCCGAGGTGTTCCTCGACGGGGTGCGCATCCCCGTCGCATACCGTGTCGGCGCCGAGAACGACGGCTGGCGCGTCACGATGACCACGCTCTCCTTCGAGCGGGGCACCGCCTTCGCCGGCGAGGTCGTCGCCTGCCGCCGCACCCTCGGCGCCCTCGCGCGCGCCGCGCGGGCCAACGGCCGCTGGGACGACCCGGTGCTGCGGCGCCGCCTCGGCCGGCTGTCCGCGGAGTTCGCGGCGCTGTGGCGGCTCACCCAGTGGAACGTGTCCGCCGCCGAGCGCACCGGCGGGGTGCCCGGCGCGGGCGGCTCCGTCTTCAAGCTGGCCTACTCGCAGGCCCGGCAGGAGCTGTACGACGCCGCGGCGGAGGTCCTCGGCGCCGACGCGCTCGCGCTGGACGAGGAGTGGGTGCGCGAGCGCCTGTCCTCGCTGTCGTACACGATCGCCGCGGGCACCTCGCAGATCCAGCACAGCATCGTCGCCGAGCGGATCCTCGGCCTCCCGAAGGGCCGGTGACCGTGGACTTCCAGCCGACGCAGGAGCAGAACGACCTCCGGTCGGGTGTACGGGCCCTGCTGGCGCGGCGGTTCGGCCGGGAGGCCCTCCGGGCCGCGCTGGACCGCGCGGAGGCGGCGGGCGGCGCACGTGCGGGCGGGGCGGGTGCGGGCGGGCCCGGTGCGGGCGGGGCGGCGGCCCGCGGGGCGCCCGCCGCCGGATCCGGGTGCGTGGACCGCGGGCTGTGGCAGGAGCTCGGCGCGGCAGGGTTCTTCGCCCTGCGCCTGCCCGAGGCGGACGGCGGGTTGGGCCTCGGGCTCGCCGAGGCCGTCCTCGCCTTCGAGGAGGCCGGGCGGGCCCTGCTGCCCGGCCCGCTCGTCGCCACCCACCTGGCCGCCGGCCGCGTCGAGGGCGCCGCCGACGGCACGGCCGTCGTCACGGCCTTCGACCTCGGCGACCGCCCCGCTGCGGCCGGAGCGGGAGCCGGAGCCGCGCCCGGGGCGCTCGTCGCCCACCTCGCGGACGCGGACGCGGTCCTCGGCGGCGCCGCGGACCCCGTGGAGCTGCTGCCCGCCGCAGCCCCGGTGCCGTCCGCGGACCCGCTGACACCGCTCCACCGCGTCCCCCCGCCCGGCGCCCCTGACCTGCCGCCCGCGGCCGGGGCCCGCCTGCGCGACGAAGGTGCCCTGCTGACGGCCGCCCTCCAGCTCGGCAGCGCCCTGCGCACCGTCGAGCTGGCCGTGCGGCACGCGGGGGAGCGCGAGCAGTTCGGGCAGCCCGTGGGCGCCTTCCAGGCGGTGCAGCACCTCTGCTCGGGCATGCTGGTCCGGGCCGAGGCGGCCCGTACGGCGGTGTACGCGGCGGCGGTCGCCGCCGACGCGGCCGACCGGGCGGGCGCGGCCCGAGGGGCGGGGTTCGGGGCCGCGGTGGCGGCGGAGGTCGCGGGCGCGAAGCTGCTGGCCGACCGGGCCGCCGCCGCGAACGCCCGGGACTGCCTCCAGGTGCACGGCGGGATGGGCTTCACCTGGGACGCCGATGTCCACCTGCACCTGAAGCGGGCCTGGGTGCGGGCCGAGCAGTGGCGGACGGCGGCCGCCGCGGAGGAGGCCCTGGCCGCGCACCTCCTCGCCGACGCCCTGAGGTCCCGGCGACAGGGGGCCTCGCACGCCCGTGATGGCGGGCTGTGACGAACCCGGGCCCGGCGCCGGGCACGGGCTCGACGCCGCGGGACGCATGTCTGATTACAGAGAGTTGATATCGGTTTGTGTCCTACGAGGGGGCCTGGACGGCCCGGCCCGCGGGTACTGCTCCGGTACGCTCCCGGGAATGCGAGCGGTAGCGCGGCGTGAGCGTCGCACAGTATGCACCATGCCTACTCCTTCGCGCTGGAATATGCCCGAAGCGCTTGTTGTGGTGACTGTATGTCAACCATGCTGCTCGACAAGGGGATCACAATCGGTGATCCCGTCCTGTCGCGAGGCGAAGTGTCCGCCGGTTCGGATGGTGTGAGCGGTGCAGGTGCTTCAGGTGCAGCTGGAGGTAGGACCGGACCCGGCCGAGGTCGGCCGGGCCCGACGATGGGCCCGTTCCCGGCTCGCGGGATGCGGGATAGGGGACGACGAACCGCTCGCGGAGACGCTGATCCTGCTGATCTCCGAGCTGGTCACGAACGCCGTCGTGCACACCGGCTGCCCGGCCGTCCTGCGCATGCTCCTCGGTGAGCCGGCGGTCCGCGTCGAGGTCGCCGACGCCAGCGGCCGGGCCCCGTCCCGGCGGCAGGCCGGCGCCGGGGACACCGGGGGCCGCGGCCTGGAGCTCGTCGACGGGCTCGCCGACCGCTGGGGCTGGCAGCGGGAGGGCGCCGGCAAGCGCATCTGGTGCGAGGTCGACCGCGCCGCCGGACCGGCCGGCGGCACCCCGGACGCCCGCCCGGAGCGGGCCCGCGAAAATTTCGGGTCGATACGGGAACCGCGCGTGTACCTCTAACGAGGTGTTGACGGTTCGTCAACCGTTGATAAACCCTTGTCCTGAGCGATTCGTCGCGAGGGGACGCCAAGGACAGCCTTGACGAGTGCGGGTCGCGGGGTGGCGGCTGCCGCGCCGAGCTCGGGGCGTGCGCGGCTGCCCGCCACCACCCGCCGAAGCCGCGCCGCGCTCACCGGGGCGGCGCGACCAGCCCGCGGTCGTAGGCCTCGATCACCAGCTGGACCCGGTCGCGGGCACCGAGCTTCGTCAGCAGCCGCGCGACGTGCGACTTCGCCGTCGCCACCGAGATGAACAGCTCCTGCGCGATCTCCGCGTTCGACAGGCCGCGGCCGACCAGCGTCAGGACTTCCTGCTCCCGCTCGGTGACCGCGGCCACGCGCGCGGCCGCGGGCGCCGGTCCGGCGACGAAGTCCGCGATCAGGCGGCGCGTCACGCCGGGCGCGAGCAGCGCATCGCCCGCCGCGACGACCCGCACCGCGGCCAGCAGGTCGTCCAGCGCCATGTCCTTCACCGCGAACCCGCTCGCGCCGGCGCGCAGCGAGGCGCACAGCAACGTCGCATGACCCCTCTCGCTTCCTCGGCCACGGTCACGCAGCCCGGCTGCCGATGCGCTGGTGCTGCCGGGTCTCAGCAGCATTTTCCCGTCGCCCGGGCATCGTCCGCTCTCGAACCCGCCGGCACGTGCTCTCCCCAGTCACCCACGCAGCCAAGCGGACATGCCGGGCGGCCCGGACCGGTCAGAAGACGGCCACCGGGGCGACCGGGGTGCCGACCGCGCCGGCGAAGGGTTCGGGGACTGCCGTGAGGAGGAAGGTGTAGCGGGAGGTTTCTGCACAGGCTGTGGACAGTTCCTCCAGGTTCCAGTTCTGGCCCTGGTGCATGCCCATCTCGACCAGGTGCAGGGCGTGGACCGGGAGCCAGAGGTCGTCGATCTCCGGGGGGAAGACCTCGAAGGTGAGGGTGTCGTTGGCGACCGCCGCCACGTCGCGGGCGTGGAACCACTCCGGGGTGCGGATCGACAGGCCCGGGGAGGGGAAGGCGTAGCCGTGGCGGTCGCCGGCGAGGCAGAGGGCGATCTGGCCGGTGCGGACGAGGACGATGTCGCCCGCCCGCACCGTGGTGCCGGTGAGCGCCTCCGCCTCCGCCAGGTCCTCCGGGGTCACCGCGTGCCCGCCCGGCAGGCGGTCCGCGCCTTTGGCGCGGGCCACGTCCAGCAGGATGCCGCGGGAGATGATCGGGCCGGCCTTGTCGATGCCGCTGAACCGCGCCCGCCCGTGTGCGGTGATGGTGTCCGCGGGGCGGCCGTTGTAGATGCGGCCGGAGTGCGAGACGTGGGTGAGGGCGTCCCAGTGGGTGCCGGCCTGGAGGCCCATCGTCACGGTGTCGTCGCTGCACGCCACGGTGCCGGGCCCGAACAGCTCCTGGTTGATCTGCACCATCGTGTGGAGCGGGTTGATCCGGCCGGGGATCAGGCCCGCCTGGACGCCGTCCTCCTTCAGCGGGAGCGCCAGCGGGATCCGCCGGCCCGTGCGGACCTCTGCGGCCGCGGCCCGCACGACCTCGTCGGTGACGAGGTTCAGGGTGCCCCTCTCGTCATCGGCGCCCCAGCGGCCCCAGTTGTTGACGCGCTTGGCGATCTCGTGGAACTCGGCGGGCAGGGCCATGGTCCTCATCAGCTCCTCGCGACGGGGGGCCACGGGGGCTTGTGCACCCGTGTCCGGCTGCCCATAAAATCTAACGGTCCGTCAGAAACCGCGGGAAGGGGTCCGGCGTGGGGAACTTCTTGGCAGGCAAGGTCGTGGCCGTCACCGGCGCCGGGCGCGGCATCGGCCGCGCCGTCGCCCTCTCCGCGGCCGCCGAGGGCGCCCGGGTCGTCGTCGGCGACCACGGCGTCGGCATAGCCGGCGGCGACCCGACCGGCGAGGTCGCCGAAGCGGTCGTGAAGGAGATCCAGGCGGCGGGCGGCGAGGCCGTCGCCGTCAGCGACGACATCTCCACCATGGACGGCGGCCGCCGCCTCGTCGACACCGCCCTCGCCCGCTACGGCCGCATCGACGGCGCCGTCTGCGTCGCGGGCATCCTCCGCGAGCGGATGCTGTTCAACATGTCCGAGGAGGAGTGGGACCCCGTCATCGCCACCCACCTCAAGGGCACGTTCACCGTGTTCCGCGCCGCCTCCGCCGTCATGCGCCGGCAGGGCTCCGGCACCCTCATCGGCTTCACCAGCGGCAACCACCAGGGCTCCGTCGCCCAGGCCAACTACAGCGCCGCCAAGGGCGGCGTCATCTCCCTCGTCCGCTCCGCCGCGCTCGGCCTGCACAAGTACGGCATCACCGCCAACGCCGTCGCCCCCGTCGCCCGCACCCGCATGTCCGCGAACGTCCCCGTGGAGCTGAAGGAGATCGGCGAGCCGGAGGATGTCGCCGCACTCGTCACCTACCTGCTCAGCGACAAGGCCGTCGCCGCCGGCGGGGAGCGCATCACCGGCCAGGTGTACACGGTCGCCGGCCCCAAGATCGCGGTCTGGGCGCAGCCCCGCGAGCTGCGCGCCGGCTATGCCGAGGGCCCGTGGACCCCGCAGCGCATCGCCGACTTCCTGCCCGGCACCGTCGGCACAGACCCCATGCCGATGCTGGCCCAGCTCGACGCCATGGCCAGGGCGGCGGCCGCTGGGGAACGCCCGAACGCCCGCCGGTAGGGGAGGCCGCACCGTGGACTTCGCCTTCGGCGCCGACGACGACGCCCTCCGCGCCCGCGCCCGCGCCTGGCTCGCCGGCCGCCTGGCCTGCCCGTACGCACGCGCCGCCGGCCTCGGCGGCCCCGGCAGCGAGCACGAGGAGGTGGCGGCGCGCCGCGCCTGGGAGCGGGAGCTGGGCCGCGGCGGCTGGATCGGGCAGGGCTGGGACGTGCCCGCCGGCACGTACGGGCAGCAGCGGCTCTCCCTCACCGGGCAGGTCGTGTGGGCCGAGGAGTACGCCGCCTGCCGCGCGCCCGCCCGCGTCGGCCACATCGGCGAGAACCTCCTCGCCCCCACCCTGATCGCGCACGGCACCCGCGAGCAGCAGGACCGCTTCCTGCCCGGCATCGCCCGCGGCGAGGAGCTGTGGTGCCAGGGCTACAGCGAGCCGGGCGCCGGCTCCGACCTCGCCGGGGTGCGGACCTCGGCCGTCCGCGACCCGGCCGACGGGCTGTGGCGGGTCACCGGCCAGAAGACCTGGACCTCCCTCGCGCGGGACGCCGACTGGTGCTTCGTCCTCGCCCGCACCGACCCGGCCTCGCGGCGCCGCCGCGGCCTGTCGTTCCTCCTCGTACGGATGGACCAGCCCGGCCGCGTCGAGGTGCGGCCGATCCGGCAGATGTCGGGGACCTCCGAGTTCAACGAGGTCTGGTTCGACGGGGCCGTCGCCGCGGCGGCCGTCGGCGGAGAGGGCAACGGCTGGGCCGTCGCCACCGGCCTCCTCGCCCTGGAGCGCGGCGTGTCCACCCTGGTCCAGCAGATCGGCTTCGCCGCCGAACTCGACCGCGTCCTCGCCGCGTACGCCGCCCGCACCGGCCCCGCGGAGGGCGGCGGCGCCGACCCCGTCCTGCACGACCGGCTCGTACGGCAGTGGGCCGAGCTGCGCACGATGCGCTGGCACGCCCTGCGCACGCTGGCCGCCTCCGCACCCGGTCCCGGCTCCCGCCGCGCCCCCGCCGATCCGGGCGCGCCCAGCGTCGCCAAGCTCCTGTGGGGCGGCTGGCACCGTCGGCTCGGGGAGCTGGCGGTGGCGGTCCGCGGCGCCGCGGCCACCGCCGGGACGGCGCCGTGGGCGCCCGGCCTGCCGTACGAGCAGGGGCTCGGGGAGGACCAGCGGCTGTTCCTGTTCAGCCGGGCCGACACGATCTACGGCGGCTCGGACGAGATCCAGCGGAACATCATCGCCGAGCGGGTGCTCGGCCTGCCCGGAGAGGCACGGTGAACGCATGAGGGGTGTCGTGTTCGACGGCAGGGAGGTCCGGGTCGTCGACGACCTGGAGGTCCGCGGTCCCGGACCGGGGGAGGTGCTGGTCGCGGTGGCCGCGGCAGGGCTGTGCCACAGCGACCTGTCGGTGGTCGACGGGACGATCCCCTTCCCGCGGCCGGTGGTGCTGGGGCACGAGGGGGCGGGCGTCGTCGAGGCCGTGGGGGCTGGTGTGACGCACGTGGCGCCCGGGGACCACGTGGCGCTGTCCACCCTCGCCAACTGCGGGGCCTGCGCGGACTGCGACCGGGGTCGGCCCACGATGTGCCGGAAGGCGATCGGGATGCCGGGGCGGCCGTTCACCCGCGCCGGGAAGCCGCTCCACCAGTTCGCCTCGAACTCCGCCTTCGCGGAGCGCACGGTGGTGCGGGCGGTGCAGGCGGTGCGGATCGCCAAGGACGTGCCCCCGACCTCGGCGGCCCTGATCGGGTGCGCCGTCCTGACGGGCGTCGGCGCCGTCCTCAACCGGGCGCGCGTCGGTCACGGCGAGACGGTCGTCGTCATCGGCACGGGCGGGATCGGGCTCAACGTCCTCCAGGGCGCCCGGCTCGCCGGGGCGCGCACCGTCGTCGCGGTCGACGCGAACCCGGCGAAGGAGGCGGCGGCCCGGCTCTTCGGCGCCACCCACTTCGTCGACGCCTCGGCCGGCGGCGCCGAGGCCGCCGTACGGGAGATCCTGCCGACCGGCGCGGACCACGCCTTCGAGTGCGTCGGCGACGTCCGCCTTGTCCGGCAGGCCGTCGACCTGCTGGACCGGCACGGGCAGGCGGTCCTCCTCGGGGTGCCGCCGGCCGGCGCGGAGGCGTCCTTCCGGGTCTCCTCGATGTACCTCGACAAGACGATCATGGGCTGCCGGTACGGGTCCTCCCGCCCGCAGCGCGACATCGCCCTGTACGCCGACCTCTACCGGCAGGGCCGGCTGCTCCTGGACGAGCTGGTGAGCGCGGCCTACCCGGTGGAGGACTTCGCCAAGGCCGCGGACGACGCACGGCACGGGCGCATCGCCCGCGCCGTGCTCACCTTCTGAACGCCGGTCGCAGCGCTCCGGCCCCCGCACGGGCCGGGGCGCGGTGCGTTTCAGCCGGTGAAGCGGCCGAAGCGGCCCCGGTGGAAGAGCAGCGGGCCGTCCCCGCCGGGCGCGCCCAGCGCCTCGACCCGGCCGACGACGATCAGGTGGTCGCCGCCGGTGTGCACGGCGTGGACGCGGCAGTCGATCCAGGCGGGGGCGCCGGCGAGGAGCGGCGAGCCGGTCGCGGGCGCGGGCGTGTGCGCGACGCCCGCGAACTTGTCGCCGCCGCTGACCGCGAACTGCCGGCACAGCCCGCCCTGCCGCTCGCCGAGGACGTTGACGCAGAACACCCCGGCGCGGGCGATCCGCGGCCAGGTCGCCGACGTCCGCGCCACCATGAAGGCGACCAGCGGCGGGTCCAGGGAGAGCGACGCGAAGGACTGGCAGGCGAACCCGGCGGGAGACCCGTCCTCGCCGGCCGGGGCGGTCACGACGGTCACCCCGCTGGCGAAGTGCCCGAGGACGGCCCGGAAGTCGGCGGGCCCGACGGGCGCGCGCTCGTCCGCGCCGACGGCCCGCAGGTCGGCCCGGGGCAGCGCGGACGGCTCGCGCGCGGCGGCGGAGGGGGAGCCCGCGGACCTGAGGTATCGGACGACGGCGGCCGCCATCCCTGCGTGTCCCATCACACGGCCGATTGAAGCTGACGGATCGTCAGATGGGAAGGGGCGCGCGGGACCGCGGGCGCGGATGCCGTGCGCCGCCGGGCCCCGCTCCGCGCGGTGTCGGCCGTACGGGTGAACCGGGCCGACGGGCCCGCCCGGCGGGTCGGGCACGCCGCGGCCGCTCGGCAAGGTGGCCCCGAACCGGAGGGGACCCCGTCCCGTCCCGCTCGTCCCGACCCGTCCGCGAACCGTGCCGCACCCCGCAGGAGGAACCGTGCTCGGAACCGACTTCACCCATGGCTCACCGAACTGGCTCGACCTCGGCAGCCCCGACACCGCCGCGGCCGGCGCGTTCTACGGCCGCGTCTTCGGCTGGGACTACGAGCCGGGCCCCGCCGAGGCCGGCGGATACGGGTTCTTCCGGATCGGGGGCAAGACCGTCGCCGCCCTCGGCCCGCTGACCGAGGAGGGCGCCTCCTCCGCCTGGATGGTCCACTTCATGGCCGAGGACATCCAGGACACCGTCCGCGCGATCCGCGACGGCGGCGGCCGTATCCGCATGGAGCCCATGGACGTGATGGGCGAGGGGTGGCTCGCCCAGGCCACCGACCCGCAGGGCGCCCAGTTCGCCCTCTGGGAGCCCGGCAAGACCGGCGGCCTGGAGGTGGCGTCCGCCGAGAACAGCCTGCTGTGGGCCGAGCTGCACGTGCCCGACCCGCTCGCCGCCCTCGACTTCTACCGGGGCGTCTTCGGCTGGCGCAGCCGGGAGATGCAGACGCCCGGGATGACGTACCGGGTCCTCAGCGTCCGCGAGGGCGACCAGGAGCAGGCCTCCTTCGGCGGGGTCGCCCCCATGGGCGACGCGGCGGGCGGCGACCAGGGCGGCGAGCGGCCCCGCTGGGTGCCCTACTTCCACGTCGCGGACGCCGACGCCACGGCCGCGGCCGCCGACCGGGCCGGCGGGAGCACCCTCATGCCGCCGGTGGACGTCCCGGACGTCGGCCGCATCGCCTGGCTGGCGGACCCGTTCGGGGCGGTGTTCGCCCTGCTCAAGCCGGACCCGCGGATGTAGCGGCGGGCCCGGGGGCGGAGCGGCGGGTCCGCGGATGTGGCGGCGGCCCGGGGGCGGAGCGGCGGGTCCGCGGATGTGGCGGCGGGCCCGCGGCCCGAGCGGCCCGCCCCGTCAGCGCCCGAGGAACTTCGGGGGCCGGCGCTCCACGAAGCCCGCCACGCCCTCGGCCGCGTCGGCCGTCGCCATGTTGATCTCCTGCGCGGCGGCCTCCGCGGCCAGCGCCGCCGCCCGGTCCTGGTCCAGGGAGGCGTTGACCAGCTGCTTCGCCAGGGCGATGGCCCGGGTCGGCCCCTGCGCGAGGCGCTCGGCCCACTCCCCGGCACACCGCACCAGCTCCCCGTCGGGAACGACCCGGTTGACCAGCCCGAGCCGCGCCGCGTCCGCGGCGGGGACGGCGTCCCCGAAGAACATCAGCTCCTTGGCCCGCTGCGGCCCCACCAGCCGCGGCAGCAGGTACGCGCCCCCGCCGTCGGGGACCAGGCCGCGGCGTACGAAGACCTCGACGAAGCGGGCCGACTCGGCCGCGATCACCAGGTCGCACGCGAACGCCAGGTGCGCCCCGATCCCCGCCGCCGTCCCGTTGACCGCGGCGAGCACCGGCTTCTCGCAGTCGAGCACCGCGGTCACCAGCCGCTGCGCGCCGAGCCGGATCATCCGCGCCACGTCGCCGGCGACCCGTTCGCCGCCCCCGCCGCCCGTACGCGGGCCCGCCCGCAGGTCGGCGCCCGCGCAGAAGCCGCGGCCGGCGGCGGTGAGGACGACGGCCCGCACACCGGGGTCGCCGGAGGCCGCGTCGAGCAGCGCGATGACGCGCTCGCGCTGCTCCCACGTCACGGCGTTCATCGCCTCGGGGCGGTTGAGGGTGATCCAGGAGACCCCGTTCGCGGTGCGGTGCAGCACCTGCGCGTCCAGGGGGCGCTCCGCGGGTCCGGTCCGGGGGGAGTCGCTCACGTCGTCAGCTCCGATTCCTCAGGGTCTGTCCGGCGCACGGACGGACCGGCCGGCTCACCGGCAGACGGCCAGCGCGTCCAGCGCCACCGCGCCCTGCCCGCGCGGGAGCACCATCAGCGGGTTGATGTCGAGCTCCGACAGGACCCCGTCCAGCTCCATCGCCATCCGCTGCACCCGCAGCACGACCTCGACGAGCGCGTCGGTGTCGGCGGGCGGCGCCCCGCGCACCCCGTCGAGGAGGGCCCGGCCGCGCAGCTCGGCCAGCATGGCGCGCGCCTGGTCCTCCCCGAACGGCGGCACCCGCACGGCCGCGTCGTGCAGCACCTCGACGAGGACCCCGCCCAGCCCGACCGTCACCGTCGGCCCGAACAGCTCGTCCCGGGTGACGCCGACGACCATCTCGACGCCGCGCTGCACCATCTGGCAGACGAGGACGCCGTCCAGCGGCGCGTCCTCGTAGCGCGCGATGTCCGTCAGCTCCCGGTAGGCGTCGCGGACCTGGCTCGCCGAGGTCAGCCCGATCTTCACCAGGCCCAGCTCCGTCTTGTGCGCGAGCTGCGGGCCCGACGCCTTCATGACGACCGGGTAGCCGACCAGGCCGGCCGCCCGCACGGCGGCCGCCGCGCTCGTCACGAGCTGCTCGCGCGGTACGCGGATCCCGTACGCCCGCAGCAGCTGCTTGGCGGCGTGCTCGCTGAGCTGCTCGCCGGGGCGCATCAGCGCCTGCGCCTTGCGGTACGAGGGGGAGGGCGTGCGCGGGGCGTCGGCGAAGGGGGAGCGGTAGCGGGCGGTGAAGCGGTGGTGGTCGAGGTAGGCGCGTACGGCGGTGACGCAGTTGCCGAAGGAGCGGAAGGTGGTGACGCGGGAGGAGCCGAGGAGGGTGGTGCGGTAGGCGTCCTCGGTGCCGACGGGCGAGCCCCACACGACGCAGACCGGCTTGTCGGTGTGCTCGGCGGCGTCGACGAGGTCCTGGACGAGGCGGTCGCTCAGCGGCGGGAAGGGCCCGGTGATCGGGCAGACGAGCACGCCGACGGACGGGTCGGCGAGGATCGCGTCGATGATCTTCCGGCCGCGCCGGTCGCCGACGGGGTGGCCGCCGCAGTCGATCGGGTTGGCGGTGCTCAGGTACGGCGGTATCCACTGGTGCAGCTCGTCCTGCCGGGCCTGCGGGAGGGTGGGCAGGTGCAGTCCGGCCGCGGCGGCCAGGTCGGCGAAGTGGGCGCCGGTGCCGCCGGAGATGGAGTAGACGGCGACGCCGTCGGCGGTGGGCGGCTTGGCCCGGGCCAGGAGGGTGGCGGTGTCCTGGAGCTCGTCCAGCCCGTCGACGCGGATGACGCCGAACTGGCGCATGGCGGCGTCGACGACGTCGTCCGCGCCGGTGAGCTTCCCGGTGTGCGAGGCGGCGGTCCGGGCGCCGGCCTCGGTGCGGCCCACCTTGACGGCGACGACGGGCACCTTGTTGCGGGCGGCGCGGTCGGCGGCCAGCAGGAAGGACCGGCCGTCCTTGAGGCCCTCCACGTAGCAGGCGATGGCGCCGACCTCGGGGCGCTCGGCGAAGTAGGAGAGGAAGTCGGCGGTCTCCAGGTCGGCCTCGTTGCCGGTGGGCGCCCAGTGCGACAGCCGGATGCCGAGTTCCTGGAGGGCGTACACGGGGCGGCCCTGGTGCCCGGACTGGGTGATCAGGGCGATCGCGGGGCCGCCCAGGTCGTCGCGGAACTCCTCGAAGGCGTTGAGGTTGGTGTTGGGGCCCATCAGGCGCAGGCCGGAGCGGCGCACCGCGGCGGCGAGCCCGTCCTGGGCGGCGGCGCCCTCGGCGCCCGTCTCGGCGAAGCCGGAGGCGAAGGCGACGGCGAACCTCACCTTGGCCTCGGCCAGCTCCCCGACGACGGCCAGCGGGTCGGCGACGAGCAGCACGGCCAGGTCCACCCGCTCGGGCAGCGCGCCGACGGACGGGTGGCAGGGGAGTCCGTAGACGGCGGAGCGGGCCGGGTGGACGGGGTGGATGCGGGCGCCGACGCGCTCGGCCCAGGCGATGAGCCGGCGGGTGATCCCGGCGGCCGGGCGGCCCTCGGTGTCGGAGGCCCCGACGACGGCGACGGATTCGGGCCGGAAGAGGCGGTCCAGATCGGGCACCTCGGAGTGCAGCGGCCGCCCGCTGACATCGAGCGGGACGGCGTCCCCGGCGGACGCGGGGGCGGTGCAGTGGACGGCCGCCCGGGGGGTCTCCCCGCAGGCCTCGACCCGTGCGCGGAAGTCGGTGGTGAGGGTGCCGTGAGTAGATCCAAGCATCGCTTCGCCCGCTCCTGCTCGATGGGACCCGGTAACTGACGAGTAGTCAGATTCAGACTACTGAACTGACGGGCCGTCAGGAACACTGCTGCGCGCGAAAGGTGGTGAAGGTGGTGTGTGGAACGGTCCCAGATCCCCGCCCGCCCGGTCCAGGCCCGGATCCGGCCGAGCTGCCGGACGGCGGCCGGGCGCCCGCGGGCGGGCGCCACGGGGCGGGGGCCCCTGCCGGGCTGGCTCAGGCGAGGGGGTCCACCGGGGGCAGGCCCGTGTTCGGGAGGGCGTCGTCCGCCCCTCGCCCCCCTTTGCCCGGTGGGCGGACGCCGAGCCGGCGGGCCAGGGCCGCCGCGATGCGCTCGGCGTCGAGGGCCATCTCGCGGAACATGCCGCTGATCGGGTTGGTGTACCCGGTGAAGTGCAGGCCCGGGGCCTGCCGCAGGGTGCGGGTGCCGTGCGCGAGGGGGCGGCCGCGGCCGTCGAGGACGCCCAGGTGCCCCACCAGGCCCTCCAGGCCCCGCCGGTAGCCGGTGGCGGCCACCACCGCGTCCGGCTCGATCCGCGAGCCGTCCGCGAGGACGACCTCCCCGCCGTCGAACGAGGCCACCGCCGCCACCGGCTCCACCCGGCCCGAGCGCACCGCGTCGACCAGCCCGACGTCCTGCACCGGGATCGCCCCCTCCCGGACCCTGCTGTACAGGCCGGTCGCCGGGCGGGGCAGCCCGTACGCCGACAGGTCCGGTACGGACAGCCGGGCCACTGCCCGCCCCAGCCGGTCCACGACCGGCACGGGCAGCCGCCGCACCAGGATGCCGGTGCGCTGCGCCGGCCACCCGGCGGTGGAGCGGCGCACGATGTGCGGGGCGGTCCGCACGGCCAGCCGGACCCGTGCCGCGCCGCCCTCGGCCAGGTCGACGGCTATCTCGGCGCCGGTGTTGCCCGCACCGACCACCAGTACGTCCTGGCCGGCGAACGGACCCGGGTTGCGGTAGTCGCGGGCGTGCAGCAGCCGGCCCCCGTACGCCTCCCGGCCCGGCCAGTCGGGCAGCGCGGGCGTGTGGTTGAACCCGGTGGCCACGACCACGGCGCGCGCGGCCAGCACCCGCCCGCCGGTCGCGTGCAGCAGCCAGCCCGGGTCCGGCTCGGCCGCGGCCCGCCCCGGGCGGCGCCGGCGTCGCGACGGCTTGCCGCTCGCGGAAGGGTCGGGTTCGACGGCCTCGGGGGCCGCGCGCTCGATGCGGGTCACCTCGACGCCCGTCACGATCTCCAGCTCGTGGAACTCGGCGTACTTCTCCAGGTAGCGCACGACGTCGTCCCGGGACACCCACCGGCCGAAGCGGCGCGGCATGGCCAGCCCGGGCAGCGCGGACAGGCGGCGCGTGGTGTGCAGGTGCAGGCGGTCGTAGTGGCCGCGCCAGGAGGCGCCGACCTCGTCGGCCTTCTCGACGACCACGGCGCGCACCCCGCGGGCCCGCAGCGCGGCGGCCGCGGCCAGGCCGCCGGGGCCGGCGCCTATGACGTAGACGGGGCGGGGCTCGGTGGACATGTCTGGGGCTGTGGGGACTCCGGGCATGAAGTGTGAGCGTATCGACACACAGGGTTGATGGGTCTCGGACGAGGAGGGAATCGATTGCGGATCGGTCACGGCCTTGCGGGATCGCCGCCGATCCGCTGAACTGACGTACCGTCAGGTTTGGGTGCGCGGGACCGGGACGGAGGCTGCGGATGCAGACGATGTGGCTCGGCGGTGCCGAATGGCTGGCCGTGCTCCGGATCGGCCTCGGTCTGTGGTGGCTCGAAAGCTGGCGGCACAAGGACAGGAAGGGCTGGTTCGAACGCGGCACCGGCATCGCCTGGGCCGCCGACGTTGCCGCCAAGCACCGCTGGCCGCTCGTGCAGCGCGGCTTCGCCGCGGTCGTCCGGCCCAGGGCCCGCCTCATGGCGTACGTCGTCGTCTACGCCGAACTCGCCCTCGGACTCGGCCTCGTCCTCGGCATCCTGACCCCGATCGCCCTCGCGGGCAGCGTGCTGCTGAACCTGCTCTACCTCGTGCTGATGATCCACGACTGGGCGGAGCAGGGCCAGAACGCGATGATGGCGCTCATCGCCGCCGTCGCGCTCGGCGCCATGGCCTGGCAGACGTGGTCCGTGGACGCGGCCCTCGGATGGTTCCTGTGACGGCGGCCTCGGGCTCCGCCGGGACGGGCAGCGGGCCGCGCCACGACCTGCCCGAACCCGACGACTTCACCGGCCCCTACTGGGCCGCCGCCGCCGAAGGCCGCCTCCTGCTGCGCCGCTGCACCGACTGCGGGCGCGCCCACCACTACCCGCGGGAGTTCTGCCCGTTCTGCTGGGCGGGCGAGGACCGGGTGCAGTGGGTGGACGCCGACGGCACCGCCACCCTCCACACCTGGTCGGTGGTGCACCGCAACGACCTGCCGCCCTTCGGGCAGCAGGTCCCGTACACGGCCGCCGTCGTCGACCTCGCGGAAGGGCCGCGCATGATGACGCGGGTCGTCGGCTGCGCCCCGGCCGACCTCCGCATCGGAATGCCGCTCACCGTCACCTTCCAGGAGACCGCACCGGGCGTGTGGGTGCCGCTCTTCCGGCCCCGCTGACGGGCCGGGCGGCCCGGGCCCCTCCGGCCTCACGGCCAGAGGAGCTCCCGGGTCCACACGGCCCCGCCGGGGGAGTCGCGGCGGTAGCGCAGGCGCACGTGCCGGCGGGCGGCGTCACCCTGGAAGAACTCCACCTCGACGGGTTCGAGGACGTACGCCGTCCACGTCGGCACGACGGCATCGGGCTCGGCGGCGGCCCGCTCCCAGGCGGCGGCCGACGCCGCGGCCAGCTCGTCCGCGGACCCGAGCACCTCGGACTGCCGCCCCGTCAGCGCGGCGGCGAGCGCGCCCCGCGACCGGACCGCGAGGTCCGCCCGGCTCACCTCCGGGCCGAGGGCATTGACCCGCCCGCGCACGCGCACCTGCCGGGCGACGGCGGGCCAGTAGAACACGAGCGCCGCATCCGGCTGCGCCGCGAGCTGGCGGCCCTTGGCGCTGGTCGCGTGGGAGGCGAAATGCCAGCCCCGGGGGTCGGCGTCGTGCAGCATCAGGATCCGCGCATCGGGCCGCCCCTGAGAGTCGACGGTGGCCAGGCTCATCGTGTGCGGCTCGACCTGCCCCGCCCGCACGGCGTGCACGAACCACTCCCGGAACAACACCACCGGCTCCGCGGGCGCGGAGGCGGCATCAAAGCGGGGCAGCGGGGTGTCCCAGAC
Organism: Streptomyces sp. NPDC031121; assembly: GCF_055570615.1. NCBI lineage: Bacteria > Bacillati > Actinomycetota > Actinomycetes > Kitasatosporales > Streptomycetaceae > Streptomyces > Streptomyces sp. NPDC031121. Next base: position 216,230 of record NZ_JBVIGV010000008.1, read on the forward strand.
GGGGAGGGAGCGCAGGGCGGCGTGGAAGGCCGTGGGGGCGGGGGTGTCGGTCTCGCGGGGCATGGGGGAAAGGGTAGGGGCGGGGTGGGGGGGGGGGGGGGGGGGGGGGGGGGGGGGGGGGGGGGGGGGGGGGGGGGGGGGGGGGGGGGCACACCAGCAACACCCCCACCCCCCCACACCCCCGAC
>NZ_JBVIGV010000008.1:216425-396586 GCF_055570615.1 Streptomyces sp. NPDC031121
TGTGCTGTTTTCCCTTTTCTGGTTGGAGTGGCAAAACGTTCGCTCGCTTTCCCCCCCCCCCCCCCCCCCCCCCCCCCCCCCCCCCCCCCCCCCCCCCCCCCCCCCCCCCCCCCCCGCCGCGCATCCCGCCCCCCGCCGCGCATCCCGCCCCCCGCCGCCGACCCGCCTCTCGCCCCGCCCCTACCCCCGCCCCAGCACCACCGTTCCCGCGGTGCAGAACCAGCCTCCCGTGCCCGAGGCGACCGCCACCTCCGGTGGGCTGCCGTCTCGGCGCGTCACCTGGGTCGGGCCGCTTTCGCCGCGGAGTTGGCGGACCGCTTCGACCAGGAGGAACAGGCCCCGCATGCCGGGGTGGCAGGCCGAGAGGCCGCCGCCGTCGGTGTTGACCGGGAGGTCGCCGTCGTGCAGGAGGCGGCCCTTCGCGGCGAAGGCGCCGCCTTCGCCCTTGGGGCAGAAGCCGAGGTCCTCCAGGGTGACCAGCGTCATGTACGTGAAGGCGTCGTACAGCTCGGCGATGTCGACGTCGGACGGGGTCAGGCCGGCGCGCCCGAAGGCCAGGCGGCCGGAGGCCGCGGCGGGGGAGACGGTGAAGTCCTCCCACTCCGACATGGTGGTGTGGGAGACGGCGGTGCCGGCGCCGAGGACCCAGACGGGCCGCTTCGCCGTGTCGGGGACGTAGTCCTCGGCGGCGAGCAGGACCGCGCAGCCGCCGTCGGAGCGGATGCAGCAGTGCAGCTTGGTGAACGGGTCGGCGATCATCTCGCCGGACAGGACGTCGTCGACGGTGATCGGGTCGCGGAACATGGCGTCCGGGTTGCCGGCGGCGTTGGCGCGGGCCTGGACGGCGATCGAGGCGAGCTGTTCGAGGGTGGTGCCGTACTCGTGCATGTGGCGGCGGGCGGCCATCGCGTACTTCGCGATCAGGGTGTGCCCGTACGGCGCCTCGAACTGGAGGGGTCCGCGCGCGCCGAAGGAGAGGTTCGCGGTGCGGCGGCGGGCCTTGATGTCGGCGCGGGCCGTGGAGCCGTAGGCGAGGAGGACGGCGTTGGCGTGGCCGGCGGCTATGGCGTCCGCCGCGTGCGCGGCCATGACCTCCCAGGCGGCCCCGCCCACCGACGTGGAGTCGGTCCAGGCGGGGCGCAGCCCCAGGTACTCGGCGACCTCGACCGGGGCGAGGGTGCCGAGGCCGGCGGAGGCGAAGCCGTCGATGACGGAGCGGTCCAGGCCGGAGTCGGCGAGTGCGCGCCGGGCGGCCTGGGCGTGGAGGGCGTACGGGGTGGGGCCGTCGACGCGCCCGCAGTCGGAGAGGGCTGCGCCGACGATCGCGACGCGGCGGCGGGGGGCGGCTTCGGGTGCGGGTCCGGAGAGGGGTCCAGGTCCAGGCATGGGACGAACGTACAGCTGACGGATCGTCAGTTCCAGTGGCGGGCGGTGGTGGTCGGCGGTGGATGTCCGTGCGCTCCCCGCTCTGGGCATGTCGCGCCCCCGCCCCTAATATGACGGCCCGTCAGTTACGGGGAGGAGCCCGATGATGGATGCCGCCTTCACCGCGGAGCAGGAGGGGATCCGCCGCACGCTGCGCGAGGTCCTCGGCAGGCGCTGCGGCCCCGACCGGGTCAAGGCCGCCGTGCGCACCGCCGACGGCTACGACCGGGAGCTGTGGGAGCAGCTGTCGCGGGAGATCGGCCTGCCGGGCCTGGCCGTGCCCGAGGAGTACGGGGGCGTGGGCTGCGCCCCCGCGGACCTGGTGCTGGCCTGCGAGGAGACGGGGCGGGCGCTCCTGCCGTCGCCGCTGCTGGCCACCGCCGTGCTCGCCGCGCCGCTGGTTGCGGCGCTCGGCAGTGCCGGGCAGCGTGCGGCGCTGCTGCCGCCGCTGGCCGGCGGCGGGCTGACGGCCGCGCTGGCGGTGCCGGGCCCGGCGTTGTCGGCGGCGCTCGGGCTGACCGGGGACGGCGGGGCGGGGGAGTGGGCCGGCGGCGGCCGGGCGGGCGGGGTGCAGGCGCGCCGGGCGGCGGACGGGGGGTGGCGGCTGTACGGGGAGGCCGCGCAGGTCCTCGACGGGCACAGCGCGGGCCTGCTGCTGGTGCCCGCCCACGCGGGGGGTTTCGCGCGGAGCCGCGTTCTGCTGTTCCTGGTGCGGGCGGGCGCCGCGGGCCTGGTACGGGTCCGGCAGACGGCCCTGGACGAGACGCGCCCGCAGGCCCTGGTGCAGCTGCGGGACGTGGAGGCGGAGTGGCTCGGCGACGGCGACCCGCTCGGCGACGACACCGGCGCCACCGCCGCCGGCGGCCCCGCCGCGGTGCGCGGTGCGCTGGCCGCCGTGGGGCGCACCGCGGCGGCCGTGGTCGCGGCGGAGGCGGCCGGGGCGGCGGGGCGGGCGCTGGAGCGGACGGTGGAGTACGTCCGGACCCGGGAGCAGTTCGGGCGGCCGATCGGCTCGTTCCAGGCGGTCAAGCACCGGCTCGCGGACCTGTACGTCCAGGTCCAGGCGGCCCGCTCGGCGGTCTGCTACGCCGCGTGGGACCCGGAGCAGGGCGGCCTCGCCCTCGCCCAGGCGCTGGAGGCGCTGCGGCTCGCGGCGGCGGAGGCGATCCAGCTCCACGGCGGGATCGGCTTCACCTGGGAGCACGACGCGCACCTGTACTTCAAGCGGGCCGCGGCGGACGAGCTGCTGTTCGGGCCGGTGCACCTGCTGCGGGCGCACGCGGCCCGACGGGCGGGCCTCTTCGACCCCTCCTCCGGCCCCGACCCGTCCTCGGGCCCGGACCCCTGCCCCGGCCCGCACCCCGCCCGCACCACCCCCGCGCCCGTCCCCACTCCGACCGGGAAGGCGGCCGTCTGATGGCCCTCGGCACCACCCTCATGCAGAAGGCGTCCTCGACGAGGCTGTTCGCCAAGGTCGCCCCGCACGTCATCCCCGCCCTGGACAAGGCGGTGCACCGGCTGACGGGCGGAAAGGTGATCCTCAGCGCCCGCATGCTGCCCGGGTTGATCCTCACCTCGACGGGCGCGCGGACGGGCCGGTCCCGCGCCACGCCGCTCGCGTGCATGCCGCTGGAGTCCGGCTCCGGCTGGATCCTGATCGGCTCGAACTTCGGCCGCCCCGGGCATCCGGCGTGGACCGCGAACCTGCTGAAGAACCCTGACGCGCAAGTGAGTTGGAAGGGCCGGGACATCGCCGTACGGGCACGGCTGCTGCGGGGCGCGGAGCGCGCCGAGGCGTGGCGGGCCGTGCTGCGGTTCTGGCCGCCGTACGCGACGTACCAGGCGCGCATCGAGCGGGAGATCCGGCTGTTCCGCCTGGAGCGCCGCTGATCGGAGGTGGGCCGGCGGGCCGGGTGGGCGGCCCGCCGCTACTTCGTCGGCTTCTTGCCGGTGATGCCCAGGTGGACGAGGAGGGCGAGGTTGGGCTTGAGCTCGGCCTGCTTGACGCCCCAGGTCTGGAAGCCCTTCTGGTGCGAGGCGACCGCCGCCAGCATGGCGACCAGGGAGCCGGCCATGGCTGCCGGGTTGACGTCCTTGTCGACCCTGCCCTTGGCCTGGAGTTCCTTCACCGACTCCGTGAGGGAGTTGGTGACGGAGTTCAGGATCTTCATGCGGATCTTGTAGAAGCGCTTGTCGCCCTCGGCCGCGCCGAGGTCGACGACGCGCAGGATCGCGTCGTTGCGCCGCCAGAAGTCCAGGAACCCGTCGACGAGCTCCTCCGCGGCCTGCCAGCCGGCCTTGCCGACCCAGGTGCGGCCCTCGACGAGCGAGGTCAACTGCGCCCCTTCGGCGGCCATGTGGTCGGCGATCTCCAGGACGGCGCCCTCGACGTCCGGGAAGTACTGGTAGAAGGTCGCGGGGGAGGTGCCGGCCTTGCGCGCGACGTCGATCACCTTGACATCGCGGTACGGCGAGGAGCTGAGCATCTCGCCGAGGCAGTCGAGCAGCTTCTGCCGCGTCGCCTGACCGCGCCGGCCGGCAACGCGGCCGTCGACGGTGCGTACTTGTCCTGTCATGCCGTCAGCTTACCGAGGGGGTGTCGGAGCGCGATTCGGCCGCCTGCAAATGGGGATACCAGCCGCCCGGCCTGGGGGAAGTCCGCCCCGGGCCGCTCCGGGCGAAGGATTTCGGCCGTTCGCGGCCCCCTCCGCAGCCCGCCTCGCAGCCCGCCTCGCAGCCCGCCCCGCGGCCCCTCCCGCAGCCGCGCCGCCGACCCGACCGCTTCCTCCCTTTACCACCCGATTAGTCTTGTCAACAGGCTGTGGACAACGCTTCGGGCGGACCATGGCCCCGAGAGGACACCGCACCGCCGCGGCTGCGCGGGAGCGTGGGAGCGTACGGAGGGTACACACCCCCGCACAACGGAAGGAAACGGGCCATGGCCGCATTCGCGGAAGGCACCCCCTGCTGGGTGGATGCCTCGCTTCCGGACGTCGAGGCGGGCAAGCGCTTCTACGGCGAGCTCTTCGGCTGGACCTTCAGCGCCGGCTCCCGGCAGTACGGCGGCTACACCCAGGCCTACAGCCACGGCCGCAACGTCGCCGCGCTCGCCCCCAAGCCCGACGGCCGCATGCCCACCGTCTGGGGGATCTACCTCGCCACCGCCGACGCCTACGCCTGCGCCGCCCGCATCCGCGCCCACGGCGGCCAGATGGTCATGGACCCCCAGCCCGTCGGCCCGTACGGCACCGCCGCCCTGGCTGCCGACCCCGGCGGCGCCGTCTTCGGCCTGTGGCAGCCCGGCACCCACGACGGCTTCGAGGCGCACGGCGAGCCCTTCACGTACTGCTGGGCCGAGCTGTACACCCGCGCCCGCGACGCCGTCGACGTCTTCTACGCGAACGTCTTCGGCTACGTCCCCGAGGACCAGGACGACGACGGCTCCGGCGTCGAGTACCGGCTGTGGTCGCCGCCCGGCAGCCCGCCCGGCGCCGAGACGGCCGTACTGGGCCGCAGCCTGATCACCGACGCCTTCCCGGAGATCATGCCGGCGCACTTCCTCGCCTACTTCGCCGTCCCGGACTGCGACCGGTCCGTCGAGGCGGTCAAACGGCTCGGCGGCCGGGTCACCGCCGACCCCTTCGACACCCCGTACGGGCGGATCGCCGTCGTCGCGGACAACCAGGGAGCCGTCTTCGCCCTGCTCTCCGAGAACCCCGGCCGCCCGCCCGCATAGCCGCCCCCCGCCCGCCGGGACCGCCCCCCGCACCCCTTCCCGCCCCGCCCTCCGGCCCCTCCCGCACCACGCGCACCGGCGCGGCCCCGACTGTGGCGACACGGCCTGGGCGCGGGCCTGACAGAATCGGGGTTGCACGACCACCGGCGGCGCCCGGAGTGAGACGCTGCACGGGGCCGACCGCCGTGCCGGCGTGCGTGCAGGTGTGAACGGGCCAGGCCAGGCCCGTACGGGGAGGTGTGGGAGGCGAGTGGTGGAGCAGCTGACGCAGCACGACCCGAGACGGATCGGCCCCTTCGAGGTGCTGGGACGTCTCGGCGCCGGCGGCATGGGGCTGGTCTATCTCGCCCGGTCGGCGTCCGGACGCCGCGTGGCGATCAAGACGGTGCGCACCGAGCTGGCCGAGGACCAGCTGTTCCGCGTGCGCTTCACCCGGGAGGTGGAGGCGGCCCGCGCCGTCTCCGGCTTCTACACCGCCGCCGTGGTCGACGCCGATCCGCGGGCCGCCGTGCCGTGGCTGGCGACCGCGTACGTCCCGGCGCCCTCCCTGGAGGAGATCGTCAACGAGTGCGGGCCGATGCCCGCGCAGGCCGTGCGGTGGCTGGCCGCCGGCATCGCCGAGGCGCTCCAGTCGATCCACGGGGCGGGCCTCGTCCACCGCGACCTGAAGCCGTCGAACGTGCTCGTCGTCGAGGACGGCCCCCGCGTGATCGACTTCGGTATCGCCAGCGGTGTGTCCAACACCCGCCTGACCATGACGAACGTCGCCGTCGGCACCCCCGCCTACATGTCGCCCGAGCAGGCGAAGGACTCCCGCAGCGTCAAGGGCGCCAGCGACGTGTTCTCCCTCGGCTCGACCCTCGTGTTCGCCGCGACCGGCCACCCGCCCTACCACGGCGCGAACCCGGTGGAGACGGTGTTCATGCTGCTGCGCGAGGAGCCCAACCTGGAGGGGCTGCCCGAGGAGCTGCGGCCGCTGATCGAGTCCTGCATGCAGATGGACGCCTCCCAGCGCCCCACCCCCGCCGACCTCCAGGCCCAGCTCGCCCCGCACCTCTTCGACGGCGGCGACGACAGCGGCACCGCCTCCGCCTGGCTGCCGGGGCGGGCCGTCGCCCTCATCGAGTCCCGCCGAGCCGGCCAGCGCACCTCCGCCCTCCCCGCACCGCCAAGCCCCCGCGGCGGCGACGCCCCCGCCGCCCGGCGCGAGCCCCGGGGCGTCGCCGACCCGTGGGTGGACCCGCGGACCGGCCAGGCGATCCCGCAGCGGCCCCACCACCCGCCGCGTCCGGCGGCCGCGCCCGCCCTGTCCGGCGAGCCCGTCCGCCTCGGCGGCTCGCCCGTGCCGATCGGGCCCGGCCCGTTCGCGTCGGCGGCCTCGCCCGCCGCGCAGGCGGGCGCCGCCGACGCGGCGACCGGCTGGATCCGCCCGCCCGGCGCGACCGGCTCCGCCGCAGCGCCCGCAGGCGCCTCCGCGGCCGCCCCCGCCGCACCCGCCGTCCCGAACCCGGGCCCCGCGCCGGACAGCGGCCGCTGGCGGCCCTGGCGGTTCCGCATGTCGAACGAGGTGTGGGGCACCCCCGCCGTCGCCGGCGACCTGCTGTACGTGACCTCCTTCGAGGTCCACGCGCTGGACGTGGCCACCGGCCGCCGCCAGTTCAAGACCCGGGACGTCGCCTGGGCCATGGCCGTCTCCGACGGCCGCATCCACGCCTCCGACGGACCCTCCCTGTACGCCCTCGACGCCTCCGACGGCTCCGAGCGCTGGCGGCTGTCCGCCGACGCCTGGGTGTACGCGCTGCGCGCCGACCGGGGCACCGTCGTCACCGCCACCCGCGGCGGCGGCGTCCAGGGCTGGGAGGCCTCGAACGGCCAGAAGCTGTGGGAGCTGACCGGCGCGCAGAGCGACTTCGAGACCCCCGAGGCGGCGCCCGTCCTCCACGACGGCACCGTCTACGTGTGGCAGGACGCCCGGCTGCGCGCCCTGGACGCCCGCACCGGCCGCGAGTCGTGGTCGTACCCGGTCGGCGACGCCGCGGCCTGCGGGAACGTCCCCGTACGGGTCACCCCCGCGCCCGACGGGAACGTGTACATCAGCGCCGGCACCCGCGTGCTGTCCGTGGACCGGGCCTCCGGCCGGGTCCGCTGGCACTTCGAGGCGCCGGCCGTGTTCCTCGCACCGCCCGCGTTCGCGCCGGGCGCGGCCGTCACCGGCGGCGGCGTGTACCTGGCGGACTACCTGGGCACCGTGTACGCCCTCGACGCGGCCACCGGCAAGGACCGCTGGCGGATCGCCACCGAGCCGCGGACCTCCGCGGACCCGGTGCTCGTGGCCGCCGGCAACGTCCACCTCGGCGCGGGCAGCGCCGTGTACACGCTCGACGCGGTCACCGGCACGCCGAAGTGGCGGTTCGCGGCGGGCGGCGAGATCACCGGCCCGCCGGCGGTCGCGGACGGCCGCGTCCACTTCGGGTCGGCGGACCACTGCCTGTACACCCTGGACGCGGCGGGCGGCCAGCTGCGCTGGAAGCTGGCCACCGGCGGGGAGATCACCGGCGCCCCGGTCGCCGAGGGCGGCGTGGTGTACGCGTGCAGCAAGGACCGCTGCGTGTACGCCCTGGACGCGGCGAAGGGGACGGGCACCCGTACGGCCGGGTGAGCGCGGGCGGGGCCGTGTACCGGCCCCGCCGAGTCGCACACGGCACCGGGAGTGACAGGATGGACCCCATGAGCAACGTCTACTTCGACATCACCATCGACGGCCAGCCCGCCGGCCGCATCGTCTTCAACCTGTTCGACGAGGTCGTCCCGAAGACCGCGAAGAACTTCCGCGAGCTCGCGACCGGCGAGCACGGCTTCGGCTACGCGGGCTCGCCGTTCCACCGCGTCATCCCCCAGTTCATGCTGCAGGGCGGCGACTTCACCCGCCAGAACGGCACCGGCGGCAAGAGCATCTACGGCGAGAAGTTCGCGGACGAGAACTTCGACCTGAAGCACGACCGCCCGTACCTGCTGTCGATGGCGAACGCCGGCCGCAACACCAACGGCTCGCAGTTCTTCATCACCACCGTCGTCACCCCGTGGCTGGACGGCAAGCACGTCGTCTTCGGCGAGGTCGTCGAGGGCAAGGACATCGTGGACCAGATCGAGAAGCTGGGCACCCCGTCGGGCGCCACCCGCGCCAAGATCGAGGTCGCGGCGTCCGGCACCGTCGAGGCCTGATCCCTTCCGTTTCCCGGGCGCGCCCGGTACGGCCGGAGGCCCGCCCCTCGGGGGCGGGCCTCCGCCGCGTCGTGCCCGTCACCGCAGGCCCGTCACAGCCGGCCGAACAGCACTCCGCGCCAGGTCCAGCCCGCGCCGAGGACCGCCTTCTGCAGCGGCGCCTTCAGGTCCGACGTGGCGAAGCGGAACGTCTCCGTGGCCTCCGTACGGCCCCCCTTGCCGCGGCCGATGGTCCACTGCTTCGACAGCGTCGTCACCTGGCCCCGGGCGTACTCGCCCGACGTCCTCAGCTGCGGCGTGCCGCCGATCCACGTGACCTCCCACTGCCGGTCGGCGCTGCGCACCTCGTGCCCGTCCGGGTCGATGCGCATCCGGATCTGCACCTGCCGCTCCAACTGGTGGCGCTGGAAGAAGCCGTGCCAGGCGGGCTCCCGCACCCGCCACTCCGCCACCAGGTCGGCGTCCTCCCCGGGAAGGGCGTTGCGCACCGTGTAGGGCGCGCCCTGCCCGCCCAGCGCGAGCAGCGCGGCCCGGACCTCCGCGGCCGGCTCGGGCGGGATGCCGCCGTCGGGGTGCCGGGTACCGGTCAGCCTGTCCTTGAAGCCCACCGCTACGCCCCGCCCGCGGCGTCCGTGCCGGGGGTCCCGGGGTCCGGTGCGACCGAGCGCAGGAACTCCTGGAAGTCCGCCCGCACGGCGTCCTCCTGGGCCGCGGTGACGGTCAGGATGAGCCGGATCACCACGCGCTTGCGCGGGTCGCCCACGTCCTGCATGGCGAGGTAGACCTGGGACTGGACGAGCTCGCGCGGCACGCCGCCCACCACGGCGGTGAGCGTCAGCCTCTGCGCGAGGCCGGGGGAGTCCTCGGAGCCGAGGGGGCGGCGGCCGGCGACCTCGACGGACCCGACGGACCGGCGGAGCCGTTCCACCGAACCGTCGGCGATGTCGGCGAGGGTCTCCTCCTCGGCGGTCCAGAAGTCACCGTCGATGGTGATGTTGGCGGTGAATCCGGCGTCGGGTTCCGGGTGCAGGGCGACGAACGCCGCGTCCGGGGCGCCGACCTCGTCCGGCGGGGCGGGCCGCCAGCCCTCCGGCAGGACGAACTGGATGGGAATCGGCAGTGTCGTGGGCATGTTGTCTCACGCCCTCCTTCCGTCTGCGGGACAGTGCATCAGTCGAACAATCCGACGACGCCGTCCTTGATGTCGCCGGCCGTGTCGCCCACCCAGTCGGCGGCGTCACCGGCGGACTTCTTGAGCTTGTCCGTGTCGAAGGTGAACTCGCCGCCCACGGAGCCGCCGATGCCGAGGGCGACGCCCACCTTGCCGCCGACGTGCCACTTGCCGTCGTCGCCCTTGCCGAAGGTCACCTTGGCCTCCGCGCCCGCGCCGGCCCAGCCCTCGGCCGTGGCGCCGGCGCCGATGCCGGCGAGCTCGCCGCCTCCGGCGACGCTTTGCTTGCCGCCGGCGAAGGCCTTGGCGCCGGCGCTGACGCCCTCCCAGCCCGCAGAGCCGCTGAGCGCGGCCTCCCCGCCGGCGAACCCCTCGGTGCGCCCGTAGAGGCCGCCCCAGTGGCTGTAGTCGGCGCGTCCCTCAAGCAGGGTCCTGACGCCCGCGGAGGTCTCGGCCTTGCCCGCGAGGCCCTCGTGGGTGAAGCCGTAGTTCGCGCTGGCCCTGGCCCCCACGGTGATGTCGTCGATGCCGGAGAGCGCGAAGTCCCCGTTCTGGTACTTGCCCTCCGCGGTCATCTTGAAGAGGTCGGCGTACGCCTTCGCGGACCCCTCCTTGCCGTATTTCTGGCCGGTGACCGTGGTGCCCGCGCTCGGGCCGGTGATCTTCAGGCCGCCTTCGGACTTCGGTCCGTTCTTGGCGTCCTCCGCCTCCTTGGCGGCCCGGTCCCGCGCGGCCTTCTCGTCCTTCAGGGCCTGGTCGAGGTCGCCGGTGGCGCCGGCGTTGAAGCCGGCGAGGGACATGTCGGCGCCCTGGCCCAGAGCGTCCTTGTTGCTGTCGGTGACGGCGGTTTCGAGGACGGCCTTGACGTTGTGGTCGAGCTCGGTGACGGCCTTCACCCGGTCGTCGATGTGCTTCTGCCACTTGCCAACGGCCTCGCTGATGGCCTTCTGTCCGTCGGGGTCGTGGTGGTAGGCGCTGCGCTCGCCCGGGGTGAGCTTGGCCCAGTCGAAGGCGACGGCCCCCTGCTCGGAGACGGTCATGCCGGCGGCTATCGCGTCGTCACGGGCGCTCACCAGCTTGTTCTTCAGGTCGGTGAACTTCTCCTGGGCGTCCCGCAGCAGGCCCGCGATCGCCTTCGCCTGCACCTGCGCCGCCGCGTACTCGTAGCGGGTCGCCGCGAAGCCCTTCTCGGCGCTCACGGCGCTGCGCCCGGCCCAGCCGTCCGTCGTGGTGATCTTCTGGACGGTCTCGCCGTAGCGGGTCTCGATCTTCTTCAGCTCGCCCGCCATCGACTGCCACTTGCCGGCGGCGGTGCCGAGCAGCCCGAAGTCGGTGTTCATGACCTCGTAATAGTTCAGCGCCACAGCTCAGCTCCCTACAGACCGTTCAGACCCGACTTGCCGGCCAGGAAGTCGTTGCGAAGTCCGATGTCGTTGCGGGCGAAAAGACCCGAAGCGCCGCGAAGGGCGCCCTTCTCCGCTTCGAGCCGGGCGATCAGGTTCTTCACCTGCTGGTCCCAGGTCTCCGCGACCTTCTTCAGGCCGGCGGCGGTCTCCCAGCCGTCGAAGCCCTTCTGGGCGGCGGCGGTCGACTCGTCGGCGTCGTCGGCGGCCTTCTTCGTGTTCGGCTGGAGCTCGGTCTCGATCGTGTTCGCGGCGGCCTTCTTCTCGGCCGGGGTCGAGGCGAAGTCCTGCCCTCCGGGCGCCTGCAGCAGGGGCGGCGGCGGGTTCGTGCCCGTTGCCAGCAGCGGCGGGCGGGCCGTGTTGGGCTGCTGCTGCACCAGCGGTGGCGGTGGTGCGGTGACGCCTGGGGCCAGTGGCCCCTCGCCGTTCAGCCGCATGCCCACCTGCTGCTCCGGATGAAGTTCATCTGCCATGTCTGCACTCCCCGTTGGCTGGCGCTGATCATATGCATGGCAAGTGCGAACCGGCCAAGCAGTCCCGCTCCGGGAAGGGGACGGCCAGGCGCCCGAATTCCGGCACACCGGGCCCCAGGGGCGGGCGGACGTCCTGCCAGATGCCGCCCGAGCTGCGGCTTTCCGCCAGCCGCCGGATGGCCGGTACTCGTCACCGCACCCGCGGCTCCGGCGCCGCACGCCGGCCGGCGAACAGGGCGGCCTGCCGGTCCGGCGGCAGGTTGCCCAGTGCGATCAGAGCCGGGGCCTGGGCGAGGGCCTGCTGGAGTGTCGCCTGCTTCGCCGACCACAACGCCCGTACGGTGCCCTGCACGGCCTCCGCCGGGAACGACGCCAGCGTCCGCGCCGCCCGCAGCGCCGCCTCCGGAAGCTCCTCGGGCTCGGCCAACTCCGAGACCAGGCCGATGGCGTACGCCCGGCGCGCGGACAGCCGCTCGGCCGTCCCCATCAGCGCCATCCGCGCGGCCTCCCCGAACGGCATCCGCTGCGCCATGTACACGGCCTCGTACGCGCTGACCATGCCGTAGGAGGTGTGCGGGTCGAAGAACTCCGCCGTGTCGGCGGCGATCAGGAACTCCGACTCGCCCAGCAGGTAGAACGCCCCGCCGCAGGCCATGCCGTTGACGGCGGCGACGACCGGCTTCCACAGGTCGCACGCCTTCGGGCCGACCGACAGGAGCGGGTCGTCGACCGAGTACGGCGAGCCCGGCTGGGGGACGTCGGCGTCCCGGTCGAGGCCCGTGCAGAACGCGGCGCTGCCCGACCCGGTCAGGACGACCGCCCGCACGCCGTCGTCGTGGCGGAGCTCCCGCCACAGCGCGGTCAGGGCGGCGGCGGTCGGCAGGTCGATCGCGTTGTGCCGGTGGGGCCGGTCCAGGATGACGACGGCGACTCCGGCGGCCGCGTCGCGCTCCACCCGCAGCGTCACGGCCTCTCCGGAACCCAGCGCGGCACGGTGACGCCGCCGCAGTCGGCGAAGACGGCCCGGACCCGGGCGCCGATGCGGACGGCCGCCGGGTCGGCCGAGCCGAGCGGGGCGTCCGCGGAGGCGACGAGGTTGCCCACGAGCCGGATGCCGGGGGCGTCGGCGAGTTCGACGAGGACGACCGTGTAGGGGGCGTGGGCGGCGTACGCGGGCAGCAGCGGCGGGTGCGGGCGCACGTACGACCAGATCCGGCCGCGGCCGGAGACGGGCTGCCAGTGGGAGGTGAAGGAGCGGCAGTGCGGGCAGCACGGGCGCGGCGGGAAGCGCGGCCTCCCGCAGGCGGTGCAGGCCTGCACGCGCAGCTCGCCGCGGGCGGCGTACTCCCAGAACGGGGCGCCGTCCTCGTCGGGGACGGGTGCCAGCAGGGCGTCGGCGGGAGTGGTGGGGGTCATGGGCGTCTCGCTCCTCTCGTCGGCCGGGAGGCCGGCCGTCCGGTCGTACGGCCGTCAGGCGCGCAGCAGGATCGCGGACGTGGGAACGCCCTCGCCCGCGGTCACCAGGCAGGTACGGGCGTCCGGCACCTGGGCGGTGGAGGTGCCGCGGAGCTGTTTGACGCCCTCGGTGATCAGGTTGAAGCCGTGCACGTACGCCTCGGACAGGCCGCCGCCGCCCGTGTTGATCGGGAGCCGGCCGCCCGTCTCCAGGGCGCCGCCCTCGGTGAAGGCTCCGCCCTCGCCGCGCCCGCAGAAGCCGTAGCCCTCCAGGGACAGGGGGACGAGCGGGGTGAAGGCGTCGTAGATCTGGGCGACGTCCACGTCCTGGGGGCCGAAGTCGGCGCGTTTCCACAGGTGGCGGGCGGCCGTCCAGGCGGGGCCGGACAGCGGGTCGTCGTTCCAGTAGTTGACCATGCCGTGGTGCTGGGAGGGCAGGCCCTGCGCGGCGGCGTGGACGTGGACGGGCCGGTGGCGGCAGTCGCGGGCACGGGCGGCGGAGACGACGACGCAGGCGAGGGCGCCGTCGGTCTCCAGGCAGTTGTCGAAGAGGCACAGCGGCTCGCTGATCATGCGGGAGGTCATGTACATCTCGCGGGTCAGCGGCCGCTCGTACATGATCGCGGCGGGGTTCTCGTTGGCCCGGTTGCGGCAGGCCATGGCCACGTTGAAGAGGTGGTCGCGGGTGGCGCCGTACTCGTGCATGTAGCGGCGGGCCAGCATGGCGATCTCGTCCGCGGGCCGCAGCAGCCCGAAGGGGCGCGTCCACTGGCCGGGGGTGGGGAGCTGGACGGCCGTGTTCGTCCAGGGGCGGGGACCGGAGCCGCGCTTGCGGGAGCGCCAGGCCACGCCGACGCTCGCCTGGCCGGTCGCGACGGCGGCGGCGAGGTGGCCGACGGTGGCGCAGGAGCCGCCGCCTCCGTAGCCGACCTTGGAGAAGAAGGTGACGTCGCCGGCGCCGATGGCCTTGGCGACCTCGACCTCGTCGGTCTCCTCCATGGTGTAGGAGGCGAAGGCGTCGACCTCGCCGGGCGCGATGCCGGCGTCGTCGAGGGCGGCGAGGATCGCGCGGCAGGCCAGTTCCTTCTCGGACTGGGGGAGGCGTCTGGCGAAGGGGGTCTGGCCGATGCCGACGATCGCCGTAGCGTCCTTGAGGGTTGCCGCCATCGCCGCCTCCGGGGCACGTCGCCAGTGCTGACAGCCGCGAAGGGTACAGCTAATCTGACGAACAGTCAGCTACTGGTGTGGCGGGGAGGCGGACGATGGACCGGCGCGCAACCAGCACCGACGGCGGGAACACGCACGGCAGCACGGCGTACGGCGGCACCGCGTACGACGGCGGGGCGCAGGGCGGCACCGCGTACGACGGCGGGGCGCAGGGCGGCACCGCGTACGACGGCGAGGCACACGGCGGCACCGCGTACGACGGCGAGGCACACGGCGGCACCGCGTACGACGGCGAGGCGCAGGGCGGCACGGCGACGCACGGCACCGGTGCGCCCGTCCCCGCCGCACCCGGCGGCGGCGCCCAGCGGACCGCGGACGGCCCCGCCGACGAGGGCGTGCGGGGCGACCTCCGCTGGGGCACCATCGCCGGGCTCGTCCGCGACGCCGCCACCCGCCACGCCGACCGCGAGGCCGTCGCCGACGGCCGCACGCGCCTCACCTACCGGGCCCTCGGCGAACGCGTCGAGCGCGCCGCGGCCGCCGCCATCGCCGCCGGCGTCCGGCCCGGCGACCGCGTCGCCGTCTGGGCGCCCAACACCCCCGACTGGATCACCTGCGCCCTCGGCGCGGTCTGCGCGGGCGCTGTCCTCGTCCCCCTGAACACCCGTTTCAAGGGCGCCGAGGCCGCGTACGTCCTGGACCGCAGCCGGGCCCGGCTCCTCTTCGTCACCGGCACCTTCCTCGGCACCTCCTACGTGGCCTCCCTGCGCCGCGCCGCCGCCGAGCGCCAGGATGCCGCCGACGCGCCGGCGGCCCCCGGCCGCGGCCCGCTGCCCGGGCTCCCGCACCTCGAACAGGTCGTCGTCCTCGCCGACGACGCCCCGCACGACTTCCGCACCTGGAAGGACTTCCTCGCCGCCGGCGACGCCGTCCCCGCCGCCGAGGTCCGCCGCCGCGCCGACGCCATCCGCCCCGACGCCCCCTCCGACATCGTCTTCACCTCCGGTACCACCGGAAGCCCCAAGGGCGCCGTCACCACCCACGCCCAGTCCCTGCGCTGCTACGAGCTGTGGAGCGAACTCGCCGGACTCCGCGCAGGCGACCGCTACCTGATCGTCAATCCGTTCTTCCACACCTTCGGCTACAAGGCCGGCATCCTCGCCTGCCTCATGCGCGGCGCCACGATGGTCCCGCAGCCCGTCTCCGACACCGGCACCGTCCTCGCCAACATCGCCGCCGAACGCATCTCCGTCCTCCCCGGCCCGCCCACCCTCCACCAGTCCCTCCTCGACCACCCCCACCGCGACCGGCACGACCTGTCCGCGCTGCGCCTCGTCGTCACCGGCGCCGCCGTCGTCCCCCTCCGCCTCGTCGAACGGCTCCGCGGCGAACTCCGCATCGCCACCGTCCTCACCGCCTACGGGCTCTCCGAGGCCGCCGGCATCGTCACCATGTGCCGCCGCGGCGACCCCGACGACATCGTCGCCACCACCTCCGGACGTGCCGTCCCCGGCACCGAGGTCCGCATCGCCGGCCCCGACGGCAGCCCCCTGCCCGCGGGCCGGCCCGGTGAGGTCCTCGTCCGCGGCCACCAGGTCATGCGCGGCTACTTCGAGGATCCGGAGGAGACCGCCCGCGCCCTCACCCCCGACGGCTGGCTCCGCACCGGCGACGTCGGCGTCCTCGACGCCGCCGGGAACCTGCGCATCACCGACCGGATCAAGGACATGTTCATCGTCGGCGGCTTCAACGCCTACCCCGCCGAGATCGAGCAGCTCCTCGGCCTCCACCCCGACATCGCGGACGTCGCCGTCGTCGGTGTCCCCGACCCGCGCCTGGGCGAGGTCGGCAAGGCGTACGCGGTCCGCCGGCCCGGCTCCACGCTCACCGCCGACGACCTGATCGCCTGGTCACGCCGCGAGATGGCCAACTACAAGGTCCCGCGCACCGTGGAGTTCCTCGCCGAACTCCCGCGCAACGCGAGCGGCAAGGTCGTCAAGCACGCCCTGCGCACGGCCCGCCCCGGCACCTGAGCCGACCGGCGGCAGAGACGGCTACGGCTGCGTCCCCGCCGGCTTGCGGGCCAGGGCCAGGCGCCAGCGGGGGCTGCCGTCCGGGCGGCGTCCGAAGTGCTCCAGCGGCAGCGTCTCCACGGAGAACCCGGCCGAGGCCAGGTCCCGGCGCACCCCGCCCCACGGGAACGTCCGGTAGTACATGACGAACGGCGGCCGCCACACCGCGTTCCGCACCCGCATCACCGCGTCGAAGCCCGCCGCCGCCCACCACAGCGGCGAGGACGGCGGCAGCGGCGCCCCGACCGGGAACGCGAACAGCCCGCCCGGGCGCAGCGCCCCGTACACGCCGGAGAACAGGGCGGGACGCTCGGCGGGCAGGAAGTGCCCGAACGCGCCGAAGCTGACGGCCAGGTCGTAGCCGCCGGACAGCGCGGCCGGCAGGGCGAGGGCGTCCGCGCGGACGAAGTCGACGCGGTCGGCGGCGGCGTGGGCGCGCTCCGCCTCGGCGAGCATGCCCGCGCTGAGGTCGACGCCGGTGACGCGGCCCCGGCAGAGCCGCGTCAGCATGCCGATGGCCGCTCCGGTGCCGCAGCAGACGTCGAGGCCGTCCCCGAAGGAGCCCTCCGACGCGGCGAGGGCCTCCTCTACGGCGTCGAGGAGGCGGTCCGGGGTGCGGAAGGGGGTGTGGTCGAATTTCGGCGCGAGGAGGTCGTAGCCCCGCTCGACCGAGGAGAACGCCTGGACGGCGAGCTCGCGCAGGCTCGGACCCTGGGAGGTGAACACACCCCCACCCTAGTGCTGTGGCACGCGCACGTGCGGCGGCCGCGGTGGCTCCCCCTCCGGGCCACCGCGGCCGCCGTCACCGGCCGGACCGGCCGGCCGTGCGGTGGTGCGGTCGTACGTGGTGCGGCGGTGCTCCCCCGTGTCGCGCCCCCGTGTCGCGCCCCCGTGTCGCGCCCCCCGTGTCGTGCTCCCCGCGGGGACCCCGTGTCCCCCGTGGTCCCCGCGAGGCCTTGCTCCCCCGTGTTCCCCCGTGTTCCCCCGTGCCCCCCGGGCCGGGGAGCCCGACGTCCCCCGTCGGCTCCCGCGGCCCGTGCGCCCCCCGTATCCCCCGTGGGACGCCGTGCGGCTTACGGGCGAGGGCTGGACGCGTGGTTGTCCAGCGTCACGATGTCCTCGTCCGCAGCCGGCTTGTCGACCGGCTTGATGGCGATGCCGGAAGCGTGGTTGTCCATCGGCGTGATGTCGGTGTCCGTCGCGGCGGTCCCGTCGACGGGCCTGAACCCGATGCCCGAGGCGTGGTTGTCGAGCGGGATGATGTCGCTCTCGTTCGGCAGGACGTTCTCGTTCGTCGTCATCGGATCTCCTGATGGATTGCTGGGCCCGTTCGGCGATTCCCCCGCGGACCGCCGAACGGGCGGTCCAGCAGGACTCCCGCGCCCCCCGACGCGGTGAGTCGATGGATCCATCGTGTCGGACGGCGATAAACGAACGATGAATGCTTCCCGTACGGCTCCCCGGGCCCTGGCCCCGGCCGTGCGGTCAGGCAGCGATCTCCGGCGCCAGCAGGGCCCGCACCTCGGCGAGTTCCGGCGACCCGAGCCCCGCGAACACGGCCTCGGCGTCCCGCCAGCACGCCCGGGCCCGGTCCCGCTGCCCCAGTCCGTGCAGTGCCTTGCCCAGCACCGTCAGCACCGTCGCCCGGCGCCATTCGCCGCCGATCCCGCGGAGCGCGATCGCCTGCTCGGCGTGGGCGGCGGCCAGCGTCGGCCGGCGTGCCGCCAGGTGGGCCTCCGCGAGCCGGAAGTGCGTGACGCCCTCCCACAGAGGCTGGCGGTTGTCGTGGAAGAGGGCCAGCGCCTCGGTGAGCTGCGTTAGCGCCTCGGCGAGCCGGCCGGCCTGGGTGAGGGCGATGCCGAGGGCGTACCGGCCGTTGGCGAGGCGCAGGGTCAGGCCCATGCGGTCGTATATGGCGATGCCCTGCTCGGCCAGGTCGATGGCGCTGGCGAGGCGGCCCAGCTCGACGTGGATGCGGGAGAGGTTGCAGAGGGCGCTGGCCTCGCCGATGTGGTTGGCGTCGGCGCGGAAGTTCTCGATGGCTTCGAGCAGGTACCGCTCGCCGTCGGCGTGGCGGCCCTGGTAGAGGGCGATGATGCCGCGGTCGTTGGGCGCCCAGCAGCTGGGCAGGGGGTCGCCGGCCTCGCGGGCCAGGACCGTCGCCTGCCGGGCCTCGTCGTCGGCTTCCGCGAACCGGCCGGCCACGAGGTGGACGTTGGTCAGTGTGGTGCGGGCCCGGCCCTCGGCGTGCGGGTCCTTCGCGGCGCGGGCGGCGTCGCGCAGGGCGACGGCGGAGGACTCGTACTGCTTGGAGTCGGCGCCGGACTCGGCGAGGTCCTTGGCCGCCCACAGCAGGTCGACGGCCCGGCGCAGGACGTCGGCGCGGCCGGTGGTGCGCAGGGCGGACTGGCGTGCGCAGGCAAGCAGCGGGTCGGCTTCGGCGTACAGCCAGTCCAGGGCGGCGCGCGGCTCGGTGAAGGCGAGGCCGGGGTGGGCGGTGGCGGCGAGGTGGGCGGGCAGCCGGTCGCCGGGCCGTTCGACGGCGTACACGGCGGAGGCGGTGGCCAGGTAGAAGTCCAGCAGCCGGTCGAGGGCGGCGTCCCGCTCGGTGGCGGGCTGCTCGTCGCGTTCGGCGCAGGCACGCGCGTAGAGGCGTACGAGGTCGTGGAAGCGGTAGCGGCCGGGTGCCGCGGATTCCAGCAGGGAGCAGTCGACTAAAGCCTCCAGCAGGTCCTCGGTGTCGTGCTCGGGCAGGTCGAGGGCGGCGGCGGCCGCGGCGAGGGAGATGTCGGGGCCGTCGGCGAGGCCGAGGAGGCGGAAGGCGCGCTGCTGGGCGGGCTCCAGCTGCCCGTAGCCGAGTTCGAAGGTGGCCTTGACGGCGAGGTCGCCGGCCTGGAGCTCGTCGAGGCGGCGGCGTTCGTCGGCGAGCTTCGCGGCGAGCACGGAGACGGTCCAGGTGCGGCGGGCGGCGAGGCGGGAGGCGGCGATCCGGATGGCGAGCGGGAGGAAGCCGCAGGCGCCGACGACGTCGAGGGCGGCCTGCCGTTCGGCGCCGACCCGTTCCGCGCCGACGATCCGGGTGAACAGCTGGAGGGCCTCCTCGGGGCTCATCACGTCCAGGTCGACGAGATGGGCCCCGGCGAGGCCCGCCATGCGGACCCGGCTGGTGACGAGGGCGGCGCAGCCTGCGGTGCCCGGCAGCAGCGGCCGGACCTGGGCGGCGTCGCGGGCGTTGTCCAGGAGGACCAGCACGCGGCGGCCGTCGAGGGCGGAGCGGTAGAGCGCCGCCCGCTCGTCCGCGGTGTCCGGGATGGCGGTGTCGGGGGTGCCGAGGGCCCGCAGGAAGGATCCGAGGACGGCGACGGGCTCGGCCGGGCGGGGCTCGGTGCCCTGGAGGTCGACGTACAGCTGCCCGTCGGGGAAGTGCGGGCGGGCGGCGTGCGCGACGTGCACGGCGAGGGTGGTCTTGCCGACGCCGCCGATCCCGGCGAGGGCGGAGACGGCCATGACCTGCCCGTCGGCGGCGGAGAGGATCTCGCTGAGCTCGGAGACGAAGGTGGTGCGCCCGGTGAAGTCGGGGACGGTGGCGGGCAGCTGCGCGGGCCGTACGTGGACGGGGGCGGCGGCGGAGGGCGGGGCTTCGGCGCGGGCGAGTTCGGCGTCGGCGCGCAGGATGCGCTGCTGGAGCGCGGACAGTTCGGGTCGGGGGTCGACGCCGAGTTCGTCGGCGAGGAGCCGCCGGGTGTCGGCGTACACGGCGAGGGCCTCGGCCTGGCGGCCGCTGCGGTACAGGGCGAGCATCAGCAGCTCGCGAAGCCGTTCACGCAGGGGGTGGGCGGCGGTGAGGGCGGTGAGCTCGGAGACGGCCTCGGCGTGGTGGCCGACCTCCAGGTCGAGGTCGAGGCGGGCCTCCAGCAGCTGGAGCTGCCATTCCGCGAGGCGGGTGCGCTCGGTCTCGGCGTGGGGGCCGGGGACGCCGGCGAGGGGTTCGCCGTCCCACAGGTCGAGGGCGCGGGAGAGCAGGGAGCGGGCGCGGTCGCGGTCGCCGGCGGTGCGGGCCCGCTCGGCGTCGGCGGCGAGTCCGCGGGCGACGGCGAGGTCGAGGGTGCCGGGCGGGGTGTGGACGGCGTAGCCGCCCGACTCGGTGACGAGGGTGCCCGGTTCGAGGATCTTCCGGAGGCGGGAGGCGTAGGTGCGGATGGTGGCGAGGGCCTGCTGGGGCGGGTCGTCGCCCCAGATCGCGTCGATCAGCTCGCGGGCGGTGGCGGTGCGGCCGTCGCGGAGCAGGAGGACCGCGAGGAGGGCGCGCTGCTGCGGGGTTCCGGAGGGGAGGGCCTCGCCGTCGCGCCAGGCGCGGACCGGGCCGAGGACGGCGAAGCGGGAGCCGCTGCCGGCGCCCGCGGCCTGCGCGGCGGGCGGGGCCGCGGTGTCCGGCGGGGCGGTTCCGGGCGCGGCGGGGCGCGCCTCCGGGGCGGTTGCGGCGGCTTTCGGCCCGGGGGCGGTCGGGGCTGCCCCGGGGGTGCGCCGGGCTGCCTCGGGGTGGTTCCGCTGCTGCGGGATGGCCGGTATGCCGTCCATCGGTCGTCCTCCCCTGCCTTCCGTCGGTGTAAGGGCCAGTCTGCCCTGTCTTGGACGCACCCGTCAGCCCGTGTCGGGCCGATCACTCCCCAAGTAGCTGACGGTGCGTCAGATCAGCGCTACGGTGGGCCCCATGGAGACCTTCCCGAAGATCATTTCGGTGGACGACCACACGGTCGAACCCCCACGCGTCTGGCAGGACCGGCTCCCGGCCCGGTACCGCGACACCGGCCCCCGCATCGTCCGCGCCCCCCTGAAGGAGATGACCTTCCTCGGCGGGAGGTTCGCCCCCGTCATGGGCGCCCCCGGCGACGACGGCCCCCTCGGCGACTGGTGGGTCTACGAGGACCTCCGCCGCCCCCTCACCCGCCTCGACACCGCCGTCGGCTTCGACCGCGACGAGATCCGGCTGGAGGTCATCACCTACGAGCAGATGCGCCCCGGCTCCCACTCCGTCCCCGAACGCCTCGCCGACATGGACGCCAACCACGTCCAGTCCGCCCTGTGCTTCCCCACCTTCCCCCGCTTCTGCGGCCAGACCTTCACCGAGGCCCGCGACCGCGACCTCGGCCTCCTCTGCGTCCGCGCCTACAACGACTGGATGGTGGAGGAGTGGTGCGGCCCCGACGCCCGCGGCCGGCTCATCCCCCTCACCCTCATCCCCCTCTGGGACGCCGCCCTCGCCGCCGCCGAAGTCCGCCGCAACGCCGCCCGCGGTGTCCGCGCCGTCGCCTTCTCCGAGATCCCCCCGCACCTCGGCCTGCCCTCGATCCACACCGACGCGTGGGACCCCCTCCTCGACGCGTGCAACGAGACCGGAACCGTCATCGCCATGCACATCGGCTCCTCCTCCCGCATGCCCTCCACCTCCGCCGACGCCCCGCCCGCCGTCGGCTCCACCATCACCTACGCCAACTGCTGCTTCTCCATGGTCGACTGGCTGATGAGCGGCGCGTTCGAACGCTTCCCGAACCTGCGGATCATGTACGCCGAAGGCCAGATCGGCTGGATCCCGTACATCCTGGAACGCGCCGACACCGTCTGGCAGGAGAACCGCGGCTGGGGCGGCGTCGCCGACAAGGTGCTGCGCCCGCCGTCCGAGCTCTTCGCCGAACACGTCTACGGCTGCTTCTTCGACGACGCCTTCGGACTGCGCAACCTCGACGCCATCGGCGTGGGCAACGTCCTCTACGAAACCGACTACCCGCACTCCGACTCCACCTGGCCCCGGTCCCGCGAGGTAGGCGAGGCCCAGATGGGGCACCTCGCCCCCGACGCCGTCGAACGCATCGTCCGCGGCAACGCCATCGACCTCCTCGGCCTCACCCCCGAAGGCCTCTGGCCGGGCGCCTGACGCCGTACGGCGCGCCCGGTCCGCCGGGGCGCGCGGCCCGCCCCTTGCGACGGGCACCCACCCCCAGGCATGCTTCGCCAGAGCAAAGCTGAAGGGGTGGGGAGCGGTGGACAAGCGGACCTTGGCGACCGGCGTGCTGTGCGCGATAGCGGCCATCGGCGCGTCAGCGGCCATGACGAAGGTCGTGCCCGACCCGGGCAGCAGCCCCGCGCCCCGCGCCGCGGCCGCCCCCTCCGCCCAGCCCACCACCAGCTCCACTTCGCTCCCGCAATCAGCGAAGCAGCCGCAGCTCGCGGCCCCCGGCACCCCCGCCCCGGGCACCCCGGCGGCCTTCACCGGAGCCCTGTTCGAAGGCGGCGTACAGGGCAGCCACTTCTGCACCGCCACCGTCGTGAAGAGCCCCGGCCGGAACCTCATCGTCACCGCCGGCCACTGCCTCCTCGCAGGCAAGCCCACCGGCCAGGGAGCCGTCTTCGCACCTGCGTACGCCAACGGCACCACCCCGTACGGCGCGTGGAAGATCGAGGAGGTCTTCGAGGACCCCCGCTGGGACGAGGGCGCCGACGACGACTACGACCTCGCGTTCGCCCGCCTCGCCCCCGCCCCCGACGGCCGCAACATCGAGGACGTCACCGGCGGTGCGCCCCTCGACACCACAGGCCGCGCCGGCGAACAGGTCACCGTCACCGGCTACCCGGCCGACCGCAGGGTCCCCCGCACCTGCACCGCCACGGCCGTACGCGAAACCCCGACCCGCCAGCGCTTCGACTGCGCGGACTTCCCCAACGGCACCAGCGGAAGCGCCTGGATCGCCCGCGACGGCCGCATCATCGGCATCCTCACGGGCGGCGACACGGACGACGTCTCCACGAGCACGGTCCTGGGCGACTACGCGGCCACCCTGTACGCCAAGGCAGCGGGGGCGGCCCCGGCGGGCGGCTGACCGGGCGGGCGGCTGGCCGGGCGGGCAGGCCCGGGCTCAGCCCACCAGGCCCAGGTGCACCGGCTCGACCGCCCCCCGGGCCAGCAGCTCCGCCAGCCGCGGCGGCCACGACGGCTCCCCCAGCCCTGCCAGCGCACCGGGCGACAGCCACCGCCAGTGCGCCTGCGGATCCTCCGGCACAGGCTCCCGCCGCGGCCCGGAGGTCACGTAGATGTGCTCGTACTGGCGCACGCGGATGCCCTGGTGGGTGAAGTCGTGCTCCCAGGTGCACAACAGCCGCTGAGGCCGGAGATCGGTCCACCCCGTCTCCTCCCGCAGCTCCCGCCGCACACACTCCTCAGGCGTCTCCCCCGGATCGATCCCCCCGCCGGGCGGCAGCCAGTGAATCCCCACCTCGACGTTGTTCTCCCGGAACAGGAACACCGCCCCACCGGGATCCAAGACGACAATCCGCGCTGCATGCCTGGGAGTTCTCATCATCCCAGCGTACGACGGGGGTGGGACAGCGGAAGAGGGCCCGGGAGACGAAAGGCGCCGGGGACATCCTCAGACACCCCCCGACCTCCGACCCATCGGCTCCCGCCCGCCGCCCCCCCGCCGTCTCCCCTCCGACCCCGCGTGCTCGGCCCCCGCTTCCGGCGCCCCTGCCGTCTCCCTCCCGAGTCGAGTCACCGGCTCCCGCCCCACCCCCCGGGCCCCGCCGCGCCGTCCACGCCGTGTCACCTCGCGGGTGCGTTCTGTGTACGGTCGGGGGAATGAGCAAGCGTGTCCGGGCCGGCTCTCTGCGGTCCCGTACGGTCAAGCGCGCCGGTGCCGGTGCGGCCCTCGGTCTTCTGGCCTGCACCGCGGCCTGGGTGCATGCCGTCGACGGTGCTTCCGGGGCCACCGAGGCGCGGGCGTACAGATCCGACGACCGGCCTCCCGCGGCGCAGGAAGCCCGGGTCGGGCGGGTGCGGGAACGGGTGGCCGTGCAAGGGCTGTTCGGGGTGAGTGAGCGGACGGCGGCGCGGATCCCGGCCGCGTCGCGGCAGCTGGTCCTGGTGACGGGGCGCGGCCGGAACTCCTCGCACGCCACGGCGGCGCTCTACACGCGGCCCGCGGCCGGTGCCGACTGGGTGCTGGTGGAGAGCTGGCCCGCGCGGAACGGCGCGAAAGGGTGGTCCGCGGACCGCCGGTACGGGGATCTGACGTCCCCCGAAGGGGTGTTCTCGCTGAGCGATGCGGGTGGTCTGCTGCCGAAGCCGCCGGGCACCCGGTTGCCGTACGACCACAGCCGGGCGTTCGTGGCGTCGGGGCACGGTGTGGAGGGGGAGTCGCTGGAGGGGTCCTTCGACTACGTCATCGCGATCGACTTCAACCGCCGGCGCGGGGTGTCGCCGCTGGATCCGGTGAAGCCGGAGGGGGCGGCGAAGGGCGGGAACATCTGGCTGCACGTGGACCACGACGGTCCCTCGCAGGGCTGCGTCGGGATCTCGAAGGAGGCCATGGCGCGGCTGCTGGCCGTCCTGGACCCGGCGGCGAGGCCGTTGATCGCCATGGGACCCCGGGGGTTCTGACGCCCGCTCCGGCCCGGCCCGCCGCACCCCTCTTGTCTGACGGTCCGTCAGCCCCGACGATGTCCCCCGTCGCCCGCACGGCGGCGGGCCGCGGACGAAGGCGAGGCGTGGCATGGCGGGTACGGCGGGTACGGCGTGCGTGTTTCCGGAAGGCCGGCTGGTGTACGGGATGCAGCTGCCCGTCCAGTCGCAGAGCCCCCTGTACGCGGAGCCGTGGGAGGCCTCGGCCGGTGCCGGGGACCTGGCCGAGGTGGCGCGGGCCGCGGACCGGGCGGGGTTCGCGTACGTCGCGACCTGCGACCACGTGGCGATCCCGCGCCGCCTTGCCGGCGCGATGGGCGCGGTCTGGTACGACCCGGTGGCGGTGCTGGCCTTCCTCGCCGGGGTCACCGTGCGGGTGCGGCTGCTGAGCCATGTCGCGGTGGTGGGTCTGCGGCATCCGCTGGTCACGGCGAAGCAGTACGCGACGGTCGACCGCCTGTCGGGCGGCCGGCTGGTGCTGGGGGTCGGTGCGGGCCATGTGCGGGAGGAGTTCGAGGCGGTCGGGGCAGGCTTCGCGGGGCGCGGGGCGCTGCTCGACGAGTGCGTGGACGCGCTGCGTGCGGCGCTGGGCCCGGAGGAGTATCCGGTTTTCGAGGGGGAGCGGTTCGCGTTCCGGGATCTGGCGCAGCTGCCGCGGCCGGTGCAGGCGCGGGTGCCCGTGTGGGTGGGGGGTTCGTCGCCGGCGGCGGTGCGGCGGGCGGCGCTGCGGGGGGACGGCTGGCTGCCGCAGGGGGATCCGCCGGAGCGGCTTCCGGCGCGGATCGCGCGGATCAGGGGGCTGCGGGAGGCGGCGGGGGTGGTGGGGCCGTTCGTGTTCGGGGCGATCACGGAGGCGCTGTACGTGGGGGAGCCGGCGTGGGAGGCGGGTGGGCGGACGCTGTCGGGGAAGCCGGAGGTGCTGGCGGAGTCGCTGCGGGAGTACGGGGCGATGGGGGTGGGCCAGATCCAGGTGCGGTTCCGGAGCCGGGGGCGGGCGGAGCTGGTGGACCAGGTCGCGGCGTTCGGGTCGGAGGTGGGGCCGCTCCTGAACGGGTGACCCCGTACGCCATCACACCCGGTGCATTCTGACGTCTCGTCAGGTATTGACGGTCCCCTTCCCGCGGTGGAACAGTCGACCCCATCCGATCTGACGGTACGTCAGAAACTTGAGGACGGTGAACCCCCTTGGAATTCGGGCTCTTCGTGCAGGGATACGTGCCCCGGGCGCGTTCCGAGGTCGACCCCGCGGCGGAGCACAGGGCGCTGGTCGAGGAGACCGAGTACGTCATCCAGGCAGACAAGTCCGGCTTCAAGTACGCCTGGGCCTCCGAGCACCACTTCCTGGAGGAGTACTCCCACCTGTCGGCGAACGAGGTCTTCCTCGCCTACCTCGCCCATGCCACCGAGCGCATCCACCTCGGATCCGGCATCTTCAACCCGCTCGCGCCCGTCAACCACCCGGTCAAGGTCGCCGAGAAGGTCACCATGCTCGACCACCTCTCCCGGGGCCGCTTCGAGTTCGGCACCGGCCGCGGCGCCGGCAGCCACGAGATCCTCGGCTTCCTGCCCGGCGTCACGGACATGAACCACACCAAGGAGATCTGGGAGGAGACCATCGCGGAGTTCCCCAAGATGTTCCTCCAGGAGGAGTACGAGGGGTTCCAGGGCAAGCACTGGTCGCTGCCCCCGCGCAAGGTATTCCCCAAGCCGTACGGCAAGGCCCACCCGGCCATGTGGTACGCCGCCGGCTCCCCCTCCTCGTACGCCATGGCCGCCCGCAAGGGCCTCGGCGTCCTCGGGTTCAGCGTCCAGAAGGTCTCCGACATGGAGTGGGTGCTGGACCAGTACAAGACCGCGATCCGCGAGGCGAAGGCCATCGGCGCGTTCGTCAACGACAACGTCATGGTCACCTCGACCGCGATCTGCGCCGAGACCCACGACAAGGCCGTGGAGATCGCCGTGAACGCGCAGATGAACCGCTTCCAGTCCCTCGTCTTCCGCTACCACGACACCTTCCCCCGCCCCGAGGCGATCCCGCAGTGGCCCGAGATCCTCCCCGAGTACAACGCCGAGATCATCGAACTCCTCATCGCCGAGGAGCTGCTGATCTGCGGCGACCCCTCCGAGGTCCTCGGCCAGTGCCGGCGGTGGGAGCAGGCCGGCGCCGACCAGCTGTCCTTCGGCCTTCCCACAGGGGTCTCGTACGAGGACACCATGACGACGATCAAGCTGATCGGCGAGCACGTCATCCCGCAGATCGACACCGACCCGGTGCACCGCACCACCCGCTTCCGGCAGGCCGCCTGAGGATCCGGGCCGGCGGTTTCCCGGACCGCCCGCCCGGCAGGGGCCCCGCGGGCACGGCCCCGGGCCCCGATGCCCGGCCGGAGCGGGCGGAGCAGCGGCCTGCCTCCCGCTCCGGCCGGTCGACCCGAGAAGGGACGTCACCGACATGCTCGACCACCTGATCAGGGGCGCGACCGTCGTCGACGGCGGCGGCGCCCCCGCCCGCCCCGCCGACGTCGGCATACGCGGCGGCCTGATCGCCGTCGTCGCGGCCCCCGGCACCGTCACCGAGCCGGCCCGCACCGCCGAGGACGCCGCCGGCCTCGTCCTGTGCCCCGGCTTCGTCGACCCGCACACCCACTACGACGCCCAGCTGTTCTGGGACCCGTACGCCACACCCTCCATGAACCACGGCGTGACCACCGTCGCCGGCGGGAACTGCGGCTTCACCCTCGCCCCGCTGCACCCCGGCCGCCCCGAGGACGCCGACTACACGCGCCGCATGATGAGCAAGGTCGAGGGCATGTCCCTCCGGGCGCTGGAAGAGGGCGTCGACTGGACCTGGTCCACCTTCGGCGAGTACCTCGACGCCCTGGAGGGCCGCATCGCCGTCAACGCCGGCTTCATGGTCGGCCACTGCGCGCTGCGCCGGCACGTCATGGGCGCCGACGCCGTCGGCGGGCAGCCCACCCCCGACCAGCTCGCCCGCATGACCGCCCTCCTCCACGAGGCCATGGACGCCGGCGCGTGGGGCCTGTCCACCACCCAGTCCTCCACCCACTCCGACGGCGACGGCGCCCCCGTCGCCTCCCGGCACGCCCGCCCCGACGAACTCGTCGCCCTCGCCCGCGCCGTCGGCGACCACGAGGGCACCCAGCTGGAGGCCATCGTCGCCGGCTGCCTCGACCGCTTCACGGACGCCGAGATCGACCTGCTCGTCGAGATGAGCGCGGCCGCCGGCCGGCCCCTCAACTGGAACGTCCTCACCATCGACGCCGCCGTCCCCGACCGGGTGCCCCGCCAGCTGGCGGCCTCCGCGCGCGCCCGTAGGGCCGGCGGGCGGATCGTCGCCCTCACCATGCCGATCCTCACCCCCATGAACATGTCGCTCGGCTCGTTCTGCGCGCTCAACCTCATCCCCGGCTGGGGCGCCGTCCTGGGCCTGCCCGTCCCCGAGCGGATCGCCGAACTCCGCGACCCGGCCGTCCGCGCGGAGATGCTGCGCCGCGCCCAGGGCCCCGAGGCCGGGGTGTTCCGCCGCCTCGCCGACTTCGGCCGGTACGTCATCGGCGACACCTACAGCAAGGAGAACGAGGGCCTCACCGGCCGCGTCGTCCGCGACATCGCCGCCGAACGCGGCCAGGACCCCTTCGCCTGCCTGGTGGAGATCTGCTCCAACGACGACCTGCGCACGGTGCTGTGGCCGATGCCCACCGACAACGACCCGGCGAGCTGGGCGCTGCGCGCGCAGACCTGGCAGCACGAGGACGTCATGCTCGGCGGCTCCGACGCGGGCGCGCACCTGGACCGCATGTGCGGGGCCCCGTACACGACGCGCTTCCTCGGGGACTGCCTGCGCGGGCGCCGCCTGGTGCCGCTGGAGCAGGCGGTGCGGATGCTGTCCGGCGACCCGGCGGGGCTGTTCGGGCTGCGCGGGCGCGGCCGGATCGAGGAGGGCGCGTACGCGGACCTGGTGCTGTTCGACCCGGAGCGGATCGACGCCGGCCCGGCGACGCTCGTCCACGACCTGCCCGGCGGCAGCCCGCGGCTCGACGCGCGCGCCGTGGGGATCGTGTCGGTGCGGGTCAACGGGGTGGAGACGGTCCGCGACGACGAGGTGACGGGCGCGGTCCCGGGCCGGGTGCTGCGCTCGGGCCGCGACACGCGGACGGTGGCGACCCGGTGAGCGGGGCGCAGCACGGCGACGGCGCCCGGCGGCTGTTCATCGGCGGGCAGTGGGTGGAGCCGGCGGGCGGCCACTACGAGGTCGTCGACCCGGCGGACGAGACGGTGGTGGGCCTGGCCCCGGAGGCGTCGCCGGGCCAGGTGGAGGAGGCGGCCGCGGCGGCGGCCGGGGCGTTCGAGGGCTGGTCGCGGACGGATCCGCAGGAGCGGGCCCGGATCCTGGACCGGGCCGCCGACGTCATCCGGCGGGAGTTCGAGCCGTGGTCGGAGCTGGCCCGCGCGGAGAGCGGCGCCCCGACGGCGGTGGCCCGCGCCATGCAGGTGGGCGTCGGCGCCGCCCGGTTCCGGCGGTACGCGCGGGGCGCCCTGGAGCCGGTGGAGCGCGGGCTGCCCCCGCAGGTCGCCGCGGCGGGGCCGATGGGGCGGTCCGCGGTCCTGGGGGCGCTGGAAGTGCGCCAGCCGGTGGGCGTGGTCGCCTGCATCACCTCGTACAACAACCCGTGGGCCAACCCGGCGGGCAAGGTCGCGCCCGCGCTGGCCATGGGGAACACGGTGGTCGTCAAGCCGGCGCCGCAGGACCCGCTGTCGGTGTTCCGGATGGCGGAGGCGCTCGCCGAGGCGGGGGTCCCGGCGGGCGTCGTCAACGTGGTCGGCGGGCAGTCGGCGGGCGTCGGCGAGGCTCTGGTGGCCTCCGGGGATGTCGACATGGTGTCGTTCACCGGTTCCACCGCCGTCGGGCAGCGCATCGCGGAGGTGTGCGGCCGCACGATGAAGCGGCAGCTGATGGAACTCGGCGGCAAGGGCGCGGCGGTCGTCCTGGACGACGCCGACCTCGACGCGGCCGTCGCCGGCATCGGCACCACGTTCTCCTTCTACAGCGGCCAGATCTGCACCGCGCCGACCCGCGTGATCGTGCACCGGTCGGTGTACGGGGAGCTGGTCGGGAAGCTGGCCGGCTACGCGGCGCACCTGCGGATCGGGCACCCGGCGGAGCCGGGGACGGTCGTCGGCCCGGTGATCTCGGCCGCGCACCGGGACCGGGTGGAGGCCTACGTGGAGCTGGGCCGCAAGGAGGGCGCCCGGCTCGTGCACGGCGGGCAGCGGCCGGCGGTCGGTTCGGGCCGGGGCTTCTATGTGGCGCCGACGCTGCTCGCGGACTGCACGGCGGACATGCGGGTGGTCCGGGAGGAGGTCTTCGGGCCGGTCGTGGCGGTCGTGCCGTTCGACGGGGGCGAGGACGAGGCGGTGGCGCTGGCGAACGACAGCGAGTACGGGCTGCTGAGCTACGTCTGGTCGCGGGACGCGGCGCGCGCGTTCCGCGTGGCGCGGCGGCTGCGGGCGGGCGGGGTGGGGGTGAACACGGTCGGTCGGAACATGGAGGCGCCGTTCGGCGGGTTCAGGCGCTCGGGGGTCGGGCGGGACGTGGGCTCGTACGCGCTGCACGCGTACAGCGAGGTGCAGGCGATCGTCTGGGCGGGGTGAGGGGGAGGGGCCAGGAGGGCGGAAAACTGGTGCGGGAAAATTTCGAATCCGGCAAAACGGGCATGGCTGCGGTTTCCGTATGACGAAACCGCCGGACTGAGTCCTGCGAACCGGGGGTAACGCCTGCGAGAACACCTTTCAAACGGGCGTGATGGCCGAAACTCTCCGTCGCTTTCCAAGGTCAATCCGGCGCGGCAATTCCGGACTCTCATCTTCCGGATGTGGAAACCGCAGGCTCTAACGTCCATTGGCATGACTCAGCTGGACGTTCGGCCCGCGGCCGAAGACACGGCACGCGACGTCACCGACGTACGCGGCAAGGGCCTCGGCAAGGGGTCCGTGGGACTGGTGGGAAGCGCCGTCATCGGCATCTCCACCGTCGCCCCCGTCTACTGCCTGACCTCGACCCTCGGCTCGACGGCCGGCGAGGTCGGCGTCCAGATGCCGGCCGTCTTCCTGGCCGGCTTCCTGCCGATGCTCCTCGTGGCCTTCGCCTACCGCGAGCTCAACAAGGCCGTTCCCGACTGCGGCACCTCCTTCACCTGGACCGTGAAGGCCTTCGGCCCCCGCATCGGCTGGATGTGCGGCTGGGGCCTGGTCATCGCCACGATCATCGTGCTGTCCAACCTGGCAGGCGTGGCCACCTCCTACTTCTGGCTGCTCGCCGGCGAGATCACCGGCAGCCCCTCCGTCGCGGCCCTCGACGACAACAAACTCGTCCACATCGGCACCTGCCTCACCCTGATCGCCGTCGCCACCGCCATCAGCTACCGCGGGATGACCGCCACCAAGGGCGTCCAGTACGCCCTGGTCGGCCTGCAACTCGTCGTGCTCGGCCTCTTCGTCGCCATGGCCGTCCAGAAGGCGTCCGCCGGCAGCTTCGACACCGGGCTCGACTTCTCCTGGGAATGGATGAACCCGTTCGCGGTCGAGTCCATGGCGGCCTTCACCGCCGGCCTCTCCCTCTCGATCTTCATGTACTGGGGCTGGGACGCCTGCCTCGCCACCAACGAGGAGACCACCGGCTCAGCCAAGACCCCTGGCCGCGCCTCGCTGATCGCGATGGTCGTCCTGGTCGGCTCCTACCTCGCCACCGGCATCGCCGCCCAGATGGCCGTCGGCTCCGGCGGCACGGGCCTCGGCCTCGCCAACCCGGACACCTCCGACAACGTCTTCGCCGCCCTCGCCGGACCCGTCATGGGCCCCGCCCTCGGCATCCTGCTCTTCGTCGCGGTCCTGGCCTCCGCCGCCGCCTCGCTCCAGACCACCTTCATCCCCGTGGCACGCACCGTCCTCGCGATGTCCACGTACGAGGCGCTGCCGCCCGCGTACGCGAAGGTCCACCCGAAGTTCAGGACCCCGGGCCGCGCCACCGTCATGGCGGGCATCTCGACCGGCGCCTTCTACACCGTCATGACCCTCGTCAGCGAGAACGTCCTCACCGACACGATCTTCGCGCTCGGCCTGATGATCTGCTTCTACTACTCGCTGACGGCCTTCGCCTGCGCCTGGTACTTCCGCGCCGAACTGCGGCGCAGCGCCCGCGACCTCTTCTTCAAGGGCGTCTTCCCCGTCCTGGGCGGCATCCTGCTGGCCGCCGTCTTCCTCAAGACCCTGGTCGACATGTGGGACCCGGCGTACGGGTCCGGATCCACGGTCCTCGGCGTCGGCAGCGTCTTCGTCATCGGCGTCGGCCTGCTCGTCCTCGGCCTGGGCGTCATGTTCGTCACCGAACGCCGCAGCCCCGCCTTCTTCCGCGGCGAGGTCCTCACCAAGTCGACGCCCGCCCTGGTCGTCGAGGACTGACCCGGCGCGTACGCAACGGGCGGCCCTGCCGGGCCCGGGGGTGACCCCCGGGCCCGGCAGGTCGTTGTACGCGGCATGAACGCCAAGAACACGAAGAACGCCGTGAAGCGCGGCCTCACGGCCCTCGCCCTCTCGTCCGGCGCCCTCGGCCTGGCGGTCGGCGCCGCCCACGCCGACAGCACGAGCCTCCAGGCGGCGGCCCCCCTCGCCAAGCGCGTCGGCGACATCGTCGACCACCCGGGCCAGGCCGTACAGGACACCAAGACGGCCCTGGCGGTAACGGGCGCGGCGGCAGGCTCGGCCACCAAGTCCACGAACGCATCGCTGGCCGGCGCGGGCGGCGGCGCACTGCAGACGCTGCCGCAGGGGCCGGGGGTCAGGTAGGGGGAGCCGAGCACTCGGGGGCGGCGGGGCGACGGCGGGGGGGTTCGGCGGGAGCCGGCTGATCGGGGGCGGCGGGGCGGCGGCGGGGTTCGGCGGGAGCCGGCTGGTCGGGGCCGGTGGGGCGACGGCGGCGGGGCTCGGCGGGAGCCGGCTGGTCGGGGCCGGTGGGGCGCGGGGTGGTGGCGTAGCCGGTAGCCGATCAGCCGGCATCAGGGTGGGTACTGGGGGTGTCCCCGGCAGTTGATGGTGTCCGGGGCGGGCCGGTCCCTCAAGGGCGCGCCCGTTGGGCGCGTCGCTGCGCGATGGCCCTTGCGGGCCACCCTTGACCGACCGACCCGCCCCGGAGGCATTTTTTTCTGCCGGGACGCCCCCAGGGGAACGGCCTGGAGGGACCATCACCTACCGGGCGGATCAGAGCCGTTGCCCTCCCGACCCAGGGGTCCCTTTCACCCCACCGGCATCAGCAGACCCGCCAGCGAGAGCCGGGTGGGCGCTGACGTCGGGAAACGACGTCCAGAGCATCATCCGCAGACAGGAGCGCCCCACATCGCTACGTGCTCCCCTCTCTTCGGCGTCTGTTCGTCGTCTGGGGCGGGCGCACGCGACAGATCGCTACACGCCTCCGTCTGCACCGCGTCCGGCCGCCGCTTGGGGCCGCGAAGCGCCCCACCTCGCTGCGCGCTCCTCTCACCTCGGCGTCCGGCTGCCGTCCGGGGCGGCGAAGCGCACCAGCTCGCTCCCTGCTGCTCATAACTTGGCGGTTGAAGGCCGTCGGGGGCAGCGAAGCGCCACCTGTCCGCTCCACCTCCCTCGTATACCGGCGTCTGGCGGCAGAAGACCGCTTCCGCCCCCGCCCCCTGCGTTCCTGCGGTCAGTCGCTGAGCCGAGGGCGCCCCTGTAGCGATCCGGCGCGCTCCCGTCTCCGGATGATGCTCTGGACATCGTTTCGCCGCGTCATAGCCGACCCGGATTCCGTCGGCGGGTCTGCTGATGCCCGCGGGGCGGGAGAGGAGGCTCTCTGATGGCCCCTCATGCCTGGCCCTCCCCCCTGGCCGTTTCCCTGGGGGCGTCCCGGCAGAAAAAAATGCCTCCGGGGCGGGTCGGTCGGTCAAGGGTGGCCCGCAAGGGCCATCGCGCAGCGACGCGCCCAACGGGCGCGCCCTTGAGGGACCGGCCCGCCCCGGACACCATCAACTGCCGGGGACACCCCCAGTCGCATCTCCGATGCCGGCCGGTCGGCTCCCGCCCGCACCCCGCCCCCGCCGTCGTCCCCCTGGTCCCGCTCAGTCGGGCTCCCGCCGCCCCCCCCGCCCCCGAGTCCGGGCCTCCCGCTCTTCCCTCCCCCTACAAGTACTGCGCGTACTCGTCCAGCACCCGCAGTACCTCCGCCTCCCTCCCCGGCGGGAGTTGCAGCACGACCTCCTCGATGCCCAGGTCCGCGTAATGCGCCAGCTTTCCCGGGTTCGGGCGGACCGCGTACGGGACCACCTGCAACGCCTTGGGGTCGCGGCCCGCCCCTTCCCATGCCCGGCGCAGTGCCGGCAGGGATTCCGTGAGGCCGCCTCCGCCGATGGGCAGCCAGCCGTCGGCATGGGCGGCGATCGCCGCGAAGAGCTTCGGGCCCGCCGCGCCGCCCATGAGGGTGCGGGGGCCGTGGAGGGGTCGGCCCGGGGTGAGTTCGCGCGGCGTCTGGGCCGGCTTGGGGTGGGCGGCGCTGGCGCTGACGGAGGCGTACGGGCCGGTGTGGGCGGTGGGCTCGGGGGCCCAGAGGGCGCGCATGAGGGCGAGGTGGTCGTGGACGCGTGCGCGGCGGGTGCGCCATTCGACGCCGTGGTCGGCGGCTTCCTCCGCGTTCCAGCCGTAGCCGACACCGAAGGTGAGGCGGCCGCCGGAGAGGTGGTCGAGGGTGGCGACCTGCTTGGCGAGGACGATCGGGTCGTGCTGGGCGACGAGGGTGATGCCGGTGCCCACGCGGAGGCGGCGGGTGACGGCGGCGGCCTGGGCGAGGGCGACGAACGGGTCGAGGGTGCGCCCGTACTCGTCGGGGAGTTCACCGCCCATCGGCGCCTCGGTGTCGCGGGAGACCGGGATGTGGGTGTGCTCGGGCAGGTAGAGGGCGTGGAAGCCGCGTTCCTCCAGGCTGCGGGCGAGACGGACGGGGGTGACGGTCCGGTCGGTGAGGAAGATGGTCGTGGCGATCCGCATGGGCGAGGGCACCTCCGTGACTGTCCGCGGCTCGGCTGCTCCCGGGTCGGGTGCGGATCACGCTACGGCCTGTCGGCCGGATTGTTGAGGGGGTGTCAGCCCGGTGGCGGTCAGCCCCGCGGGTAGCGGGCGAGCCAGCCGGGCGCGGAGGCGGCCGGGCCGTGCAGGGACGGGCCCTGGGTCATCTCCAGGGCGAAGTCGTCGGCGAGTTCCAGCAGCGTGGCGCGCCCTTCGAGGTCGGTGAGCCAGGCGGCCGGCAGGGCGGTCTCTCCGTGGAGGGCGCCGAGGAGGGCTCCGCAGAGGGCGCCGGTGGCGGAGGAGTCGCCGCCGTGGTTGACGGCGAGGCGCAGCCCGTGGCGTACGTCCTCGGCGGTGAGGGCGCAGTAGACGGCGACGGCGAGTGTGTCCTCGGCGTCGCGGCCGTCGCCGGGGGAGAGGGACTCGACGGCGCGGGCGGTGGGGGCGGCCGCTTCGGCGGCGGCGGTGAGGGCGCGTCCGAGGGCGTCGGTGACGGGCTGGTGGCCGGGGCGGGCGGCGAGGAGGGCGAGGGCGCGGCGGACGGCGCCGTCGAGGGTGTCGCCGCGGGTGAGGCCGTGGACGATGACGGCGAGGGCGCCGGCGGAGAGGTAGGCGGTGGGGTGGCCGTGGCTCTGTACGGCGCACTCGACGGCGAGCTGGAGGACGAGTGCGGGTTCCCAGCCGACGAGGAGGCCGAACGGGGCGGACCGGGTGGTGGCGGCGGCGTCGCGGGCGGTGGGGTTCTTCGGCTGGTCGAGGGTGCCGAGGATGGTGTCGGCGAAGCCGGTCATGCAGGCGCGGTCGGGGCCGCGGCGGGCGTAGAGCCACTCCTGCTGGGCGAGCCAGCCGTTGTCGGTGCGGCGTTCGTCGGGGCCCCAGTCGTTCTGGGTGGCGGCCCAGCGGAGGTAGGCGCGGTGGACGTCGGTCGGCGGGTGCCAGGCGCCGGTGTCGCGGCGGACGTGGGCGCGGATGAGGCCGTCGACGGTGAAGAGGGTCAGCTGGGTGGAGGCGGTGACGGTGCCGCGGCGGCCGTGGGCGGGGGCCGGTTCGGTGAGGCCTTCGACGCCGTGCGTGTTGCGGATGCCGTCGAGGGAGAGGCCGGCGACGGGCGCGCCGAGGGCGTCGCCGATCGCGGAGCCGAGGAGGGTGCCGCGGACGCGGCTGCGGAAGTCCTGCTGCTCGGTGCGGCCCCACGTGCCGGTGGTGAGCGGAGAGCGGGTGCCGGGGGTGTCGGCGTCCGGGGCCGGGGTGGTGGCGGGGGCGGTGTCCGGGGCGGGCTGCGCGTCCGGCGCCGGACCCGCCTCCGCGGCCGGACCCGCCTCCGCGGCCGGACCCGCCTCCGCGGCCGGACCTGCCTCCGCGGCCGGGCTTGCCGCCGGGCCCGTGGCCGGTGCCGTGTCGGTGGTCGTTGCGGTGTCCATGGTGCGTCCCCCAGCCTGCGAGCCCGCCCCCCGCGGGCTCTGGCGCGCACTGTAGTTGACAGTTCCGGTCGGTTTCGGAACACGGCGGTCAGGCGGCCCGTATGTGGACGGAGAACGGCCGAAAGTGCGCGTGGCGCGGCGGCCGGCGGCCCGGGGGCCGGTCTTCAGCCGGCCCCCCGGCCCCCCGGCCCCCGGCCCCCCGGCTCCCGGCCCCCGCCGCGACGGGGGTCAGTCCAGGACGGGGAGCAGCCGCGGCAGGTGGCCGTCGGAGGCTTGGGCGGCGAGCCGGCGCTCCTCCGGGACCTCGCCGTACAGGGTGGTGCGGGGTGTGGCGGGGCGGCCGGCGGCTTCGGCGATGGCGGTGAGGTCCCGGATGGAGCGGTAGGAGCCGTAGCTCGATCCGGCCATGCGGGAGATGGTCTCCTCCATGAGGGTGCCGCCGAGGTCGTTGGCGCCGGAACGGAGCATTTCGGCTGCGCCCTCGGCGCCGAGCTTGACCCAGCTGGTCTGGATGTTGGTGATGTGCGGGTGGAGCAGCAGGCGGGCCATGGCGGTGACGGCGCGGTTGTCGCGGACGGTCGGGCCGGGCCGGGCGATGCCCGCGAGGTAGACGGGGGCGTTGGTGTGGATGAAGGGGAGCGTGACGAACTCGGTGAAGCCGCCGGTCTGCTGCTGGATGCGGGCGAGGGTGCGCAGGTGGCCGAGCCAGTGCCGGGGCTGGTCGACGTGCCCGTACATCATGGTGGAGGAGGAGCGTATGCCGAGCTCGTGGGCGGTGGTGACGACGTCGATCCAGTCGGCGGCCGGCAGTTTGCCCTTGGTGAGGATCCAGCGGACCTCGTCGTCGAGGATTTCGGCGGCGGTGCCGGGAATGGAGTCGAGGCCGGCTTCCTTGGCGGCGGTGAGCCAGTCGCGTACGGACATGCCGGTGCGGGTGGCGCCGTTGACGATCTCCATGGGGGAGAAGGCGTGGACGTGCATGCCGGGGACGCGCTGTTTCACGGCGCGCGCGATGTCGAAGTAGGCGGTGCCGGGCAGGTCGGGGTGGATGCCGCCCTGCATGCACACCTCGACGGCGCCGACGTCCCAGGCCTGGGCGGCCCGGTCGGCGACCTGGTCGAGGGAGAGGGTGTAGGCGTCGGCGTCGGTGCGGCGCTGGGCGAAGGCGCAGAAGCGGCATCCGGTGTAGCAGACGTTGGTGAAGTTGATGTTCCTGGTGACGATGTAGGTCACGTCGTCGCCGACGACGTCACGCCGCAGCCGGTCGGCGATCCGGCACAGCGCGTCCAGCGCGGGCCCGTCCGCGTGGAGCAGGGCCAGCGCCTGGGCGTCGGTGAGGCGTTCGGGGTCGTCGGCGGCCTGGGAGAGGGCGGCGCGGACGTCGGTGTCGATGCGTTCGGGGGCCATGCCGGGCGCGGCGGCCTCGCGGAGGGCGTCCCAGTCGCCGTAGACGTGGTCGAAGTCCTGGCGGCGGTCGCCGGTGCGGCCCTCGGTGTCGACGGCGGTGTGCAGGTCGGTGCGCCCGGAGGCGGTGAAGGCGTCCTCGGGTTCCTGCCAGGGCCGGCCGGTGGCCTCGGCGTCGGGCCGGGCGAGTCCGGTGGCCGGGTCGGCGAGGGCTTGGACGTGGGGCAGCAGCCGCGGGTCCAGCCAGGGTTCGCCGCGCTGGACGAACTCGGGGTAGACGCAGAGCCGCTCGCGCAGCTCGAAGCCGGCGGCGGCGGACTGCTCGGCCAGCAGGTCGATCTGCGGCCAGGGCCGTTCGGGGTTGACGTGGTCGATGGTCAGCGGGGAGACGCCGCCCCAGTCGTCGATGCCGGCGCCGATGAGGCGGGCGTACTCGCCCTCGACGAGGTTGGGCGGGGCCTGGAGGCAGGCGGAGGGGCCCATGATGTGGCGGGCGACGGCGATGGTGGCGACGAGGTCGTCGAGTTCGGCGTCGGGCATGCCGCGCATCGCCGTGTCCGGCTTGGCGCGGAAGTTCTGGATGATCAGCTCCTGGATGCCGTGGTACGCGCGGGCGGTGCGCCGGAGCGCGAACAGCGACTCGGCGCGCTCCTCGTACGTCTCCCCGATGCCGATGAGGAGGCCGGAGGTGAAGGGGACGGAGGAGCGCCCGGCGTCTTCGAGGACGCGGAGGCGGACGGCGGGCTCCTTGTCGGGGGAGCCGTGGTGGGGGCCGCCGGGCTCGGACCACAGGCGGGTCGCGGTGGTCTCCAGCATCATGCCCATGGAAGGGGCGACGGGCTTCAGCCGCTGGAAGTCGGCCCAGGTGAGGACGCCCGGGTTGAGGTGGGGGAGCAGGCCGGTCTCTTCGAGGATGCGGATGGAGATGGCCCGGACGTACGAGACGGTGTCGTCGTAGCCGTGGGCCTCCAGCCACTCGCGGGCCTCGGGCCAGCGGTCCTCGGGCTTGTCGCCGAGGGTGATGAGGGCTTCCTTGCAGCCGAGTGCGGCGCCGCGGCGGGCGATGTCGAGGACCTCGTCCGGTGACATGAACATCCCCTGGCCGGCGCGGCGCAGCTTTCCGGGGACGGTCGCGAAGGTGCAGTAGTGGCACTTGTCGCGGCACAGGCGGGTGAGGGGGAGGAACACGCTCTTCGAGTAGGTGATCACGCCGGGCCGGCCGGCGGCGGTGAGGCCGGCGTCGCGGACGCGGGCGGCGGACGCGGCGAGGTCGTCGAGGTCGGCGCCGCGGGCCCGGAGCAGGACGGCCGCCTCGGTCGCGTCCAGGGCGACACCGTCGCGTGCGCGCCGCAGGGCGCGCCGCATCGCGTTCTGGGTCGGGGCGTCACTCGGAGGGGTCATGCGGTGAGCATACGGTCCGGGGGTCCGGCGGCAGGCCGGCTCCCCGGCGCCGACCGCATCGGCTCCCCGGCGTTGACCAGCGGGATTGGCCGGTTGTCGCCCGCGACCGGTCGGGGAGGCGGGGAAGGCGGCGGCAGGCCCGACCAGTCTGCTGACGCTATGTCAGGTCGGGCGCTTGGGCTGCGGGGGGAAGGGGCGCCCGGCAGGTTCCGGCGGGGACGCGACCGGTGCGATCCGGCCCCGTTCCGTCCGGAAGCCGCCGGTTCGCCAAACATCTCCCCGCTCAAGATCACCGCATCGGGGGACAGGTGTGGCTCCGGAGGGGGTGAACCCGTGGTCAGGCCGTTACTGTTCCCCGGGATCTGGCCCGATTCCCGGATATTCACCCCCTTCCTCCCTCTTTTCACCGGTGCCGTGTGGGTACGCCCGGTCGCCGTCCTTCGCGAAGGAGAGCTTGTCCGATGACCGTTGACAGCAGCCCCGAGACGCAGCTGGATCCGCCCCGGCAGACCAGCCTTGCCACGGCGGCCGCACGCAACCTCGCCACCACGACCAAGTCCGCGCCGCAGATGCAGGAGATCACCTCCCGCTGGCTGCTGCGGATGCTCCCCTGGGTGGAGACCAAGGGCGGCACCTACCGCGTGAACCGACGGCTCACCTACGCCGTCGGCGACGGCGTCATCGAGTTCGTCCAGGACGGGGCCAGCGTCCGCGTCATCCCCCGCGAGCTCGGCGAACTCGCCCTGCTCCGCGGCTTCGACGACGAGGACGTCCTGCGCGAGCTGGCGTCCCGCTGCGTCCAGCGCGACTTCCGGCCCGGCGAGGTCATCGTCGAGCGCGGCACTCCCGCCCAGCACATCCACCTCATCGCCCACGGCCGCGTCGGCCACACCGGCGTCGGCAAGTACGGCGACACCGTCGACCTCGCGGTCCTCGGCGACGGAGACCGCTTCGGCGAGCACGCCCTCCTCGACGGCCAGGGCACCTGGGACTACACCGCCACCGCCGAGACCGCCGGCACCCTCCTCACCCTCTCCCGAGCCGACTTCGACGCCGTCCTCGCAGCGTCGCCCGCGCTCCAGGACCACGTCACCCGGTTCAGGTCGCTCCCGCAGCAGCGCCAGAACCGGCACGGCGAAGCCGAGATCGCGCTGTCCGCCGGCCACACCGGCGAGCCGGAGCTCCCCGGCACCTTCGTCGACTACGAACTCCGCCCGCGCGAGTACGAACTCTCCATCGCGCAGACCGTCCTGCGCGTCCACACCCGCGTCGCGGACCTCTACAACGAGCCGATGAACCAGACGGAGGAGCAGCTCCGGCTCACCATCGAGGCGCTTCGCGAGCGCCAGGAGCACGAGCTGGTCAACAACCGAGAGTTCGGCCTCCTCCACAACGCCGCGTTCAAGCAGCGCATCCAGACCCACTCCGGGCCGCCCACCCCCGACGACCTCGACGAACTGCTCTGCCGCCGCCGCGGCACCCGCCTGTTCCTCGCGCACCCGCGGACCATCGCGGCGATCGGCCGCGAGTTCAACGCCCGCGGGCTCTACCCGGACCACGTCGACGTCGGCGGGCAGAGCGTCCCGGCCTGGCGCGGCGTCCCGATCCTGCCGTGCAACAAGATCCCGATCAGCAAGGAGAACACCAGCTCCATCATCGCCATGCGCACCGGCGAGGAGAACCAGGGCGTCATCGGCCTGCGCCAGACGGGGCTGCCGGAGGAGTACGAGCCCGGCCTGTCGGTCCGCTTCATGGGCATCGACGAGAAGTCGATCATCTCGTACCTGGTGACGACGTACTACTCGGCCGCGGTCCTCGTGCCCGACGCGCTCGGCGTGCTGGAGAACGTGCAGATCGCCCGCAGGCGCGACTAGGGCCTGTCCGGCGGCCAGGGGGTGTTGCGGAAGTCCCGCCCGGCGCCCGCGGCGCCCGGCACGCACTCCCGCCGCACCGGCCGAAGCCCCGAGTACGCCCGGTACGAGGGCCTTCGCCCGGCACGCCGAGCGCACGCACCGGGCACCGCGGGCACCGCACAGGACTTTCGCAACACCCCCAGGGCCGGACAGCCCCGGGGCCCCGCGCCAGTCCGGGGCCGGACGCGACAGCCCCACCGTCCCGGGCCGGCCCGGCGCGCCCGGGATCCGGGCCGGCCCACCCACCCCACCGAGGAGGAACGGATGCCCGAGCCTGGGCCCTCCCCCATGCAGTCGAGCCTGCCGGCCGCCGCGGCCCGCTTCGGGGCGCACGGCCACGGCCGCGGCGCGGAAGCCGCCGCCGCGGGCCGGCCCCGGCTGCCCGCCGCCCCCGGACTGCCCTTCCCGCCGCGCCCCCAGGGCCCCCGGCCCCCGGAGGCCCCGGAGGCCCCGGAGGCCGCGCCCGCCGACCTGCCGTACCCGGCGGCCCCGCCGGTCCCGGAGCGCGGGCACGGCGAGGCCCTGGAGCGGATCACGGCCGGCCCCAGCGGCCTCGGCACGGCGAGCCTGCACTTCGCGCCCCGGACCGGCCTGGCGGCGCCGTCGGCTGCTGCAGCCCTGCCCACCGCGCCCGCCGCGCCGCCCCCGCCGACGCGGCCGGTCCTGCCGACCCGGCCGGTCCTGCCGACGCGGCCGGTCCTGCCGGCGGCGCCGGCCCTGCCCGAGCTGCCGCACCCGGCGCAGGCGGGGGTCGCCACCGCCGAGGGCAGGCCCATCCCCGGCCTCTACCACCACCCCGTCCCCGAACCCGACCCGGTCCGTGTGGCCGAGGTCAGCCGCCGCATCAAGCGGTGGGCGGTCGACGAGGTCGAGGCGTACCCGCCCGAGTGGGAGGACCAGTTCGACGGCTTCTCCGTCGGCCGCTACATGGTCGCCTGCCACCCGGACGCCCCCACCCTCGACCACCTCATGGTCGCCACCCGCCTCATGGTCGCCGAGAACGTCCTCGACGACTGCTACTGCGAGGACCACGGCGGCTCACCCGTCGGCCTCGGCGGCCGGCTCCTCCTCGCCCACACTGCGCTCGACCCGCTCCACACCACCGACGAGTACATCCCGGCCTGGGCGGAAACGCTCCTCTCGGACGCCCCCCGCCGCTCCTACCGGTCCGCCATGCAGTACTTCCTCCAGCTCGCCACCCCCTCCCAGGCCGACCGCTACCGGCACGACATGGCCCGCCTCCACCTCGGCTACCTCGCCGAGGCCGCCTGGGCGCAGACCGACTACGTCCCGCAGGTGGCCGAGTACCTGGCGATGCGGCAGTTCAACAACTTCCGCCCCTGCCCCACCATCACCGACACCGTCGGCGGCTACGAACTCCCCGCGGACCTGCACGCCCAGCCCGCCATGCAGCGCGTCATCGCCCTCGCGGGGAACGCCGCCACCATCGCCAACGACCTGTACTCCTACACCAAGGAACTCAACAGCCCCGGCAGGCACATGAACCTGCCGGTGGTGATCTCCGAACGTGAAGGCCTCTCCGCCAAGGAGGCCTACCTCAAGGCCGTCGAGGTCCACAACGACCTCATGCACGCCTTCGAGGCCGCGGCGGTCGAACTCGCCGCCGCCTGCCCCGACCCGCGCGTCCTGCGCTTCCTCAAGGGCGTCGCCACGTGGGTCGACGGCAACCACTACTGGCACATGACCAACACGTACCGCTACAGCCTGCCCGACTTCTGGTAAGAGGAATGGATTCACCCGTGTCCAGCATCGAACTCACCACCCCCGCCACGTTCATCCCCGCCCCGGCCACCCCGTACCAGGGCGACATCGCCCGCTACTGGAACGAAGAGGCCCGGCCCGTGAACCTGCGCCTCGGCGATGTCGACGGCCTCTACCACCACCACTACGGCATCGGCGACATCGACCACGACGCCCTCGGCGACCCCGCCGACAGCGCGTACGAGAAGAAGCTCATCGCCGAACTCCACCGCCTGGAGTCCGCCCAGACCGACATCCTCCTCGACAACCTCGGCACCATCGGCCGCGACGACCTCCTCGTCGACGCCGGCTGCGGCCGCGGCGGCTCCATGGTCATGGCCCACCAGCGCTTCGGCTGCAAGGTCGAAGGCGTCACCCTCTCCGCCAAGCAGGCCGACTTCGGCAACAACCGCGCCGCGGAGCTCGGCATCGCGGACTTCGTCCGCTCCCGCGTCTGCAACATGCTCGACATGCCGTTCGAGACCGGCCAGGCCGCCGCCTCCTGGAACAACGAGTCCAGCATGTACGTCGACCTCCACGACCTCATGGCCGAGCACTCCCGCATCCTCGCCGTCGGCGGCCGCTACGTCACCATCACCGGCTGCTGGAACCCCCGCTACGGGCAGCCGTCGAAGTGGGTCTCGCAGATCAACGCCCACTTCGAGTGCAACATCCACTCCCGCCGCGAGTACATGCGCGCCATGGCCGACAACCGCCTCGTCCCCCAGGCCGTCATCGACCTCACCCCGGCGACCCTCCCGTACTGGGAACTGCGCGCCACGTCGTCGCTGGTCACGGGCATCGAGGAGGCGTTCATCAACTCCTACAAGGACGGCTCGTTCCAGTACGTCCTGATCGCCGCCGACCGCGTCTGACGCACCGGCCGGGCCCGCGACACCGGGCCCGGCTCCCTTCGGCCGCCTACGCGGCGTGCCGCGCGCCCGCGACGAACCAGGCCCAGGCGGCGGGGGAGAAGCTCAGGTGCGGGATGGCGGTGTCCTTGGAGTCGCGCACGAGGACGGCGGCGGGGGTACTGGCCACCTCGACGCAGGAGTCGCCTTCACTGCCGCTGCTGTGGCTGCTCGTGGCCCAGCCGACCTCGACGCAGTCGTTGATGTCGCTGGAGCTGCTGTAGCTGCACTTGACCCAGGCGACTTCCACGCAGTCGTTGATGTCGCTGCTGTCGCTGTAGCTGCTCTTAAACCAGACCAGTTCGAAGTTGCGGTTCATGCTGCTCCCAGCAGTTGTTCGATGAAGGACCGCGACTCCCGGGGCGTGAGAGCCTGGGCCCGGATCATGCCATACCTCGATTCCAGAATCCGGAGCTGCTTCGGATCGGCCACTGGTCGCCCGTGGAAGGTGCCCTCCGCCCGACCGACGGCAGTCCCGTCACCGAACTTGAGCACCTGGATGAGCCCTGCCATTCCCGCGTGCTCCTCGCACGCGGTTGGCATCACCTGGAACGTCACATTGCGCAGCTGGAGCACCTCCAGCAGGTGTTCGAGCTGTCGGCGTCGAACCGTGGGTCCCCCCAGTGGCCGCATGAGGGCCACCTCCTCTACGACGAAACTCAGTGCGGGTGCGGGGTCACGGTCAAAGATCGACCGCCGTGCCATCCGTGCTGCCACGCCACGCTCTATCTGCGCCTCCGATTCGGCCGGGTGCGCCATCTCGAACAGTGCCCGTGCATATTCCTCGGTCTGCAGCAAGCCGTGAATGTTGTGGTTCCCGTACGACAGCAGCTCAACCGCGCGCGATTCGAGCATGGCAAGATCACGGATCCGCTTGGGGTAGCGAGCGGGTTCGACATCCTTCTTCATGGCCGCGATGCGGCCCTCCGCGCCCAGGACCTCATCCGCACGGTCGAGGTACTCGGGGCGCGGGATGCGGCGCCCCGCCTCGACC
Source organism: Streptomyces sp. NPDC031121 (assembly GCF_055570615.1). NCBI lineage: Bacteria > Bacillati > Actinomycetota > Actinomycetes > Kitasatosporales > Streptomycetaceae > Streptomyces > Streptomyces sp. NPDC031121. The sequence goes on from NZ_JBVIGV010000008.1 coordinate 260,893, forward strand.
TTGCGGACCAGGTCCTCGCCGTACCCCATGCGGGCCGCAAAATCACAGGCCCGCAGGCCGGCGGTCTCTCTCCACACCTTCAACTGTCGGCCGACGGCGGCGACGACCGCCGCGCCCTGTTCGTCCTCCGGGTCGACCTCCCAGCCCGGCTCTTCCGTTCCGTCGCCGTCCACGCTCATGCGCACCCACTTCCGACGTGCCCGTGCCCGACCTGCTCAACGCCCCGTACCCGCAGGCGTGCCTCGGACAGGCAGGACAGGATCGGACAGCGTCCGGACAGCCGCGGTACGCACGGGCGTCGCCGCTTCTCAGCGTAGACACACCTCGCCACGCTGAGTGACGTGATTCCACGACTCTGCGACCTCGGAGATCCTGTGTACCCGGCGTGCGTCCTCCAGCTTTCCGCCACCCCCCGCGGCGCCCGCCTGGGGCGCCTGCTCGCGGTCGAGCAACTCCGCGCATGGGGCGTGCCCTGGGAGCGGCCCGAACGCATCCTGGCCGAGCTGCTCGCCAACGCCGTCACCCACGGCCGCGTCCCCGGCCGGGACTTCCGCCTCGCCCTCACCGTCCACCCCGCAGGCACCGTCCGCATCGAGGTGACGGACACCCGCCACGACTGCATGCCGGCCCCGACGACCGGAGGCCGCGGGCTGGCGGTCGTCGAGGAACTCTCCGACCGGTGGGGCGTCGTACCGGGCCCGCCCCCGTGGAAGACGGTCTTCGCCGAGGTCTCCCCGTACCGCCCACCGGCACCGGGAATCCCCACAACGGCGGATCGCAGGGGCCGTCAGCGGTAGGCGGCGAGGAAGACGCGGGCGCCGGCGGCGGCGTAGCGGTCGAGGTCCGCGTCGCTGTGCTGGGTGGCGCCGGTGAACATGGCCTTGTTCACGGGGATCCACAGCAGCAGGCCGGAGAAGTGGTTCGCGGCCAGGAGCGTGTCGTCGATGCGGAGGAGCCCCTGGTCGGCCAGGCGCCGGAAGGTCGCCGCCAACGTGGTGAGCCCTCGTTGGAAGCCGCGCTCGTACCACTCGGTTCCCAGTTCGGGGAAGACGTCGGCGTTGGCGATGATCAGGCGCCGTAGCTGGATCACTCGGGGGTCGGTGAGGGCGGTCAGGAACTGACGGGCGAGCCGGGTCAGGTTCTCTTCCAGGTTGGCCTCGTCGGTGGGGAGGTCGGCCAGCAGGTCGATGGTGGTGTCGAGCCGGTCGGTGGTGGCGAGGACGATGTCGGCGAAGAGCTTCTCCTTGTCGGAGAAGTGCTTGTACACGGTCTGCTTGGACACTGCGGCCAGCTTCGCGATGTCGTCCATGCTCGTCCCCGCGTATCCCTTGTCCAGGAAGACGCTGGTCGCGGCCTCAAGGATCGCCTCGTGCTTGCGCGCTGAACGGCTGTCCATCATCAACTCCTTCTCGTGCGACGGCCCCCTCCCGAAGAGTACTGGACTGATCAGTACTCATTCGAGTACTGTACCGTCCAGTTCCTAACGGATGGAGTGGTTGCTCATGGACAAGGTGTTCTCTGCCGACGGCACGGCCATCGCCTACGAGCGGCAGGGCTCGGGCCCCGCGGTGGTGCTCGTCGGAGGCGCTTTCATGACGCGCGGCGATTCCGCCGCACTCGCCGGCCTGCTGGCCGAGCACTTCACCGTCATCACGTACGACCGCCGGGGCCGCGGTGACAGCGGGGACAGCCCGGAGTACGACGTGCAGCGCGAGGTCGAGGACCTGGACGCCCTGATCGAGCGCGCGGGCGGCGAGGCGATGGTCTTCGGCATGTCCTCCGGCGCCGTGCTCGCACTGGAGGCCGTAGCCCGGGGCAGCGCCGTTTCCCGGCTGGCCGTGTACGAGCCGCCCTTCATCACCGATTCCAGCCGTCCCCCGCTGCCCGCCGACTACGTCGCCCACCTGACGGACCTCGTACAGCTGGGGGCGTACGGCGACGCCGTCGCCTACTTCATGACCGCAGCCGTGGGCATGCCCGCCGAGGTCGTCGCCGGGATGCGGCAGGCCCCCTTCTGGGCCGGTATGGAAGCCACCGCCCGCACCCTGCCCTATGACGGCCGCATCATGGGCGACGGCATGTCCGGCCGGCCGCTGCCCGCCGACCGCTGGCGCTCCGTGACCGTACCCGTCCTCGTCGGCAGCGGGGACGCGGGCGCCCCGCACATGCTCACCGGCGCGAGAGAACTCGCCGCCCTGGCCGACAACTTCACCCTGCACGTCTTCCCCGGCCAGGAGCACACCATCGCCCCGGAGCTCCTCGCCCCCGTCCTGACCGGTTTCCTCACCGCCGGGCAGCCGGCATGAGCAAGGTCTTCGCCAGCCTGGGCATGTCCCTGGACGGCTTCATCGCCGGCCCCGATTCGCGGCCCGACAACCCGCTCGGCAACGGCGGAATGCGCATCCACGAATGGGTCTTCGACGTCGAAAGCTGGCGCGAGCGACAGAGCATGGGCGGCGGGCAGACCAACCAGGACGACGACATCGTCCAGGAGAACTTCTCTCGCGCCGGCGCCTACATCATGGGACGGCGGATGTTCGCCGAGGGCGAGGCCGGCTGGCCCGACCCGCCGCCCTTCCGCGCCCCCGTCTACGTCCTCACCCACACCCCGCGGGAGCCGTGGGTACGGCAGGGCGGCACCACCTTCACCTTCGTCCCGGAGGGGATCGACAGCGCCCTGGCCCAGGCCCGCCAGGCCGCGGGGGACAAAGACGTCCAGATCTCCGGCGGTGCGGACACCGTGCGACAGTTCATCGACGCCGGACTGCTGGACGAACTCCAGATCCACCTCGCCCCCGTCGTGCTCGGCGCCGGCGTCCGCCTCTTCGACGGCGTTTCCCCCGGCCTCGGCATCGAACCCATACGGGTGGTCGACTCCCCGCAGGTCACTCACCTCACGTACCGGATCACGTCGTCGTAGGTGCTCTGCTGAGGGAGGTCAGGACAGCGTCGGGGTCGGGTGGAGTGGGCGGGATGCCCTGGGGCGGGGTAGGGACGTGACCCAAAGGGCGCTCCCTCCGGTCGCGTTGCTACGCGATGGCCTTACGGCCATCCTTGACGACCTGACCCGGAATGCAGCAAGCTGCCGGGAAGCCCCAGGAAAACGGCATGGAGCGGAGGGAGGGAGCCCTCCCGGCCGGCCGCCGCATCCAGCCCCACCGGTCAGCAAGTCCGTGATCAGCGCCGGGGGTCGGCCGCACGCTCACCAGCCTTACTCTTCGGGGCCTCTCTCCGGTCAGGCAGCCACACTGCACGAAGGCCGCTGGGCGCCCACGTAGCGATCTGCGGCGCTCCTGTCTCCGGATGACGCTCTGGACGTCGTTTTCCGACGTCACGGCCCTTTAGGGCTGCCGCCAAGGGTCGGCTGATGCGGGCGGGGTTAAAAAGGGTCCCGCACCATCCCTGATGCCGGCTGATCGGCTACCGGCTACGCCACCACCCCGTCGCCTTCCCGCCCGTGTCGCCGGCTCCCGCCCTTCCCCGCCCCCAGCCCCCCGTCGCCCCTCGCCCCTGCCCCCCGGCTCTCCCGTCCCCCTCACCCCACCGCCGCCCCCAGCCGATCCAGCCCCACCGCGATCTCCTCCGCCGTGTGCGTCGTGAACGACAGGCGCAGCGTCCGCGGATCCGGAGTGCCCGTGTAGAACGGTGCCCCCGGGACGAAGGCGACGTCCTTCGCCACCGCGCGCTTCAGCAGCGCCGTCGCGTCGTGGCCCGCCGGGAGGCGGGCCCAGACGAACATGCCGCCCTCCGGGCGGTTCCACTGCGACCCCTCCGGCAGCGCGTCGCCCAGGCCGGCCAGGAGGGCGTCGCGGCGGATGCGGTAGGCGTCGCGGACGGTGGCTGTGTGGGCGTCGAGGTCGGCGGCGGCCAGGTAGTGGGCGGCGGCCAGCTGGTCCACCGTCGACGTGTGCAGGTCGGCCGCCTGCTTCGCGACGACCGCCGCCCGCCGCAGGGCGGCCGGGGCGCGGAGCCAGCCGAGGCGCAGCCCAGGCGCCATGATCTTCGAGAAGCTGCCGAGCAGCGCCGTACGGTCCTCCGCGCCGGGATGCGCGGCGAGCCACGGCACCTCGTCGCCCTCGAAGCGGAGGTCGCCGTACGGGTCGTCCTCGACCAGCCACAGGCCCAGGCGGGCCGCGACCAGCGCCACGGCGGCCCGGCGGGCGGCGGGGAGGGTGCGGCCGGTGGGGTTCTGGAAGGTGGGGATGCAGTACAGGAGCTTCGGGCGCTCCCGGCGGACGATGTCCTCCAGGGCGTCCGGCAGGATGCCCTGCTCGTCGCAGGGCACGGGTATGACGCGGGCGCCGGCCAGGCCGAAGGCCTGGAGGGCGGCGAGGTAGGTGGGGTTCTCGACGAGGACGGTGTCGCCCGGCTCGACGAGGGTGGCGGTGATGAGGGTCAGCGCCTGCTGGGAGCCGGTGGTGACGAGGACGTCGTCGGCGGTGGTGGCGAGGCCGCGGGCGGTCGCCCGCGCGGCGACGGCCCGGCGCAGCTCGGGCGCCCCTTCGGTGGTGGAGTACTGGAGGGCGCGCGCGGCGGAGGTCGCGAACGCGGCGTCGTAGGCTGCGCGCAGCCCGTCGGTGTCGAAGAGTTCGGGCGCGGGCAGGCCGCCGGCGAAGGAGACGACGCCCGGGCGTTCGGTGAGGGCGAGGATCTCCCGGACCGGCGAGCCGCCGACGGCGGTGGCTCGGGCGGCGAACGGCGGCGGCTGGAGGGCGGGCGTGGAGGCGGGCTCGGGGGCGGACGCGGCGGCAGAGGCGGAGGCGGTCATGGCGGGCGGCTCCTCGCGGGGGGTGGGTTCGGGTGCGCACATCCTAGGAGCGGTATGTGTAGGCAGCACCCATGTGTTCGAGGAGTGAACGGCGTCCGGTTGTGCCGGGTCTGGCGCCATGCCGGCTGCAGCCGCCACCGCCACCGCCACCGCCGCCGCCACCGCCTCCCCCGCCACCCACCCCGAACACGACGGAGCCCCCTCGGCCAGGACGGCGGGCCGGTCGAGAGGGCTTCTGTCGATGCGTTGTGCGGTTGTTCCGGGGCCTGGCGGTCGGATCCGGCGTTCGCCGGGTTCCGGTGCTCCGGTCTCGTGCGGGTGGGTGGGGGTGGTGGGGGTGGAGGCGGCGAGGCGTCGCCGCCGTAACGTTTAGGCGAGGCGGCCGAGCGCGCCTTCGGTGACGCCGGTGACGAACGAGGTCCAGGAGCCCGGCGCGAAGGTGAGCGAGGGGCCGTCCTGCACCTTCGAGTCGCGGACCGCGATGGCCTCCACGACGGGGGACTTGACCTCGACGCAGGCGCCGTTCCCGCCGGAGTAGGAGGACTTGGTCCAGTTGTCCGTGGCGCCCTGACGAATAGCCATGATTTTCTCCGGTTCAGCGAGTAGTGCCAGGTGGGTGGGTTCCCCCGGCCGACGTGATCGACGCTACCGGCACCTTCCGGAGGGCGAAGAGGTCATTCACCCGACCGAGTGGCATATTCCATTCAGGCCTTCTGTGGCCGGGGAGTGACGGTGTACGGTGCCCGGCCCCGCCCGCCACCTGCCTGGTTTGCTCTGCATTTACCGGTTCCTGCCTCCGAAATCATCGATGATGCCGGCGATGAACTCGCGGGTCTGCTCGACGTTCAGGGCCTGCGCGCGCAGGTGCTCGTACATGACGCTGTACATCTGGACGTCGTTCGCCTTCTCCAGGTACAGGTCGCTCGTCACGCCCTCGATGTAGACGACCGTCGAATCCGTCGCGTCCGGGAATTCGAGGATCGCGTACTGCCCGGTCATCCCCGGGTGCGCGCCCATCCCGAACGGCATCACCTGCACGGTGATGTGCGGCTGTTCCGACTGCTCTATCAGGAACTCCAGCTGCCGGGCCATCAGTTGCGCGTCGCCCACGCGCCGGCGCAGCGCCGCCTCGTCGATGACGGCCCACAGCCGCAGCGGCCCCACCTCGGGGTTGTTGTTGTCCGTCTCCGACAGGCGCTTCTGCCGGTGCATGCGCACCTGCACGCGCTTCTCGACGTCGGCCGGGGAGGTCTCGGGCACCGCCCCGCGGATCAGGGCGTGCGCGTACTCCGGGGTCTGGAGCAGACCCGGCACCATCTGCGGCTCGTACGTGCGCAGGCTCGCCGCGTCGGTCTCCAGGCCGATGTAGACGCTGTACGGGATGTCCCCGAAGGCGTGCCACCAGCCCTGCTGGCGGGAGTCCTTGGCCATCTGCATGAGCGACTCGACGAGGCGGCGGTCCTCGACCTCGTACACGTCGCACAGGTCGCGCACGTCGCGCTGGCTGATGGACCGGCGGCCGTTCTCCAGCCTGCTGATCTTGGACTGGGAGACGAGGAGGCGCTCGGCGACCTGCTCGGCCGTCATGCCCTTGTCCTCGCGGAGCTTGCGCAACTCCATGCCCAGCCGGCGGCGTCGGACGGTGGGATTGACATTGGACGCCACGTGAACGGCACCTCCGCCTTCTTCTGGATCTGTCTCTCTGCGTGCCTGATGGGGAGCAGACTGCCACCGAAGGGCGGGGCTGCGCCGGAGAACTGCACGGAAAGACAGGCGTGCGGGGCGGCTGGGACCGGGCGGACCGGCCCCGCCGCCCCGCGCGCACTGGGCGGCTCCCGGACCGGGCCGTCAGTGGGGCCGGTCGGGGTGCTGGCGGTGCGGTGGTGCGCTGGAGCTGTGGATCTGCGTGTTTGCGATGGTTCAGGTGGTTCAGGTGGTTCTGGTGGTGCCGCGGTGCGTGGTGGTGCCGGTGTGGTGCCTGGTGCAGGGGTGAAACGGTGGTGGATCAACGGCCGTTCGGCGGTCGTGCAGCAGTAGTTCAGCGGCCGCTCAGTGCGCGGCGACGCGCGCCATCGCACCCGCACGGCGCGGCTGCATCGGAACAGCGTTCGCCGTGGGACGCGCCGCCTGCGCGGCGGACGCCCGCTCGCGGCGCGGCTGCGCCGCCACCCCGTTCTGGACGTCCATCACGGCGTGCGCCACGAGACCGCCCATCGGGTCGTGCCGGATCAGGTCCCGCAGCCGGGACCTGGACGACCGCCCCTCGTTACCGGGGTACAGGTGCTTGCCGAGGCCGACCGCGTGGGCCAGCGCGGCGAGCGCCGCGGTCCGCGGGTCCGGCGGTACGCCGGTGCGGATCGCACTGTCGAGCCGGGCGCGGATCTCCCGGCTGATCGCCGTGTCCGTCGCCTGGTAGCGCGTCGTCGGCAGCACTCCGCACATCTGGCCCGCGACGGCATGCACCATGCCGCAGCGCTCCAGGTGCGCGAGATAGATCTGGCGCAGCCCCAGCCGGGGCCCGCCGATCCAGTGGACGGCCCGTACCGGACTGCCGCGCCTGCGCAGCAGTTCCAGTGCGGAGTCCAGTGTCGGATCTCCTGTCGGCCGCGGCATCACCACGGCGATACGATCCCCGTCAGGGGCTATCCGTCCTGCCAGAGCCAGCTCCACTAGCTGTGCCCCGGCCAGGCCGAGGTCGAGCGACTGCGGCTGCGCCGTGGTACCCGTGGCCGGGTCCAAAGCGAGCAGCAGAAGCTCCTCCGGAATTGTTCTGCGGCTCCTGCCCATCCATGCCTCCCCGCGTGGATGAGTGACAGGGTGACCCCTCTCACATTCATCTGTCGAGAGTGCCTGGTCGCTTTGTAGGGGAACCGGCAGCTATGTCGTTCTCGTCTAGGGCGAGGGCGATGCCCCCGAGACGGGACACTGTTAGACATTCGGACAGCCGGACACGACGCGGTGGCGAACGAGGAGGAACTGGTGGCGGGCGAGTCCCCCGACAAGTCGGTTGATGAAGCAGTGCCGGGGGCGGCGAAGTCCGCTGCGGAACGGGATCCCAGGTTGTCCGTGTTCCGTCCCCGCGACCCCGAGGACGCGGCGGCTGCGGCGTCCGGTTCCGGCCGGGAGGCGAAGGCTGCGGAGGAGGAGTCGGGCGCGCCTCGTGCGGGTTCGGCCGGACGGGCGGAATCCGCGTCCGAGGACGAGGGCGAGTCCGAGGCCGGGACTGCCGCTGCGGACGAGCCGGATGAGTCTGGCGAGTCGGTCGAGTCCGGCGAGTCCGGCGATGCGGACGTGCCCGCGGACGCTCCCGCCGTGACGGCCTCCGCGAAGACCGCCGGCAACGCTGCCGGCAAGGAGACCGACAAGGCGGCCGGGAATGCCGCCGCGAAGGCCGCCGAGAAGGCCGCTGAGAAGGCCCCGGCGAAGGCCCCCGCGAAGGCCCCCGTGAAGGCTGCATCCGGCTCCGGCGACGGTGGCGACGGTGAGCGCACCGCCGTCTTCCGGGCGCCGGTGTTTGATTCCGGTTCGGCGCAGGGCCGCGGTGCGGCCGCGGCCGGGGCCCGTTCCTCCGGGGAGTCGGCGGGCGAGTCCGCCGCCGAGGGCGGCGCCAAGGAGGCCGCGGAGGCCGCGGGCGGTGCCGGCGGCGGTGAGCGCACCGCCGTGTTCCGGGCGCCGAAGTTTGATTCCGCTTCTGATTCCGCTTCTGATTCCGGTTCTGCGCCCGCCGCCGGGGCGGCCGATGGCGCGAAGCCGGCCTCCGGGGGTGCTGCCAAGGCTCCTGCCGCGTCCGGTGGTGACGACAGTGAGCGCACCGCGGTGTTCCGGGCGCCGCGGCTCGATTCCGGTTCCGGTCGGGTCGGCGGTTCGGCCGCGGCAGCCGCCGGGGCCGCGGGCCGTGGCTCCGCCGCGGCGAAGCCCCCGGCCGGGGACTCCGAGGACAGCGAGCGCACCGCCGTCTTCCGCGCGGTCAAGCCGCCGGCCGCCGACGCCGGAAAGGCGTCCGGTTCCGCTTCCGCCGCGGCTGCGGCGAAGCCCGCCGACGGGGAGCCGGAGGACAGCGAGCGCACCGCGGTCTTCCGCGCCGTCAAGCCCCCGGCCGCTCCCGCCGCCCCGTCCTCCCCCGCGGTGGACAAGCCCGTCGCCGAGCGCCCCGTACCGCCGAAGCCGGTCGGCGGGGAGAAGGCCGGCACGTTCGTGCCGCTGCGCACGGACGACGGCCCGGCGAAGCCGGCCGCCCCCGCGCGGGGCCCCGTACCGCCGCCCAAGGCCGCCGCGCCGAAGGCCGCCGACGCGAAGGCGGCCGCGCCCGCTGCCGCACCCGCAGCCACCGCCGCGTCGGCGTCGGCCGCCGTCGACCGGACCGAGCGGACGACGCAGCAGCCGCTGCCGCCGAAGCCGCCGCTCGACATGCTCGCGGACCTCACGAACAACCCGCCCCCGCCGCCGACCCCGATGCGCACCTTCGTGCGCCGCGTGAAGATCTACGCGCCGCTCGTCGTGCTGCTCGCCGTCATCCTGTCGGTCGTGCAGCTGGTCCGTCCGCTGCCCGAGCCGAAGCTCACGATGACGGCGAAGAAGTCGTACACCTTCGAGGGCGGCGCTCCGGCCCTGCCCTGGCCCAAGGAGGGCCAGGCCTTCATGGCGGCCTCCGGCCTCGGGACCGTCGGCAGCTTCGGCGAGCAGAAGCCGATCGCCATCGGAAGCGTGGCCAAGACCATGACGGCGTACGTGATCCTGAAGAACCACCCCCTGAAGAAGGGGGAGCAGGGTCCGATGATCGACGTCGACAAGACGGCCGTCGAGGACGGCAAGAAGGACGCCGAGGGCGAGTCGACGGTCAACACGCTGAAGGAGGGCGACAAGATCTCGCAGTACGACGCCCTCGCCGCGATCATGATCCCGTCGGCGAACAACGTCGCGCGGCTGCTCGCCCGCTGGGACACCGGCGGCGACCAGGAGGCGTTCGTCAAGAAGATGAACGACACCGCCAGGGAACTCGGCATGACCAACACGACGTACACGGACCCCTCGGGTCTGGACGCCACGACGGTCAGCACCGCCGAGGACCAGGTCAAGCTGGGTCTGAAGGTCGTCGAGATGCCGGAACTCGTCGCCATCACCAAGCTGCCGAGCTGGCAGGACCCGTCGGGCAAGTCCTGGCGCAACTGGAACGACCTCGTGCCCTACAACGGCTCGCTCGGCATCAAGACCGGCTCCACCAGCAAGGCGGGCGGCAACCTGCTCTTCGCCGCGGAGAAGCAGGTCGGCAAGACCCGGCAGCTGATCGTCGGCGCGGTCCTCGGGCAGCACGGCGTGCCGATCCTGGGCACCGCGATCGCTGCCAGCAAGAACGTCATGCTGGCCACGCAGAAGTCGCTGACCAGCGCGGCCGTGGTGAAGAAGGGCGACGTCGTCGGGTACGTGGACGACGGGCTCGGCGGCCGCACCCCGGTCGTGGCCGGGGCCGACGTCGAGGCGGTCGGCTGGCCGTCGCTGACCGTCGACATCAAGCTGTCCCACGGCGACTCCAAGCTCCCGCAGACCGCGACGGCGGGCACCGAGGTCGGCGTGCTGACCGTCGGCGAGGGGGCCAGCCAGGTGAAGGTTCCCGTGACACTGAAGAACGACCTGGCCGCGCCGGGAATCGGCAGCAAGCTGACCCGGATCGGCTGACCCGGATCGGCTGGTCCGGCCGGCACCGGAGACCATGGACCGGCGCCTCGGGGGCAACCCCGGGGCGCCGGTGTGCGTCCAGTAGCCGGGACGGGCGACCGGGATGCGACGGAGTGACCCCAGGGCTGGGGAGTAGGGCAGTGAGCGACCAGTGACCACCGCTGAGCAGGAGCAGACCGAGGGCCGGGGCGCGCCGGCGGCGGCTGCCGCCGGGGCGGCGAGTGCGGCCGGTGCGGGCGGTGCGGGCGGTCCTGCCGGTCCTGCCGGGGCTCGGGGCGCCGTCGGCGGGGGTCCTGCCGCCCGCGTCCTGGCCGCGGCCCGGCGGCATCCGGTGGCGGTGTCCACTGCGGTGGCGGCCGTGCTCCACGTCGTCTGGTTCTACGCCTTCGCCAACAGCGGCGGCGACCTCGCCGCGCAGGACGCCTGGGCGGAGTTCGTCGGCCGGCATCCGGACTCGGCGTACAACCTCGCCTGGTACGGGGGCATGCACCCCGTCTCGTACAGCGTCGTCTCCCCGTACGTCATGTACATGATCGGCGTGCGGACGACGATGATGGTCGCCGGCACCCTCTCCGCCGCCCTGCTGGCGCTGATCCTGACCCGCTGCCGGGGCGCCGTGCGCGAACCGCTGTGGCCGGCGCTGGCCGGGGTGTACGGACTCTTCTGCAACGCCCTGTCCGGCCGGGTCACCTTCGGGCTGGGCGCGATGTTCGCGCTGGGCGCCGTCGCGGCCGTCTTCTGCTGGCCGCGCCGCTGGGCCCGCCGGCGCTGGGCGAAAGCCGCCGTCGCGGCGCCGCTGGCCGGGCTCGCGACCGCCTCCAGCCCCGTCGCGGGCCTCTTCCTCGGGGTCGTCGCGGCCGCGCTGTTCCTGAGCCGGCGGCGGCCGGGCGCGTACGCCCTCGGCCTCGCCCCCGTGGCGGTCGTCGGGCTGTCGGCCTGGCTGTTCCCCTTCTCCGGGACCCAGCCGATGAAGATCGGCTCGGCGTGGCTGCCGTTCGCGACGGGGCTGGCCGTCGCCCTCCTCGTACCGAAGCGGTGGAAGACAGTCCGGGCCGCCGCGGCGGTGTACGTCCTCGGCGTCTTCCTGACCTGGGCGATCGACTCCCAGGTCGGCTCGAACGTCACCCGGCTCGCCATGCTCTTCGGCGGGGCCGTCCTGCTGGCGGCCGTCCCGTACGCCGCCGCGGGCACGGGCCGCCGCCGGGCGCTGGTGGCGGCGTTCACCGGCGTGACCGTGTGGATCACGGCGAACAGCGTCACCGACATCGTGCGCACCACCCCCGTGGCCGCCTGGAACCGGGAGCTCGCCCCGCTGGTCGACCAGCTCCGCAAGGCCGGTGCGGACCGCGGGCGCGTCGAGGTGGTGCCGGCGAGCAGCCACCGCGAGTCGTCGGCGTTCCCGGCGTACGTCAACCTCGCACGCGGCTGGAACCGGCAGGCCGACCTCGAACGCAACCCGCTCTTCTACGACGACACGCTGACCGCGGAGAGCTACCGGGAATGGCTGGAACGCTGGGCCGTGCACTACGTGGTGCTGCCCGCGGACAAACCCGACTCGGGCGGCGAGGCGGAGGCCCGGCTGGTCGCCGCGGGGCTGCCGTACCTGGAGCGGGTGTGGGGCGACGCGAACTGGCAGCTCTTCCGCGTCGACCGCCCGACGGAACTGGTGTCCGGGCCGGCCACGGTGGTCCGGGCGGGCGCGGACCGGCTGGTCGTCGACGTGAAGGCCCCCGGGCGGGTCCTCGTCCGCATCCCGCACTCGCCGTGGCTCGGGCTGGTCGACGCCGAGGGGCGGCCGGTGCCGCCGCCGCAGGGGTACGCGAACACGGCCGGCTGCCTGTTCAGGGCGGAGGCGGACGGCGCGGGCGACGTGTGGACGGAACTGCTGGCCCCGGCGGCGGGGGAGTACCGGATCGCGGCGAAGTACCAGCTGCCCCGGGGCACGCCCTGCCCGGAGGACCTAGTCCGCGAGACGGTGGACCCGGCGGAGCCGGCGGACGGCTGACGACTCCGGAAGGTGCGCCCCGCGACATATCTGCATACGATCCCAATAGTCCGATTGGGTGCTTCCCGAGGAGTTGACGACGGGATGAGCAAAGAGCAGAACCAGGACGTCCGGCGCGCCGCAAAGGGCCAGGAGCCGCCCGGACCGCCCCCCTCCAAGGGCCACGGCTTCGCCGGCCCCGTCCCCAGCAAGGTCAAGGGAGGCGCACACACGAAGGCGGACCTGAAGCGCGCAGGCGCCCCGGTAGGCGACCGCATAGGCGAACGCACAAGGGGCCTGAGCTAATCCCCTCACCCCTGGCCCTTCCGCCCCCTCGGGACCCGGAAGGGCTCCGGCACGCCCCGGCTTGTGCCGCAATCCGTCGGCCCCAATGGCGCGCGAACGGCGTCCACCAGGTCGTCCCCTTCTCGTACGGCGCCCTGCGCATTGCTCACCCGCGGCCAGTGCCGAGCCGTATATCAGACCTGGCCGAGGTCGATTTCCACGGGGAAGGGGGCTGCCGCCTTGAGTACACCGGTGAACACGTCTCCGTCCCGGTAGGACTTCGTCGCCGGGTCGAGAACATACGTGTATACGAGGGGAACGCCCGTCGCGGCCTGCTCGATGCGCCAGTAGAAGCCGATGCCCGCCTTGGCGTACTGGTCGACCTTCACAATCCGGTCGGTGGTCTCCGAGCCAGGTGACACCACCTCCGCGACCAGCAGCACGTGCTCCGGGCGGGTGGGGGTGACGTCGATCGTGTCCGCGCGGTAGACGACAACGTCCGGTCGGCGATTGGTGAGCGGGACGTCCTGGAGCCGGACGTCGAAGTCCGTGTCGGCGTTCCATTCCGCACCCGCGGCGGCGTCCAGGGCGTTCGCCAGGATCCGGGCCAGCCGGTTGTGGCGCTTGGAGGCGCTCGGACTCACGACGACCATCCCGTCCACGATCTCGATACCGGCGCACTGCTCCTCGGACCAGGACTCGTACTCCTCGGCGGTGATCTGCTCATGCATCCACGCCGGGGCCACCATCTCGGCCGACATGAAGCACCTCCCGGACACTGGGGAGCGGGCCCGATCCCGCTGGGTTCAGCGTACTGTCCGCGATCGGTCCGGCACCTTCGTCCCGCTCACGGCCCCTCCGCCGACGTCCACCCTGTTGGCAGAAACGCCGAGGAGCACACCTGAACGCTCAGGTGTGCTCCTGCTTGACTCGTGCCCCCGGCAGGATTCGAACCTGCGACACCGGCTTTAGGAGAGCCGTGCTCTATCCCCTGAGCTACGAAGGCGTGCTCGTGGACGCGGTCCGTGAGGACCTGGCCACCGCGGCAAGTGTAGCGGGTGGGGTGCAGTGCGTACCGGGAGATCTTGGCCGGGGGCTCGCGGACGTGCCGGGGGCGCGGGCGCGGGGCCTGCGGTCAGCGCCTGTCGTAGATGCCGAAGAGGTCGACGACCAGGTCGATCGGCTCCCAGCTGCGGTTCCAGAAGTCGACGATGGTGCCGGGGCCCGTGCCCGTCTGGGCGAGGTTCGAGACCGTCGTGCCCTTCGTCCAGTTCAGGTTCGAGGAGTGCGGGGGAGGCGGGGTGACCGCCGTGCCCTTGTCGTACTGCAGCTGGGTGTTCGGGTCGGGGGCGATCGAAAGGTGGCCGCTGCCGGTGGTGTTGGTCACCGTCGCGTTCACCACGGCCGCCTCCGGCGCGGACTTGCCCGCCGGGATCCGCTGGTGCAGGAAGTCCAGGGACTTCACCTGCCACCACTCGCGGGAGTCGTGCAGGCGGGTCGGCGTGAGCGGCAGGTAGGCGGCCTTGCCGTCGGCGCTGTAGTGGCCGACGACGTCCACGATCACGTCGGCTCCGCTCCAGGAGCCGTTGCGGATCTGGATCCGGCCGTCGGGGCCGACCGGGACGATCACCGAGTTGGCGACGGTCTGCCCGGCGGTGAAGTTGAGGTTCGACGTGGTCGGCGCCTTCTGCCCGCTCGGGAAGAGCGTCAGGTGGCCCGCCTCCCGCGGGTCGGTCACGGTGACGTTCAGGGCCACCGCCGTGACGCCCTCCGACGGGACGCCGCCCGCGCCCGCGATCTGCACGGCGAACGACGACTGGCCGGATGCCGGGCCCCGCCGGGCGCCCAGTCCCTCGCGGGTGTCGACGAGGCGCGTCGGGGCGAGCGAGGTGTAGCCGGCCGCCGCGGAGCGGGTGAAGTAGCCGGTGGCGTCCGCGAGGAGGTCCGTGGTGCCGTCGCTGTGGTTGGACAGCTCGATGTGGCCGTCCTCGCTCACCGGGACGATCGCCAGGTTCGGAACGGTCTGCCCCGCCGCGAAGTTGACGTTCGACGTGGCCGGGCGGTCGGTGCCCGCCGCGTACGCGGTGACGTGCCCGGCGGCGCGGGTGTTGGTGGCGGTCAGGTTGAGCGCCACGGCGGACACCCCGGCCGGGATGCCGCCGGTGCCGGCGACCTTCACGCGGGTCGTCCCGTACGCGGGGACGGGCCGGGCGCCCGCCGCGCCGGTGCCGTCACGGGTGTCCAGCAGGCGGGTCGGGGCGTGCGGGGTGAACTCGGAGCCCGCCACGACGACGTCGACGGTGTTCGTCGTGGTCAGGTCGTTGCGGACGTCCTTCGCGGTGAGGGTGACCTTGTGGGCGCCGACCTCCGCGTACGTGTGGTCCAGGTGCAGGAAGGGGTAGTCGGAGCCGGAGAGGACGACTTCCGTCTGCTTGTTGCCGTCGCCCCAGTCGACGTCCACCTGCACCGCGGTCGGCAGGTCGCTGATCGTCATGACGTACGCGGTGAGCATGATGCCGCGCGCGGTGGTGTGGCTGGCGCCCATCTCGACGGACAGGTGCGGGTCGCCCGCCGCAGCGTCCGTGCCCTGCGCCGATGCCCTGCCGCCGCCGGTGCGGGGCGGGGTGGTCGAGCGGTCGGCCGGGCTGAAGAACGGGGACTTGCGCAGTTCGGCCCGTGCGGCCTCGGCCTTCCCCGGGGCCGCCGCCGCGGCCCCCGCCGCCGCCCCGTGGCCGGTCGGCGGGTCCGCCGCCTGTGCCGTGCCCGGGACGAGGCCCACGGCTGCCGCGGCGACCGCGGCGGAGATCATGATGCGGTGACGGTGCACCGGCCCCCCAGTGATTCTTGAACTCGTTCAAACGGTCAAGATCAGGTTAGCCGGTCCCGGCACCGGCCTGCCCTCCGGGGGTCAGGGCCGGGTGATGCGGACCTGGAAGCTGCCGTCGCGCAGTTCGCCGACCACCGAGATGCTGATGCCCTCCACCTCGTCCGTGAAGGTCTCACCCGGCCGGTACGGGGCGTCCGACAGCTCGCCGTGGACGTTCGGCCGGCGCGTGCAGCCGCCGCTGTCGGCCGCGCTGTCGACGACCGTGACCGGGCCCCGGCCCGTGTCCACCTCGGAGTCGACCCTGTAGACCAGTACGCCCGGCTTGCACACCGTCTCGTCGTTCCCCGCCTGCGTGCGGACCTCCACCGCGTACCCGGTGGTCGGCGACAGCGGGACGAAGGCCAGCTTCGTGCCGCCCTCGACCGCCAGCGGCGACAGCACGTGGTCGCTCATGCCGGGCTTCGACGCGCAGCTGATCTGCGATCCGTCCAGCCAGCCGAGCTTCCACTTGTGCCAGCCCAGCAGGTCGTTGTTGGAGCCCCAGTCCTCGCTCATGATGTCCCAGTGCCCGACCGCGCCGCCGCCGTCGGCGGTGTACAGGTCGGGCAGGCCGAAGACGTGCCCGTTCTCGTGCGGGAGGACCCGGTAGCCGGTCTCCCGGTAGGTGCCGGAGCCGTCGTCCTGCCGGCTGTAGACGAACGACGTGTTCGCCAGCGGCACGCCGTCCGCGACCGGCGCGTCGCCGTTGCCGGAGAACGTCACCGACAGCACCGTGTCGAGCGCCGACGGGCCCGCGTTCGGCGTGACCAGGATGTTCACCAGGTCGTACCGGCTGAAGTCCACCTCCGGGTCGGCCACGCTCACGATGTGCTCGACGAGCTGCCGGTAGCCGGGCTCGTACGGGGAGCCGCGCCCGATCCCGTACGCGGCGAACGGCATCGGCATCCGCAGCCAGCTCTTCACCGGCGCCTCGGGCCGGTAGGCGAGCCGGCCGTAGGAGCTGGTGCGGAACCAGTCGGAGGTCTGCGGGAAGAACTCCGCCATCCGGTCGAGCGCCGTGCCCTCGCCCTTGGCGTCCGGGAAGTCGATCATCAGGTTGAGGGCGCGGACCTCGCCGGTCGAGCGGGAGTACCCCGGGGGTGTCGGCAGCCCCTCCGACATCTGCACGCCCGGGGCGCCGCTGATCCGGCACGGGGCGAGCGCCGCCTCCGCGGTCGTAGCGGCCGGCCCGGACGCGGAGTGGTGGCGGCCGGAGATCCCGGAGCTGGCGGTCGCCGTGATGCCGAGGGCGAGGGCTGTCAGCCCGATGTAGGCGCCGGCGCGGTGGGGTCCGCGTATCCGGTGGCGGGTCTGCGCCATGGGGATCGCCTTCCGCTCCGCGGCAGCCCGGCCGGGCCCGGGGCTGCACTCCGTGGGCTCACCCTCCGACGGGCGCGCCGCGCCCGCGCGCCGGGTGCGGCCGAACGGGAACGGCCGTGTGGCGCGGCTCACACGGGAGGGTGAAATAACCGGGGAGCAGATCCCCGTTTGCATCCGTGTCCCCCAAACGGGGATCCGGTCCCCGTTTCGGTCCGCGGGTGCCGGCGCCCAGGCATTCGTACGCCGCCCCCCGCGGGGTGGCCGGAGCCGTTCGAGGAAGGCCCTTGATGCAGCGCACCGCCGTCTCCGCCGACGCGCCCGCGCGCGCCGCCCGTCCGCGCGCCGATGCCGTGCGCAACCGGGAGCGGATCCTCGTCGCGGCCCGGGAGGTGTTCGTGGAGTTGGGCTCGGGGGCCCCGTTCGACGAGGTCGCCCGCCGCGCGGGCGTCGGCAACGCCACCCTCTACCGGCACTTCCCCGACCGGGCCGAACTCGTCCACCACGTCGTGCTGTTCGTCATGGGACGGGTCGAGGCCGAGGCGCGCGACGCGCTCGCCGAGGAGCCCGACGCGTTCGCTGCGCTGTGCCGCTTCACGCACACCGCCGCCGACGAGCGGATCGGCGCCCTGTGCGCCATGCTGGGCGGCGGCTTCGACCGCGAGCATCCCGAACTCCTCGCCGCGAACCGCGCGTTGGCCGAGGTGGTCGAGTCCCTGATGGACGCCGGCCGGCGCGCGGGCCTCGTCCGCGGCGACGTCGGCGTCGGCGACCTGATGGTCGCCCTGTCCCAGCTCAGCCGGCCCCTGCCGGGCGTCTCCTGCGTCAGCGTGGACGCCTTCGTCCACCGCCACCTCCAGCTCTTCCTCGACGGGCTGCGCGCCCCGGGCGCCTCCGAACTCCCCGGGGCGCCCGCGACCTTCGAGGACCTCAGGCAGAAAACCGTGTGACGCCGAAGGCTCCGGCCCGCTAGCGTCACAAAAGCCGCTTATCTCATCTTTCCGTCATTTCCGCCATTTCTTTCGTTCCGCACACCGAAGTGGGTACCCCCATGCCGAAAACAGCCGAGGCCGCCGATCCGCTCCGGGCGGCGGCCCCCGACCCCAACCGCTGGAAGGCGCTCGTCTTCATCGCCCTGGCGCAGCTCATGGTCGTCCTCGACGCGACGATCGTGAACATCGCGCTGCCGTCGGCCCAGGCCGACCTCGGCATCTCCGACGGCAACCGCCAGTGGGTCATCACCGCCTACGCGCTGGCCTTCGGCGGGCTGCTCCTCTTCGGCGGCCGCATCGCCGACAAGTGGGGCCGCCGCAACGCCTTCGTCGTCGGCCTGATCGGCTTCGCGCTCGCCTCGGCGCTCGGCGGCGCCGCCACCGGCGAGGCGATGATGCTGGGCGCCCGCGCCCTCCAGGGCGTCTTCGGCGCGCTGCTCGCCCCGGCCGCGCTCTCGCTGCTGGCCGTGATGTTCACGGACGGCGCCGAGCGCGCCAAGGCCTTCGGCATCTACGGTGCGATCGCGGGCGGCGGCGGCGCCGTCGGCCTGATCCTCGGCGGGTTCCTCACCGAGTACCTGGACTGGCGCTGGACGTTCTTCGTGAACATCCCGTTCGCCGTCGTGGCGGCCGTGGGCGCCTGGCTCGTCGTGCGGGAGCCGGCCGGCGGCCGCAACCGCGCCCCGCTGGACCTGCCGGGCGTCCTGCTGTCCACGCTGGGCCTCGTCCTGCTCGTGTACGGGTTCACGCGCGCCGAGTCGGCCGGCTGGACGGACGCGTGGACGATCCGCATGTTCGTGGCGTCGGTGGTGCTGCTCGGCGCGTTCGTCCTGGTCGAGGCCCGGGTGAAGTCCCCGCTGCTGCCGCTGCGCGTCCTGCTGGAGCGCAACCGCGGCGGCGTGTACCTCTCGCTGGGCCTGGCCGTCATCGCGATGTTCGGCCTGTTCCTCTTCCTGACCTACTACCTGCAGGTCGTCAAGGGGTACTCGCCGGTGAAGACCGGCTTCGCGTTCCTGCCGATGATCGCCGGCATGATCACGGGCTCCACGCAGATCGGCGCCCGCCTGATGAACCGCGTCCCGCCGCGGCTGCTGATGGGCCCCGGCTTCCTGCTCGCGGCGACCGGCATGCTGCTGCTGACGCAGCTGGAGGTCGACTCGTCGTACGCCGGGCTGATCCTGCCGGCGCAGCTGCTGCTGGGCCTGGGCATGGGCACCGCGTTCATGCCGGCGATGTCGCTGTCCACGCACGGCGTGGCCGCGGCCGACGCCGGTGTCGCCTCCGCCATGGTCAACACCTCGCAGCAGGTGGGCGGCGCGATCGGTACCGCCCTGCTGAACACCATCGCCGCGTCGGCGACGACCGCGTACCTGGTGGACCACGCGGGCGAGGCCGCCGCGGGCGGCGCCGCGGCCGGGCTGGTCCAGGCGCAGGCCATGGTGGAGGGCTACTCCGCCGCCATCTGGTGGGCGGTGGGCATCCTCGCCGCGAGCGCGGCCCTGGCGCTGACACTGATCAACACCGGCCGTCCCGGCGCCGGCGGCCCCGTCGCCTCCGGTTCCGGCCGCGGCGCGGACGCGGAGATCAAGGTCCCGGTGATCGCGCACTGACGGGCTCCGGGGTGCCCCGGGAATGACCGACGGCCCCGCGTCGTTCAAATTTGAACGACGCGGGGTTCGTCTTGTCCAGCCTTGCCCCTTCCCCCGGCCCCGCGCCCGCGCAACGAGGAGCACCGCCGTGACCGTCACCCCGCACCCCGCCGCCACCCCGGACCCGGACCCGGACCAGGGCCCCGCGCGGGCCGCTGCCGCCCGCATGCCCGCGCTGTACCTCAGCCACGGCGCGCCGCCCCTGGCCGACGACCCGGTCTGGCCCGCCGAGCTGGCCGCCTGGTCCGCCGCCCTGCCGCGCCCGCGCGCCGTCCTGGTGGTCTCCGCCCACTGGGAGGAGGCGCCACTGGCCCTCGGCGCCACCGGGACCGTCCCGCTCGTGTACGACTTCTGGGGCTTCCCCGAGCACTACTACCGGGTCCGTTACGGGGCCCCCGGCGCCCCGGAGCTGGCCGCGTCCGTACGGGCGCTGCTGCGCGGCCCCGGCACGCCGGTCCAGGACGTCCCGGACCGGGGCCTCGACCACGGGGCGTACGTGCCCCTCGTCGAGATGTACCCGGACGCCGACGTGCCGGTCCTCCAGGTCTCCATGCCGACTCTCGACCCCAAGCGGCTGATGGGGATCGGCCGCCGGCTCGCCCCGCTGCGCGACGAGGGCGTGCTGATCGTCGGCAGCGGCTTCTTCACCCACAACCTGGCCGCGCTCCGGCACACCGGGCCCGGCGTCCCCGCCTGGTCGGCCGAGTTCGACGCGTGGGGCCGGGAGGCCCTCGACGCGGGCGACGTCGACGCCCTGCTCGACTTCGAGGCCAAGGCGCCGGCCGGCCGCCTGGCCCACCCGCGCACCGAGCACTTCGCGCCGCTCTTCGTCACCCTCGGCGCCGCGGACGCCGCCGGCGACCTCGGCCGCCGCTCCGACGCGGTGGACGGCTTCTGGATGGGCCTGTCGAAGCGCTCCGTCCAGTTCGGCTGACCGGCCCGCGGCAGGTGCCGGCGGGGCGCCTTACGGGCCCCCGGGCGCGGATCCGCGGGCCCGGGGGCGGCGCGGGGCAACCGGACGCGCCCGGACGGCGTCTCCAGGGGCGGGGGCGACGGCCCGGGGCAGCGCCGCTCCGAAGCGGCCCGGCCCCGCTCTGACCTGCATCTCTTCGCGATCCGGAAACGCCGCCGCACCTCGCCCGGCCAGAGCGGCGGGGCAGGATACTGCAAGATCGCGAAAAACATCGACCGGCCTGGGAATTCTGTCCCGATTCCAGTCGTTGTTTCCATCGGAAGCGGGCACTCGGGAGAGTGTCCGGGGACGCGCAGCCGCGTTCCAGCAGCCGCACCGCGACCTAACACTTTGCAAGGGAGCACGCATGGCAACCCGCGCCGTCGCCCGCAACGAGTCCACGGGCAGCGCCCGCGCAGCGGGCGGGGAGATCGCCGACCGCGACCTGGTCGGCATGTACCTGGACGAGATCGCGCGCACCCCGCTGCTCGACGCGGCCAAGGAAGTGGAACTCTCGCAGATCATCGAGGCCGGCGTGTACGCGCGGGAGATCCTCGAAGGCGGCGTGGAGCGCAAGGGGGCCGGCCCCTCCCGCGAGGAGCTGGAGGCCCTCGCCGCGGAAGGCGAGCGCGCCAAGGAGGTCTTCATCCGCTCCAACCTGCGCCTCGTCGTCGCCGTCGCCCGCCGCTACCCGCGCAGCGGCCTGCCCCTGCTCGACCTGATCCAGGAGGGCAACGCCGGCCTGGTGCGCGCCGTGGAGAAGTTCGACTACACCAAGGGCTTCAAGTTCTCCACGTACGCCACGTGGTGGATCCGCCAGGCCATCACCCGGTCCATCGCCGACCAGTCGCGCACCATCCGCCTGCCCGTCCACCTCGTCGAGGAGCTCGGCCGGATCCGCCGCGTCCAGCGGGAGTTCAACCGGGAGAACGGCCGCGACCCGGAGCACGCGGAGATCGCCGCCGAGCTGGACACGACCGAGCAGCGCGTGGGCGACGTCCTGGACTGGGCCCGGGACCCGGTCAGCCTGAACATGTCCGTGGACGACGAGGGCGAGACCCAGTTCGGCGACCTGCTGGAGGACACCTCCGCCATCTCCCCCGAGCAGTCCGTCCTCTCCCTGCTGCGCAGCGAGGAGCTGGAGGACCTGCTGGGCAAGCTCGACCAGCGCACGGCGTCGATCATCAAGATGCGGTACGGCATAGACGACGGCCGCGAGCGGACCCTGACGGAGGTCGGCAAGCAGCACGGCCTGACCCGCGAGCGGATCCGCCAGATCGAGAAGCACGCCCTGCTGGAGCTGAAGCGGATGGCCCACGACACCGGCTTCGACGCCGTGGCCTGACCCCGCCCGCCGCGCCGCACCCCCGCCCCCGGCCCGCCGGGGGCGGCGCCGCACCCTGCGCCGGGCCGGGCGGCCGAAGCCCGGGCGGCCCGGCGCCCAGGCGGCCAGGGGTCAGCCGGCGGGGGCCCGGCGGCAGCGGGCCAGTACCCGCCGCCCGAGGAATACGGCGCCGATCCCCAGCGGGACGGCCACGACGGCGCCCACGAGGCCGTTGCCGGTGCCAGGCCCGCCGCGGGCGGTCGCCAGGTGCAGCACCGCGAGCACCGTGCCGAGCACTCCCGTCACGACCGCCGCCGTCCCGCCGGCGCGCGTGCGCCCGGCCGGCGCCCGGCCGGCGCCGAGCCGGCGCCCGGCGGCCAGGGCCAGCCCGCCGACGGCCCACCCGACCGCCCCCGCCGCCAGGGCCAGGTTGGCTCCGGTCCGCCCATCGCCGATGATCCCGCCCTCGGCGGCAGCCACCAGCACCGCTGAAGCGCTCATACCGCTCTCCTCCTTCTGCCGTCGCCGCGCACGGCGTGCGATCGCCGTGCCCTGCGAGCATGCGCGCCGGCCCCCCTGCCGGTCGTCCGGCGGACGCGGGCACTTTCCGCTGCCGCCGCCGCGGGATACGCCTACCGCGGTGGCGGCAGGCGGCGCGCACGTACCGCAGCCGCGGTAGCCGGCCGCTCGTCCCCGAGCCCGATCCGCCCCCGGCCGCATCCGGCTACCGTGCCCCCATGGACACAGGACGGTTCCGCGTCCCGGCCGGGGCCGCCGCCGGGGCGACGGCCCTGGGCGTGGCGGCACTGCAACTGGGCTCAGGGCTGACCGGGCCGCACCCCGCCGGGTGGCGTGCGCTGCTCGGCTGCCTCCTGCTCGCGGCCGGCGGTGCGGCCCTGGCCGCGCGGCGCCCGGCCCCGCTCCCGGTCCTGGCCGCCACCGCCGCGTGCGCGGCGGGCTGGCTCGCCGCCGGGTTCGAGGTGCTCGCCGTGTCCTACCTGGTCGCGGTCTACGGCGCGGTCCGCGCCGGACACCGCAAGGCCGCCGTGGCGGTCTCGGCCGGCCTGGTCGCCGTACTCCACCTCACGGCCGCCGCCGTCCACGGCGGGCCCGTGCGCGAGGTGGTGGCGCAGGCCCGCGGCACCCTCGAACTCGCCTGGCTGATCGCCGCGTTCGCCGCGGGCGAGGCGGTGCGGCAGGCCGAGCGGCGGGCGGACCAGGCCGAGCGCACCCGCGAGGAGACCGCGCGGCGCCGGGCCGACGAGGAGCGGCTGCGCATCGCGCGGGAGCTGCACGACTCGCTCACCCACCAGATCTCGGTGATCAAGGTGCAGTCGGAGGCGGCCGTCCACGTGGCCCGGCGCCGCGGCGAGGAGGTGCCGCCGGCCCTGCTCGCGATCCGGGAGGCGGGCCGCGAGGCCGGCCGGGAGCTGCGCGCGACCCTCGAAGCGCTGCGCGCCGACGACACGGCCCCGCCGCCCGGGATCGACGACCTGCCCGCACTCGTCGAGCGGTTCCGCGCTAGCGGGAAGGGGGCCGGGACGGGGGCCGGGACCGGGACCGGGACCGGGGCCGCCCTGGAGGTGACGCTGGCGGTCGAGGGGCAGCCGTACGCCGTGCCGGCCGCGGTCGGGCGTACCGCCTACCGGATCGTCCAGGAGGCGCTCACCAACGTCGCCCGGCACGCCGCGGCCGGCACGGCCACCGTGGTCGTAGGCCACCGGCCGGGCGTTCTCGCCGTCCGCGTCGACGACGACGGCAAGGGCGCCCCGCACCCGCCGACAGGGGCCGGGCTCGGGCTGCTCGGCATGCGCGAACGCGTCACCGCCCTGGGCGGCCGCCTGCACACCGGCCCGCGCAGTACGGGCGGCTTCACCGTCCGGGCCGAACTCCCCGTGGACGGAGCCCCGTGATCCGGGTCCTGCTGGCCGACGACCAGCCCCTCATCCGCAGCGGCTTCCGCGCGCTCCTCGACCTCGAGGAGGGCATCGAGGTCGTGGGCGAGGCCGCCGACGGGCAGGAGGCCCTCGCCCTCGCCCGGGAGCAGCTGCCCGACGTCGCGCTCGTCGACATCCGGATGCCCCGCATGGACGGCATCGAGGCGACCCGGCGCATCGCCGCCGACCCGTCCCTGGCGGGCGTCCACGTCGTCATGCTGACCAACTACGGCATGGACGAGTACGTCCTCGACGCGCTGCGCGCCGGCGCCGCCGGCTTCCTGGTCAAGGACGTCCTGCCGGAGGACTTCCTGCACGCCGTGCGCGTCGCGGCCCGCGGCGACGCCCTCCTCGCGCCCGCCCTCACCCGCAGGCTCATCGACCGGTACGTCGCCCAGCCGCCGGCCGCCCCCACCGGCGGCGGGCTGGAGGAGCTGACCGGCCGCGAACGCGAGACGGTCGCCCTGGCCGCGCAGGGCCTGTCCAACGACGAGATCGCCGGCCGGCTGGTCATCAGCCCGGCGACCGCCAAGACCCACATCAACCGGGCCATGGCCAAGCTCGGCGCCCGCGACCGCGCCCAGCTCGTGGTCCTCGCCTACGAGTCCGGCCTGGTGGTCCCGCGCCGCTCCTGACCCGCCCCCGCCGTCAGCCGGTCGGCGAGGCCGCGGGCGGCGGCGGTGAGGAAGGCCGGTCCGTGCACCGTGAAGGGCAGACCCGTGAGCGCCAGTCGGGCCGCGACCCACTCCGCGGCGTCCCCGCTCTCGAACCGCGCCCGGCACCGCCCGGCGTCGCCGGGCTCCGGGGACACCTCGGCGTGCGTCTGCAGCCACGGCGGCAGCTCCTCCGCCGGCACCCCGAAGGAGACCTCCACCTCGTACGTCTCCCGCCCCCGCAGCCCCCGCCGCACGAATTCCACGGCCTCCATGGGCAGCTCCCGCGGCGTGAAGCGGGCGCCGGTCGGGAACGGGTCGGCGACCCGGTCCACCCGGAAGGTCCGCCAGTCGTCCCGCTCCAGGTCGTACGCCACCAGGTACCAGCGGCTGCCCGTGCTCACCAGCCGGTACGGCTCCACCAGCCGCTTGGTGTGCGCCCCGTCCCGGTCCCGGTAGGCGAACCGCAGCCGCTCCGGACCGGCCACCGCGGACGCCATCGCCGTCAGCGTCCGCGGGTCCACACTGGCGCCGTCCCCGCGGGTCAGGGCGATCGTCGCCGACTGCAGCGCCCCGACCCGGTGCCGCAGCCGCCCGGGCAGGACCTGCTCCAGCTTCGCGAGCGCCCGTACGGAGGCCTCCTCCACGCCCTCGATCGCGTGCCCGGCGCCGGCCCGCAGCCCCACCGCGATCGCGACGGCCTCCTCGTCGTCCAGCAGCAGCGGCGGCATCGCCGCCCCCGCCACCAGCCGGTACCCGCCCTCGGCGCCGAGGGTCGCCTCCACGGGGTAGCCGAGCTCCCGCAGCCGGTCGATGTCGCGCCGGATGGTGCGCGTACTCACTCCCAGGCGGCCGGCCAGTTCGCTGCCGGGCCACTCGCGCGGGGTCTGCAGCAGGGAGAGCAGGGTCAGGAGGCGTGCCGGAGTGTCGGTCATGGGAAACAGCCTGCCAGCGAAATAGGACACGAACGGACCTACATCCGGTCTAGGTTCTTCCCATGACCGAGACGACCACGACATCGCCCGGAACCGACGACGGGCCCGCACGAGAGAAGCGGAACACCGCCCTTCCCGACCTTTCCGACACCGCCGCCACCGCGGCCCCCGCCGCCGACCGGCGCCGCTGGCTGGCGCTCGCCATCGTGATGACCGCCGCCTTCATGGACCTGGTCGACGTCACGATCGTCAACATCGCGATACCGTCCATGCGGGGCGACTTCGGCGCCTCCACCAGCGCCATCCAGTGGATCACCGCCGGCTACGCCCTGGCCTTCGCCGCGGGCCTGATCACCGGTGGCCGTCTCGGCGACATCTACGGCCGCAAGCGGCTCTTCCTCATCGGCATCGCCGGCTTCACCGCCGCCTCGCTCCTCTGCGGCATCGCCCCGTCCCCGGACGTCCTGGTCGCCGCCCGCATCCTCCAGGGCGCGATGGCGTCCCTGATGGTCCCGCAGGTCCTGGCGATCATCCACGTCACCTTCCCGCCGCACGAGCGCGGCAAGGTCTTCGGCATGTTCGGCGCCATCGTCGGCCTCGGCGCCGTCTCCGGCCCGATGCTGGGCGCGCTGCTGACGCAGTGGAACCTCTTCGGCCTCGAATGGCGCCCGATCTTCCTGATCAACCTGCCCGTCGGCATCGCCGGCGTGCTCCTCGGCCGGGCGTTCATCACCGAGTCCAAGGCCCCGAAGGCCCTGCGCCTCGACCTCGTCGGCGTCGTCCTGGCCACCCTCGGCCTGGTCCTGCTGATCTTCCCGCTCACCCACGGCCGGGAGAACGACTGGCCGCTGTGGGGCTTCGTCTCGATGATCGCGGCGCCGTTCGTCTTCGTCGCCTTCATCGCCTACGAGGTGCACAAGACCCGCAAGGACGGCTCCCCGCTGGTCGAGCTCTCCCTGTTCAAGATCCGCAGCTTCGCGGGCGGCATCGCCGTCCAGCTCACCTTCGGCCTGGCGACCGGCATCTTCTTCCTCGTCTGGACCCTGTACATGCAGGTGGGGCTCGGCTGGAGCGCCCTGCGCGCCGGCACCACCGGCATCCCGTTCTCCATCGCCGTCTCCGTGGCCGCGGGCCTGTCCGTGCAGAAGCTGGTGCCCCGCTTCGGCCGCAAGGTCCTCCAGGCGGGCGCGCTCACCATGGCCGCGGGCATCCTGCTCTACATCTGGGAGTCCGAGCACTACGGCATGGCCATCGCCTCCTGGCAGATGGCGGCGCCGCTGGTCGTCATGGGCATCGGCATGGGCCTGATCGTCGCCCCGCTGACCGACACCGTGCTCTCCGAGGTCCCGCGCGAGCACGCCGGCTCCGCCTCCGGCATGATCAACACCACCGGGCAGATGGGCAACGCCCTCGGCCTCGGCCTCACCTCGGTCGTCTTCTTCGGGCTGATCGACGACGACACCGCCTTCGGCGCCCCGTACGTCGAGGCCTTCCGCGGCGCCCTGTGGTGGATCGCGGCCGTCCTGGTCCTGATCTTCGCCGTGATGTTCACGCTGCCCCGCAGGTCGCTCACCGCCCCGGAGGGCGGGAGCGGGCAACAGGCCGCGGACGCGGCTCCGGGCACCTTGGAAAAGCTCCCGGCGGCCTGACCCGCGCCGCCGCCTGAGACGGGCATGTCCGCTCCCGAGCGGGCATGCCCGTCCCCGTTTCGGCCGGGCCCGTCGAGCGGCCGCCCTCAGCCGTGGGCGCGGACCTCCATCGCCCCGCGGGCGGCCGCCTCCGTCGCGTACACCTCGCACATGTGGCGCCCGTCGGGCGTCGCCGTGTGCTCGACCTCCCACAGGCTGACCTCGCTCCCGTCGAGCAGCAGGAACGCGTGCTCGTACAGCCGGAAGCCGGCGTCCCGGCCGTCCGCGAGGCACTGCCGGGTGCCGAACGCCTGCGTGATCCGGTGGGCGTACGCCGAGCGCAGCAGCAGCGCAGCCTCCTCCCCGGGCCGGTCCGGGTTCTCGGCCCGCCGCAGCACCCGCCGGGCGTGGTCGGCGGACTGCTCCACCGCGTACTCCCGGTGCCGCTGCTCCGCCGCCCGCGGGCCGAACAGAGCGCCGAGCGCGGCCGCGTCCGCGTCGCCCTCCTCCTCCACCGCGGCGAACACGCCCTCCAGCGCCGGGTCGAACACCGGCTGCGCGTCGGCCGCGCCGAACAGCCGGGCCGCGGCGAGCCGGGTCTCCTCCCGGCTCGCGAACACCTCGTGCCGGATCTCCCGGTCGTGCTCGTGCCGGTGGACCAGCTCCCACAGCGAGGCCGAAGTCCCGTCGGGCAGCAGGTAGGTGTGCCGGTGGATCTCCCGCCACCGGCCCGCCGCCGGGCTGTGGGCGGTCGTGTGGAGCGAAGAACTGTGGGCGAGCGCCGACCCGAGGCGCTCGACCAACCGGTCCGGCAGGTCATAGGAGTTGAGGGCGCGGCGCAGGAGTCGCTCGAGGTGCGCCTCGGTTGTCTCGTACGGATCGCTCAAGGTGGGTCTCCAGGCCGTCGCAGCTAGTGACTTCGCGGGAGCACAACGTAGCCCCTGGTTCTGGCATCACGTCCGGGGTTCGGTAAAACGTCCGGGAAGCATCGGGGGTTCCCGCCACCTTTTCAGGTCAACTTGCTCCGGAATGAGCAGGGTTCGCCCCGGTCTGTCACGGAGCGGGGGACCATGGGCCGTATGGCAACGAAAACAGTGGGCGTCCCCCGCCAGCAGGGGCGGCCCGTCACCCGTCGGCCCAGCGAACCGGCCCCGGCCCCCCGGGGGTTGGCCTGGCTGCTCGTCCTCACCGGCGCCGCCGGGGTGCTGGCCTCCTGGGTGATCACCCTCGACAAGTTCCTCCTGCTGGAGGACCCGGACTTCAAGCCGGCGTGCAGCCTCAACCCGGTGGTCTCCTGCGGCAGCGTCATGCAGAGCGACCAGGCGGCCGTCTTCGGCTTCCCCAACCCGATGCTCGGGCTGGCCGCGTTCGGGGCCGTGGTGTGCGCGGGGGCGGGTCTGCTGGCCGGCGCGCGCTACCGCACCTGGTTCTGGCTGGGACTGAACGCCGGCTGTGCGTTCGGCGTCGGCTTCTGCACCTGGCTGATGGTGCAGTCCCTGTACGAGATCAACGCGCTGTGCCTGTGGTGCTGCCTGACGTGGGTCGCGACGCTGCTGATGTTCTGGGCGGTGACCGCGCACACCGTCCGGACGGGCGCGCTGCCCGCGCCCGCCCCCGTCCGCGGCTTCTTCGCCGAGTTCGCCTGGGCGCCGCCGGCCCTGCACATCGGCGTCATCGGCATGCTCGTCCTGACCCGGTGGTGGGACTTCTGGACGGGCTGACGGGCAGCCCGGGGCATGCAGGGGCCCCGGCGGCCGGATGGGCCGCCGGGGCCTCGTCGCGTCTCCACGGGCAGGGCCCGGGTGGCGGGGCGGGTGAGCCAGGTCAGCTGCCGACGGCGGCGTTGCCGGACAGGACCGGGATGTTGCTCAGGATGTGGGAGAGCGGCTCGTCGCCCTTGGCCTGGGTCGAGTTCTCGACGCACTGCTGGTTCATCGGGTTGGACAGGACGTTGACGTCCTGGACGCCGACGATGCCGCCGACGAGCGACTGGGTGTTGAGCTTGGCCGGCAGGCCGACGCAGGGCTTGTT
Organism: Streptomyces sp. NPDC031121; assembly: GCF_055570615.1. Classification (NCBI taxonomy): domain Bacteria; kingdom Bacillati; phylum Actinomycetota; class Actinomycetes; order Kitasatosporales; family Streptomycetaceae; genus Streptomyces; species Streptomyces sp. NPDC031121. The sequence goes on from NZ_JBVIGV010000008.1 coordinate 289,887, forward strand.
GAGGGTGCCCTGGACCAGGCCGAGCTGCGGGCTCATGTCACCGGCGGTCTTCTGGTTGCCGTAGATCTGCTGGGAGCCGTTGCCGTTGACGGTGTTGATCCCGTTGTCGTTGCCGATGGCCATGGCCGGAGCGGCGGCGGCGGCGCCCGCGCCCACGGCGGCGGCGGTGACCGCGGCGGCAGTCATGATCTTCTTGAACATCGTTGGTCCTTTTGTCGCACGAGTGCCCGCTAGTGGAGCGCCCTGGTCAACTGGGCCGGCCGGGGCTTGGTTCCGCCCCTTCACTCAAACGGCCCGCTGCCGCGGGGCTTTTCCCCGGCCCGGGTGAGTGCGTTCCGGACGCCTGCGCGAAGCCCGTACGCAGCCAGCAGGAATCGCGTTCGAGTGTCCCCACCGAGGGATTGGGCTGAACAGGTCAGGCGGGGCCCGGGGCCGTGTCCGTCCGGAAGGCCGGACCGTTTTTCTCGGTGTGAGCCCCGGTCGGGGCAGAACGTCGAAACAGAAGGTGCAGCTCCCATGAACTCTGCCAAGAAGGCCGCCCTGGTCCTGGCCTCCGCCGGTCTCGCCGCGGCGGGCGCCACCGGTACCGCCCTCGCCGACGCCGCGGCCGACGGTGCGGCCGTGGGCTCGCCCGGCGTGCTCTCGGGCAACCTCCTGCAGGTCCCGGTCGACGTCCCGGTGAACGTCTGCGGCAACACCGTGAGCCCCATCGGCCTGCTGAACCCGGTGTTCGGCAACACCTGCGTCAACGCCTGACGCAGACGCCAGCAGGACATGCGCCCGTGGGCGCCACCGGCCTCGCCGGTGGCGCCCACGGTGCGTTGCGGGGGCCGCGGATCAGGACGCGCCGCCGTTGAGCTGGACGCCGCCGAGCAGCGGGGAGGCCTGGGTGGCCCCGTTGGCCAGGCCGAGGAGCTCGCCCGGGGCGTTGTTGCGGACCTTGTTGAGCTGCTGGGCCGTTCCCACCACCTTGTCCACGGCCTCCCCCTGCTCGGCGATGCCGTTGCCCACGGTCGTCGGGAGCTGCTGCGTGACGGGCGCGAGCGCGTCGAAGGCCTCGGTGGCACCGCCCGTCAGGCTCATGGGGGGCATCGCGGCCGGGTTCTCGGCGGCGAACGCACCCGTGGACGCGCCGAGGGCGGCAACGGAGCCGGCAAGGACCGCGGCGACCTTCGTGAGCTTCATTTTCGAAATCCTTTTCCAGCGGTGACCGTCGCACCGCTTTCGCCCTGCACAACGATTCCCCGCCGCCGCGGAAACGCGTGCGAGCGCACGGCGACGGCCGGAGAATCCGGCAGGGGATTCTCCGGCCGTGCTCTACCGCAATGACCGGTGGGGGCGGATCAGGCGGTACGGGACCTGCGGTACAGGATTGCGCCGCCGAGGACGAGCGCCGAGGCGAGGATCGCCGCGGCACCCGTCTGGCCCGCGCCGGTCTCGGCGAGCACCGGGGCGGTGGCGAAGGCGGCGGCGGGCGCCGGGACGGGCGCCGCGGCGGGCGGGGTGCCGGGTGCCCACGCGGCGGGGGCGGGGGCGGGGAGCGGCTCCGGCGCGGGGGCGGGCGCCGGCAGCGGCCGGGGGGCCTCCGCGACGGGCGGCACCTCGGGGACGGGCTGGGGCAGCGGCCTCGGTTCGGGCTCCGGCATCGGGAGCGGCGCCGGCTGCTCCGCGCCCGGCCCCGGGTCGGGCTGCGGCAGCGGCTTCGGTCCGGGCTCGGGTTCCGGCTGGGGCTGCGGCGGTGCCGGGTGCGGGGCGGGAGGCGGCGCGGGGTGGCCCTGCGGGTGGTCGTCGCACTCCTCCTCGGGTCCGCCGTGCCGGACCTCCTCGGCCCGCGGGGCCGCGTGCTTGGGCGCCGCGTGCTTCGGAGCCCGGTGGCGGCCCTCGCCGGCCGTCGCCTGCCCGTCGCGGGGGCCGCCCGGCCGGGCGTGGCGCCCCTCCCGCTCCTGGAGGTAGCGCTCGAAGGCCTCGGCGTGCTCCGGGCTCAGGTGGCGGCCGTGGTCCCGGTGGGCGTGGTGGGCGCCCGAACCGCTGGAGTTGACGCAGGTGTTGCCGAACGCCGGGTTCAGTGCCGCGGCGCCGTCCACGCTGTTGCCGCACACGTTCGGCGAGAGGGTGATCGGTACCGAGACGCTGTTGCCGGACAGCACCCCCGGGGAGTGCGCGGCTTCCGCCACCGCCCCGGGGTGCGCGGAGGCCGCGCCCGTCGCGATCGACAGCAGGCTCGAGGCGGCCGCGGCCGTGAGCACTCCCTTGCCCAGTACCTGTCGGCTCAGTACCTGTCGCATGGGTCCTTCCCTGTTCTACCGGCGCGGGGCCGGTGCTGAATCGAAGGTGGCCTCGGAGTGCACCGCCGTGCACTCCGAGGCCACCCCGAGGAGTCCGCCCCTGTGGGGCGCTGACGTACGTCAGTCGTTGACGCAGGTGTTGCCGAACACCGGGTTCAGCAGGCCGGTGGTGTTCAGGCTGTTGCCGCAGACGTTCACCGGGACGTGGATGGGGACCTGGATGAGGTTGCCCGAGGCCACACCGGGGGAGCCGACGGCCTGCCCCTCGGCAGCCGCGTCGGCCATGGCGGGCGAGGCGGCACCGGCGGCCATGAGAGCGCCGGCGGCCAGCACCACTGCCTTCTTGTACGTCATCTGAATTCGATCCTTTCCGGCAGGGGCTCGTCCCCTGCAGAAACAACAACGAGCGGGAGGGGGTAAGGAAACCCCTGTTTTTTCGGTCCGCTTTCCGTGGATTTCTCCGGGTGTCCGGAGGGGAATTGCGGGCGTTATCCACCGCGCCCGTCCCAGTCCGCGGGAGGGTCCGGACGCGGCGAGGCCGCCACGCCCCGGGAGGTGCGGCGGCCTCGGTCGCGCCGGGGCGGTCAGCTGCCGGTGGAGGCGTTCCCGGAGAGGATCGGGATGTTGTCCAGGATGTGCGAAAGCGGCTCGTCGCCCTTCGTCTGGGTGGAGTTCTCGACGCACTGCTGGTTCATCGGGTTGGACAGGATCGGGACGTCCTGGATGCCGACGAGGCCGCCGACGAGCGACTGGGTGTTGAGCTTGGCCGGGAGGGCGATGCAGGGCTTGTTGAACGAGCCCTGGATGAGGGCCATCTGCGGGCTCATGTTGCCGTAGGTGGCCTGGTTGCCGTAGATCTGCGAGGCGCCGTTGCCGTTGACGGTGTTGACACCGTTGTCGTTCCCGATGGCCATCGCCTGCGGCGCCATGGCGGCGCCGATGCCCACGACCGAGGCTGCTGCCGCTGCCGTGGCCACCATCTTCTTGATCATTGTCGTCCCTTTTTTGCAGGATTGCCCGGTGCTGGAGCATCCGGATCAACGGCCCGGCGTCGGCGCGGGTTGCGTGGCTTCACCCGGATGCCGCCGTTTCGGGCGGCGCGGTTGACGTTCGGGTGTGCGGACGGGCCGGCGCGGGTGCCGGGGGCGGAGCCGGTCCGCCCGGCGCGTCGCGGCGTCCGAGGCGGCGCCGCGCAGGTGCTCCGGCCGGGCTCCGCCATTTCCTTTCGGCCGAACGCCGGTCCACCGGATAACGACTCGCCGCCTGCGAGGGTGCGTGTTATCGCCCAAAAGGCCGTACGGGCGAGTTGGGCGTGATTCCGGACCGGATTTCTGACAAAGTGCACTCCGGTTTTGTCGTCTTGATCGAAAATGGAGACAGGGTCATGGGTTCGTCCCGCAGAATCCTCGGCGCGCTCGGCCTGCTGTCCTGCCTCGCTCTTTCGGCCAGCCTTCCCGCCTCCGCCGCCGAGGCGCCCCCGGGACCGGGGGAGGCCCCCCGGGTTCCGTTCACCCAGCGTTACCAGGCCGTGCAGCACGGCGGGCTGGTCCGGGCATCGAACTCCTCCATCGCCTGCCGCCGCCGGGAGGCGCCGGGAGCAGAGCCGTGCGCCGAGGTGGCCAAGGGGGCGGCGGGGGTGAACGGCGACTTCGAGATGTTCTACAGCGAGGTCGACAATGACCCCGACACCTACAACTCCACCCGCGCCGAACTGAAGATCCCCCGGGGCGCCCGGGTCTCCTACGCCCGCCTGTACTGGGGCGGGAACCTGCGCGTCGGCGAGCAGAAGCCGCCCGAGGACAACGGCCGCGTGCTGGTCGCCGAGCCGGGCGGCGCGTACAAGGAGGTGCTCGCCGACACGGTGATCGGGCACCGCACGGACGCCGGCAGCGACGCCTACCAGGCCTCCGCCGACGTCACGCCGATGGTGCGCAAGGGCGGAGCCGGCATGTGGACGGTCGCCCAGCTCAACATCGCCATGGGCCACTCGCCGGTGGGCGCCTGGGGCGGCTGGACGCTCGTCGTGGCATACGAGCACCCGCAGGAGCCGCTGCAGCGGATCTCGCTGTGGGACGGCTTCGAGCAGGTCGCCGCAGGAGCGGGCGAGGCCGACGGGCAGACGGTCCGCATCGAGGGCCTGGACGTGCCGGCGGGCTCCGGCGGCAAGGCCGGCCTGGTCGCGTACGACGGGGACCGCGGCATCCTCGGGGACTCACTCACCGTGACCGCCGACAGCGGCCGCCGGGTCATCGTCAGCGACGGCGAAAACCCCTTCAATGACGTCTCGAATTCCACGATCACGGAATTCGGGCGCAGTTCGTTCGTGCGACAGCCCGAACACCAGAACACTCTCGGATATGACGCGGACGTGTTCGACCTGAGTCCCGCCCTGTCCGGTGGCGCCCGCAGTCTGAACTTCACTTTCACGGGCGAGAACCAGGGTCAATTCCACGGCGTGCTCTTCGTCCAGACAGACGCGCGCCGCTGAGCGCAAGGAACCGCTCCGCGTGCCGACACAGAAGCATCCCCAGCCCTTCCCCTCCCCCCAGCCCCCCTCCGACGGGGCCCCGCTGACCGTCCTGCACCTGGTGCAGCCGGTCGACGGCGGCGTCGCCCGGGTGGTCGCCGACCTCGTACGCGCCCAGGCCGCCGCCGGGCTGCGGCCCGTCGTCGGCTGCCCGCGCGGCGGCCGCCTCGCCGACGAGGCCCGCGACGCCGGGGCCGACGTCCTCGCCTGGCGGGCCGGCCGCAACCCCGGGCCCGACCTCGCCGCCGAGGTCCTCGGCGCCCGCAGGGCCGTCCGCCGCGCCCGCCCCGACATCCTGCACGCCCACAGCGCCAAGGCCGGACTGGCCGGCCGCCTCGCCGTCCGCGGCCGGATCCCCACCGTCTTCCAGCCGCACGCCTGGTCCTTCGACGCCGTCGCCGGGACCACCGCGGCGCTCGCCCTGCGCTGGGAGCGCTTCGGGGCCCGCTGGGCCGACCGGGTGCTCTGCGTCAGCGAGGCCGAGCGCAGGGTCGGCGAGGCCGAGGGCATCGCCGCCCGCTGGTCGGTCGTCCGCAACGGCGTCGACCTGGACCACTTCCGCCCCCGCGACCCCGACCGGCCCCGCGACCGGACCGCCGCACGCACCGAACTCCCCCTGCCCGCAGCCTTCGTGGGCGACGGACCGCTCGCCGTCTGCGTCGGCCGGCTCTGCCGGCAGAAGGGCCAGGACATCCTCCTGCGCGCCTGGCGGGAGGTGCTGGGCAACGTGCCCGAGGCGCGCCTGGCGCTCGTCGGGGACGGCCCCGACACCGAGCGGCTGCGCCGGTCGGCCCCGCCCGGGGTGCTCTTCGCGGGCGGCGCCGCCGACATCCGACCGTGGCTTCGGGCCGCCGATCTCGTTGTACTGCCGTCGCGGTGGGAAGGCATGGCGCTCGCCCCGCTGGAAGCCATGGCATGCGGCCGGCCGGTCCTTGTCTCCGACGTCAGCGGTGCCCGGGAGAGCCTGCCGCCCGGCCAGGGACGGCTCTGCCTGGTGCCGCCGGAGGATCCGACGGCCCTCGCCAAGGCCCTGGGCCGGCTCCTTTCCGAGCCGCGGCTGCTCGCCGAACTCGGCGAGCAGGCCCAGCAGCACGCCCGGACCGAATTCGACGTGCGGCGGACCGCGGACGCGGTCGCGGGTCTGTACCACGAACTGCTGGGCAGGCCCCGGCCCTCGAACCAGGAGCGCATCAGCCGATGACCATGGACAGCGCACCAGCCCGGCACACCGGACAGGGCGGCACGGGGCGCGCCGGCGGCGGAGCCGGCACCGCCGCCGTCCGGCGGGCGGCCGCGGCCGCCATCCACCCCCCGCGCCGGTCCGCGGCCGAGCAGGCCCGGCCGCTGGTCCGGCCGCGGCGGCGCCACCCGCGCGACGGGATGGCCCTCCTGCTCGCCGCCGACGTCCTGGCCGCGGCCGGGGCCGCGGCAGCCGCCCCCGGGCTGGGGCTGCCGGCCGCCGCGGCCGGGCCGGTCGCCGTGCTGGCCGCGCTGCTGCACGCGCAGGGCGGGCTGTACCGGCCGCGGCTCGCGCCGTCCGCGCTGCTCGAACTGCCGGCCATGGCGGGGCGGGCCGCCGTGCTGTGGTGCGGGGTCGCCGCGGCCGTCGCGGCCGCCGACCCGCGGCGGGCGCTGGGCTGGTCGGCGCTGCTGGGCGCAGTGTGCCTGCACCTGGTGCTGACGTGCGCCGGGCGGGGGATCGCGAACGGGCTGCGGCGCCGCTCCGCCCGCCGCCGGCCCGCGTCCGCGCTGGTCGTCGGCCCGGGCGTCGGGGCGAGCGCGGTCGCGGCCGCGCTGCACGGGCGCCCCGAGTACGGGCTGCGGCCGGTCGGGCTCGCGGACACCGGGGCGGGCTCCGGCGGGGACGGGGTGACGCCGGTCCTCGCCACGCACGAGGACATCCGGCGGGCCGTCATCCAGAACTCCGTCCGGCACGCGGTGTTCACCCGGCCGCCGGAGTCCGACGAGCGCACCGCCTCCCTCGTCCGGCTCTTCCAGGACCACGGCTGCCGGCTGTGGCTCGCCGACCCTGCCGGCACCGCCAAGGTCACCGGCATGCGGGTCGCCCAACCCGCCGACCACCTGTGGGGGTACGCCGTCCAGCCGCTGCTGCGGCGCCCCGCCCGGCACGCGGAGCGGCGGGTGAAGCGGGTCATCGACGCGGTCCTCGCCGCCGTCGCGCTCGTCGCGGCCGCTCCGGTGATCGGGCTGTGCGCGCTGGCCGTACGGATCTCCGACGGGCCGGGGGTGATCTTCCGTCAGGAGCGTGTCGGCCTGAACGGGCGCCCGTTCACCCTGCTGAAGTTCCGCACCCTGCGGGCCGACGAGCACGAGTCCGCCACCCGGTGGACGGTCGCCGGCGACCACCGGATGAGCCTGGTGGGCTCGCTGCTGCGGAAGTCCTCGCTGGACGAGCTGCCGCAGCTGTGGAACGTCGTGCGCGGGGACATGAGCCTGGTCGGGCCGCGCCCGGAGCGGCCGTTCTTCGTCGCCAAGTTCGCCGCCGTCCACCCGGGTTACGAGGCGCGGCACCGGATGCCCGTCGGGATCACGGGGCTCGCCCAGATCAACGGGCTGCGCGGGGACACCTCCATCGAGGACCGGGCCCGCTTCGACAACCACTACATCGACACCTGGTCGCTGTGGCAGGACCTGTGGATCCTCGCCCGCACCGCGGCCTCCTTCTTCCGCTTCCGGCTGGGGGGCAGCTGACCATGAGTCTCGCCGTGACGACGGGCGCCGCCGGCGCCCTCCCCGAGGCGCCGCGGCCGCCGGGGCCGCTGCGCCGGCACTGGCCGCTGCTGCCGCTGGCCGCGACCGTCCTGATGCTGCTCGCGCCGGTCCCGGCGGGCGACGCGAGCACCTCCGGGAAGGTCGGGCCGGCGGACGCGGCCTCGCTGCTGCTGGTCGCCGTGTGCGGGGTGCAGGCGCTGCGCGGGCGGGTCCGCCCGCTGAGCCCGCTCGCGGTGCTGGTGCTGGGGGTGCCGGCGCTCGCGCTGGCCGCCGCGACCGCCACCGCCGGGGACCCGTACGCCGCGCTGCCGGGCTTCGTGCGCTACCTCCAGGTGTTCGTGCTGGTCCCGGCGGCGGTGGTGCTGCTCGTGCGGCACGCCTCCGAGTTCCGGCTCGCCGCCGGGTGCTTCGTGGTGCTGGCGCTGGTGCAGGGCGCCGTCGGGGTCGTCCAGTACGCCACCGGCACCGGGGCCTCGTACCAGGGCGAGGACATCCGGGCGGTGGGGACCTTCGGGCCGGGCGACGTGATGGGCATGGCCACCGTGGTGTCGTACGGGCTGGTCGTGGCGACCGCCGCGGCGCTGTCGTCCGCCCTGCCGCGGCGGGTGCGCCGCCTGTCGGCGGGGGCGGCGCTGGTGCTCGTCCTGCCGCTGGTGCTGTCCTTCAGCCGCGGCGCGTGGATCGCGACGGCCGGCGCGGCCGTCCTCGTCATGGCGATGGCCGGGATCCGGCGGGCCGCGAAGGTGCTGGCGGCGCTGGCCGCGGCGGGCGTGGTCCTGGTGGGCGGCCTCGGCGTCGGCTCGGAGATGGTCGCCGAGCGGCTGACCTCCATCACGCAGGTCTCCAGCGCCCCCGACCAGTCGGTGACCGACCGGTACACCATGTGGGCCGCGGCCGGGTCGATGTGGCAGGACCGGCCCGCGCTGGGCGTCGGGCTCAAGGGCTTCCCTGCGCACCGGGACGGGCACGCCTCCCTCGGCCTGTCCTCCGGCAGCGACACCGCCGGCGCCGGGCAGGGCTACGTCCGCCAGCCGCTGCTGTCCCCGCACAACATGTACCTCCTGGTGCTGAGCGAGCAGGGCCTCGTCGGGCTCGTCGCGCTCGCCGGCGGCTGGCTGGCGCTGCTCGTCGCCGGCGCCCGCCGGTACGCCGCCGGGGACGGGGTCCGCGACTGCGGGCTCATCGCGATCGGGCTGCTCTTCTGGCAGCTCACCGACTTCCTGTACGCGGACATCGGCGGCCCCTCCACCGTCCTGACCGGCGTGGTCATCGGTCTGGCGGCGTGGTGGGCGCTGCCGTCCCGGGCCGACGCCGGGCGGGCGCCCGGCCCGCGCGGCGCGGCGGGTGCGGCCGGCCGGTGACGGACACGACACCCTGGCGGCGGCCCGCGGCCGCGGCGACCGGCGTCGCCGCGGCTGCGGGCCGTCCGCCGCGCCCCGCCGAGGCCGAGCCGGCCGGCCGCAAGGGCGGCGGCGCGGGGTCCGGTCCAGCGGGCGGCGGGCCGGCCCCGCTCGGCCGGTTCCTGGCCAAGGCCGCCGCCGTCACCGCCGGACTCACCGCCGCCGGGGCGGTGTTCGGGCTCGTCCGCGACCAGACCATCGCGCACCTCTTCGGCGCCGGAGCCGACAGCGACGCCTTCCTCATCGCCTGGACCGTGCCGGAGATGTCCTCGACGCTGCTGATCGAGGACGCCATGGCGCTGCTGATGGTGCCCGCCTTCAGCCACGCCCTGGCCCGCCGCTCCGCCGACCGGGCCGGCCTCACCCGCAAGGAGGCACGCGCCCAGGACCCGGTACGGCTGCTCGTCGGGGCGACACTGCCGCGGCTGCTGGCGCTCCTCGCCGCGGCCGCCGCCCTGCTGGTCCTCGCCGCGCCGCTCGTCGTCGCCGTCCTCGCACCCGGCCTGCCCGACCCGGCACTGGCCGTCGAGTGCACCCGGCTGACCTCGCTGACCGTGCTCACCTTCGGCGTCGCCGGCTACTTCAGCGCCGCCCTGCGCGCCCACCGCACCTTCGTGCCGCCGGCCGCGATCTACGTCTCGTACAACGTCGGCATCATCGGCACCATGATCGCCCTGCACCGCCTGTGGGGCGTGCGTGCGGCGGCCGCCGGCGTCGCGGCCGGCGGGCTGCTGATGGTGCTGGTGCAGCTGCCCGCCTTCGCCCGGCGCGTCGGCTTCGGCCCGTCCCGCGTCCGGGGGGCCGCCCGCATCCGGCGCGACCGGGACCGGCCCACCCTGCTCGCCCTCGGACTGATCGCCCCGGTCATCTGCTTCGCCGTCTTCCGGCAGTCCCAGGTGCTCGTCGAGCGCTTCCTCGCCGCCTCCCTCCCGCCCGGCGCCATCTCGCACCTGAACTACGCGCAGAAGGTCGCGCAGATGCCGATGGTGCTGTCCCTGATGATCTGCACCGTCACCTTCCCCGTCGTCGCCCAGGCCATGGCCGGCGGCGAGCGCGAGAAGGCCCGCCGCCGCGTCGAGCAGGACCTGGCGCTGGCCTCGCTCGCCGTCCTCATCGGCACCGCCCTCGTCATCGGCTACGCCCCGCAGATCATCCAGGTCCTCTTCGAGCGCGGCGCGTTCACCCACGAGGACACCCTGGCCACCGCCTCCGTCATGCGGGTCTACGCCCTCGGGCTCCTCGGCCACTGCCTCGTCGGCGCGCTGAGCCGGCCCTTCTTCTCCACCGCCCGCCCCACCTGGTTCCCGGCGCTCGCCATGGCCGCCGGGCTCGCCGTCAACATCGGCGCCGGGGCGGTCGCCGTCCGCTGGTGGGGGACCGGCGGGCTGGCCGCCGCGAACGCCGCAGGCATCACCACCGCCGCCGGGCTCCTCCTCGCCGGCATCGGCCCGCGGATCATCGCCATCCACGTCCGCAGGGTCGTCCTCAGCATCACCCGGCTCGGCACGGCCTCCGCCGCCGCCTGCGCCACCGGCTGGATCGCCGGGCCGATGATCCCCGACCCGCTGCTCAGCGCCGCCCTCGGCTGCCTGCTCGTCCCCGCCATGTTCGGGGCGACCGGCACGGCCATACGTGCGCTCGAAGTCACCGCCCTGTCCGCCCAGCTCGCCCAGACGACCCAGAGGTTCCGCAATGCCCGCTGACACCGACACGGCACCGGCCGCCGCGATGGCAACCGCCCGCCGGAGCGCCGCCTCGCCGTGGGTCCTGATGTACCACTCCGTCACCGAGTTCACCGACCCGGCCGAGGACCCGTACGGCATCGCCGTCACCCCGCGGACCCTGGAGGCCCAGCTGCAATGGCTGCGCTCGCGCGGCCTGCGCGGCGTGTCCGTCGGCGAACTCCTGCGCGCCCGCGCCGAGGGCCGGGCCGCCCGGCTCGTCGGGCTCACCTTCGACGACGGCTACAGCGACTACCTCACCCGGGCGCTGCCCCTGCTCCGCCGCTACGAGTGCACCTCCACCCTGTTCGTGCTGCCCGGCCGGCTCGGCGTGGACAACGTGTGGGACCCGCTGGGGCCGCGCAGACCGCTCCTGACCGCCGAGGGGATCCGCGAGGCGGCCGCCGCCGGCCAGGAGATCGGCTCGCACGGGCTGCTCCACCAGGACCTCACCGCCGCCCCCGACGACGTCCTCCAGCAGGAGCTGCGGGGCAGCCGCGACCTGCTGCGCGAGATCACCGGCACCCTGCCCGAGGGGTTCTGCTACCCGTACGGGCGCGTCGACGCCCGGGTCGCGGACGCCGTGCGGGACGCCGGCTACGGGTACGCGTGCGCCATCGAGCCCGGCCGGCTCGCCGGCCCGTACGCCCTGCCGCGCACCCACGTCAGCCAGGCCGACGGCAGCGGGCGCCTGCGCGTCAAGCAGCTGCGGCACGGCGTGCGGGAGCTGGCCCGGGCGGTGCGCCGATGACCGACCCGAAGGACCCGGCGGGCGCGGCCTGCGGCGCACCGGAGCCCTGGGACCCCTCCGGGCTGCGCGTCCTGCACGTCATCACCGGGCTCGGGGTCGGCGGCGCCGAGCAGCAGCTGCGGCTGCTGCTGCGGCACCTGCCGATGCGCTGCGACGTGCTGGCCCTGACGAACCCGGGCCCCGTCGCCGACGGGCTGCGCGCCGACGGCGTCCGCGTCGTGCACCTCGGCATGCGCGGCAACCGGGACCTCGGTGCGCTGCCCCGCCTCGTCCGGTTCGTCCGGCGCGGCGGGTACGACCTCGTCCACACCCACCTGTACCGGGCCTGCTTGTACGGGCGGATCGCGGCCCGGCTCGCCGGGGTCGGCGCCGTCGTCGCCACCGAGCACTCCCTCGGCGACGGCGAGATCGAGGGCCGGCCGCTGTCGGCCGGGGTGCGCCGGCTGTACCTGGCGGGCGAGCGGCTCGGCTCGGCGACCGTCGCCGTCTCGGACACGGTGGCGGCGCGGCTGGCCGCCTGGGGGGTGCCGGCCGGGCGGGTGCACGTCGTCCCGAACGGCATCGAGGCCGCCCGGTTCCGCTTCGACGCGGGGGTGCGGCGGGCCACCCGGGCCCGGACCGGGCTGCCCGAACGGGCCTTCGTCGTCGGCGGGGTGGGCCGCCTGGTGCCGGGCAAGCGGTTCGACGCCCTGGTCCGGGCCGTCGCCGCGCTGCCCGGCGCGCACCTGCTGCTCGCCGGCGACGGGCCCGAGCGGGGCGCGCTGCGCGCGCTGGCGGCGGAGCTGGGCGCGCAGCACCGGATCCACCTGGTCGGCGAGCGGGACCCGCTGGGCGAGGACACCGGCGGGCGGGTGCCCGGCATCCCGCAACTGCTCGCCGCGATGGACGTGTTCGTCTCCGCCTCACGGGAGGAGGCGTTCGGGCTGGCGGTCGTCGAGGCCCTCGCGGCCGGGCTGCCCGTGCTGCACGTCACCTGCCCGGCCGTCGACGACCTGCCGCCCGCGCAGGCGCCGGGCGCGCGGCGGATCGGCACCGGCGGCGAGGAGCTCCTCGCCGCGCTGCGCGGGCACATGGAGGCGGGCGCGAGCAGGCTGCCCGTGCCGCCGGTGGTCCGCCACTACGACGTGGCGCGCAGCGCCGAACGCCTGCTGGACGTCTACCGCCTCGCCCTGAACGGCACCGGACCCGCGCCGCTGCGTACGCCGGCCCGGGCAGCCGCGGACGCGGTGCCCGCCCCGGCGCGGCCCGCCGCGGGCGGGCAGCCGCCGCGCGCCCTCGCGGGGCGGGCGCCGGGCCGCCCCGAGACCGGTCCGCGGCCCGGCTCCGCACCCGCCCCGGGCACCCGGCCCGGCCCCGACACGGGCCCGCCGCGGCCGGGCGGCGGCGGGCCCGCCCGCCCCGGCAGCGGCTGACCCGCACCTCCGCACGGGCCCGCACCCCCGGGGCCCGCAGTACCCCCCAACCCCCTCCACCAGGAAGTGATCACACAGATGGCCGACACCGCCGACCAGAAGAAGCCCGCCGCCCGACGCCGCCGGGCCAGGCTCCTGTCGCCGCCCGCCTGGTGGCCGCTGCCCGCCGCCGCCCTGCTCGGGCTGGCCGCGGGCGGCGCGTACGGAGTGCTCAAGGCGCCCGAGTACGCCGCCACCAGCTACGTCGTCGCCGTGCCCGGCGACACCACCGAGCCGGCCACGGCGCTGGGCTTCGCGCAGGCGTACGCCCGCATCGCGACCAGCAGCTCCACCCTCGCGTACGCGCAGCCCCGCGCGGGCGTCACCGCCCGCGAGCTGCGCACCCAGGTTCGGGCGGAGACCTCCCCCGAGTCCCCGATGATCGCGATCACCGGCACCTCGTCGAGCGCCGCCGAGTCCGCCGCCATCGCCAACGCGGTCGCCGACGCCCTGACCCTGAGCAGCAACCAGGCCGCGAAGAACACCGGCGTGCAGCTCCTGCTGTTCGACCAGGCCGTCGCCCCCACCGGCCCGGCCTCGCCGTCCGCGGCGGTCAGCGCCGCCGTCGGCCTGTGCGCGGGCGGCCTGCTCGGCGGGCTGTGGCTGCTCGCCCGGCCCGCCCGGCGCCACCCCGAGGAGGAGGGCGGCGGGCGGCAGGCGCCGCAGCCCGCCCCCGCCGGGGAGCAGGAGCCGGCGGCCGTCGTGGAGGAGCTGGGGCAGGTGCCCGCCCAGGGTGAGCACGCGGAACCCAAGGAGAAGGAGTCCGTGCGATGACGGCGGGCTCCACCGGGGCCCTGTCGGTGGCCCTGTGTCGCGACCCCCGCCAGTTCGCCGCCCTGGAAGAGCCCTGGAACGCGCTCTTCCGATCCTGCCGGACCGCGACGCCGTTCCAGAGCCACGCCTGGCTGCACTCCTGGTGGCTGTCGTACGGGCGGGACGGCCGGCTGCGCGTGGTGCTGGTGCGCCGCGGCGGGGAGCTGGTCGGTGCGGCCGCGCTGATGCTCGTGCACCGGCCGCTGCCGCTCCTGGTGCCGCTCGGCGGCGGCATCACCGACCACTTCGACGTGCTGGTCGCCGACGAGCACGCCGAGCGGGTCGTCCCGGCGCTCGCCCGCGGCCTGCACCAGGCGGCGCGCGGCGCCGTCGTCGACCTGCGGGAGGTGCGTCCCGGGGCGGCCGCCGAGGCCGTGTTCGGGCAGTGGCCGGGCGCCCGCAGCCGGCTCGCCGACTCCACCTGCATGGAGCTGCCCGCGCTGCCGTTCGACGAGCTGGTCAGGCGGATGCCGGCCTCCGGCGCCCAGCGGGTGCGGGCCAAGCTCCGCAAGACCGACGCCGCCGGGATCGAGGAGCGCGAGGTCACCGAGTACGAGGTGCCGCGCGCGGTGCGCACCCTGCTGCGGCTGCACGAGAAGCAGTGGCGCGGCCGCGGGGTCACCCCCGAGCACCTGCGGCCCCGCTTCGCCGAGCACCTGACGCGGGCGACCCGGCGGATGGTGCGGACGGGCGAGGGCCGGCTGACCGAGTTCCGGCTGGAGGGGAAGGTCGTCGCGGCGAACGTCACGCTCCTGTCCGGGTCGTTCAGCGGGGGCTACCTGTACGGGGCCGACCCGGACCTGCGGGCCCGGAAGGTGGACGTGGCGACGCTGCTGCTGCGCTACGAGGCCGGCCGGGCGCTGGCGGAGGGCCGACAGGTGGTGAGCTTCCTGCGCGGCAGCGAGCCGTACAAGAACCACTGGCGGCCCGAGACGGTCGTCAACCAGCGGTTCCTGATGGCGCGTACGGCGCTCGCGCCCCTGCTGCGGCTGCACGAGTCGCAGGTGACGGGGCGCGAGCGGGCGGTGGACGCGCTGCGGGAGGCGCTGCCGGCCGCCAGGGACTGGCGGGCGCGGCTGGGCGAACTGCGGGTGCGATGACGGCTCTACCAGGGCCAGAAGCCGGAGTCCCAGCTCCAGTCGACCGAGACGCAGACCGACTGCTTGCCGACCAGCTTGGAGAGCCAGTCGCCGAAGCCCAGCGGCACGCACCACTGGGTGGTGTTCACGGGCCACGGGCGCTGCGGCTGGGGTGCCGGTGCGGTGGGGCTCGGTGCGGCCGTGGTGGGTGCCGCCGGGCTCGGCACGACCGGGCTCGGCGGTGCGGGCGGCGGCGTCACCGGGGCGTCGGGGCTCGGCTCGGCCGGTGCGGGTTCGACGGGTGCCGGCGTCGGCCGCGTGGCCTCGGGGGAGGGCACGGGCTGGGGCGTCGGCACCTGCGGCGCCGGGTCCGGCACGACGGGCGGGGACAAGGAGGGCGTCGGTACGGACGGCACCGGGACGGACGGGGTCGGGACCACGGGTGTCGGCACGACCGGCGTCGGTACGACCGGTGTCGGCACGACCGGTGTCGGTACGACCGGTGTCGGAACCACGGGGGTGGGCACCACGGGCGTCGGGACGACCGGCGGCGGCACCTGCGGGGTGAGCGCCTTGCGGAACTCCTTCGCGGACCGCGGGTTCTGCTTGCACTGCCACACGCCGTGCGGGCAGTAGTCGGTGATCGTGTGGTACATCGGCTTCTGCTGCTCGATCCAGCGCAGCATGCGCCGTACGTACTCCGGGTTGTCGCCGTGGCGGAACAGGCCCCACTCTGGGTACGAGATCGGCTTGCCGTGCGCTTTCGCGAAGTCCACGTGGTGCTGGAGCCCGTACGGCTGGGTGATCTGGTCGTCGAAGGTGCGGCCCGGCCCCTGGTCGTAGGAGTCCATGCCGATGATGTCGACGACGTCGTCGCCCGGGTAGCAGGTGGTCCAGCCGATCGCGTCGGAGCCGCGGTTGGGCGCGAAGTCGAACCGGAACTGCTGGCCGGGCACGGACCGCATGGTGCTCACGATGCGCCGCCAGTAGGCCTTCCAGTTCTCCGGGTCGGGGGAGCAGCGGTGGGTGTAGGTGACGCCGTTCATCTCCCAGCCCAGCACGACCACCGTGTCCGGGACGCCGAGGTCGACGAGCCGCCGGGCCAGCCTGCGGAAGTGCTCGTCGAAGTCGCCGGCGGCGCCGGCGCGGATGAGCCGCGCCACCTCGCGGTCGGGCACCCGGCCCTCGTTGCGCTCCTGCATGGGCACGTTGAGGACGAACAGCCGGTCGGCCCGGGCCCGGCGCCAGCGGGCCCAGTCCTCCAGGAAGCTGACGTTGCCCTCGATGCCGGCCCAGCGGTCCCCCGGCAGATAGGTGTGGCCGACCCGGATCTCCCTGCCGCCGAGCCAGCGCGACAGGAGCGGGATCCGCTCGACGCCGGGGGGCCCGTAGTCCAGGTAGGCGCCCACGGCGATGTCGGGGGACGACCCGGGGAGCTCCTCGTCCTCCGGGACCGCGAGCGTGGCCCCGGTGGCGAGGAGGCCGGCCGTGACCGTCCCGACGCAGGTGTTCGCCAGGCGGCGGCGAGGTCTGGGCATGGCATCTCCCGGGCATTCCCGAATCGGTGTGCTTGTCCAAGACGTTAGGCATCACATCCGACGAACGGCCTGTCCGGGGACCGCCGCGTAGGCCATTCGCAGTTGCGCATCGATCCTGCTTGGTCCGACTAGGTGAAAGACACGCTTTCCATGTACGAGTTCGCCGCCCACGTGCCCGCTGTTGTGCTCAGACTCGACCCGAACCCGTTCCACCACGGAACCCTCGGCGCCGTCAGGTCCCTCGGCCGCAAGGGCGTGGAGGTCCACGCCGTCGTCGAGGCCGGGGGAGGACCCGTGGGGCGCTCGCGGTACCTGCGGGCCGTGCATCCGGGGCCTCCGGGCGGGTTGGACCCGGAGGCCCCGGACGGGCTGGAGGAGTGCCTCGCCGGGGTATCGGAGCGGATCGGCCGACCCGCGGTCCTCGTCGCGATGGACGACCTCAGCGCGATCGCCGTCGCCCGGATCGGCGCCGGACTCGACGGCCGCTTCCGCATCCCGCACCAGCCCGACGGGCTGCCCGCCCGGGTCGCGGACAAGGCCGAACTGGCCGCCCTGTGCGCCCGCTGGGACGTCCCGCACCCGGAGACCGCGCTCCCGGAGAGCGGGGCCGAGGCCGCCGAGGCGGCCTGGCGGCTGGGCCTGCCCGCCATCGCCAAGTGGAGCCGCCCCTGGCTGCTCCCGGCGGGCAGCGGGCTGCGCAGCACCACCCTTGTGCACACCGCCGCCGAAGCGCGCCGGCTGTACGAGCGGACCGCCGAGGCGGGGAGCCGGCTGCTGCTCCAGCGGTTCCTGTCGGCCGGTACGGACACGGACTGGTTCTTCCACGGGGCGTTCGGGCGCGGCGGGCGGCCGCTGCTCGCCGGGTCGGGCCGCAAGGAGTTGTCGTGGCCGGTGCGGACCGGCCTGACGGCGGTGGGGCGCTGGCTGCCGGACCCGGCCGTGGAGGAGGCGGGGCTGCGGCTCGCCGAGCGGCTGGGCTACCAGGGGATCCTGGACCTGGACTTCCGGCGGGACGAGGAGGGCTGCTTCCGGCTGGTGGACTTCAACCCCCGGCCGGGGGCGCAGTTCCGGCTCTTCGCGGACGGGGCCGGGCTGGACGTCGTCCAGGCCATGTACCTGGACCTGACGGGGCAGCAGGTGCCGGCGCAGTCCGGGGGTCCGGGGCGGGTGTTCCTCGCGGAGAACTACGCGCTGCTGGCGGCGGTGCGCGGGCGGCGGCTGCCGCCGCGCGGGCCGGGGCGGGGCGCCGGGGCGGCGGCCGGCGCGGGGGCCCGGGGCGGGCCGGGGGTCCCGGGCGGGCCCGGCGGTACGGGAGGCCCGGGCGGTTCCGCTGCTGCCGAGGGCCCGGCGGCCGCGGCGGCTCCCGCCGGCGGCGCGCCGGCGCGGGGCCCGCGGCCGAGGCGGCGGGTGGAGGCGGCCTGGTTCGCCGCCGACGACCCGCTGCCGTTCCTCGCGATGCTCGCCGCCTTCCTCGGCCGGGGCGCGGACAAGGGCGCGCGCGTCCTGCGGCGCGTACCGGCGCACGGACGGCGCACGGCGCGGGCCGCGGCCCGCGCCCCGCGCCAGCGCGACGGCCTGACCCCGCCGGCCGGGTCGCCCCCGCCGGCCGCCACCGCGCCGGCGGCGCAGCCGCCCGCCGTTCCCCCGCCGGCCGGCCCGGCCGCCCCGCCTGGCGCGGCCGACGCCGAACCGGACGAACTGGTGGCGCGGTGACGGCGGGAGCCGGCGCGCCGTGCCCCCTGCGGGCGTCACGCAGGGTGTCTGAGTTTGACCGGCGGGGGGTCGGGAAGCGGGAGGTGACGGCGCGCACCGGTCCGGGCCCCGTACCGCCGCAGCGAAACGGTGGAAGACCCATGAGACTGGAAGGACAGCGATGACGCGGATGGACGATCTCGTCGTGGTGGGTGCCGGTCCGTACGGCCTGTCGATCGCGGCGCACGCGGCGGCGGCCGGGATCGGCGTGCGGGTGCTCGGGCGCCCCATGGCCTCCTGGCGGGACCACATGCCCGAGGGCATGTACCTGAAGTCCGAGCCGTGGGCCTCCAACCTGTCCGCGCCCGGCGGTCGGCACACCCTCGCCGAGTTCTGCGCGGGCCGCGGGGTGGCGGCGGAGCACGGCCGCCCGCTGCCGGTCGGGATGTTCGGCGACTACGGCCTGTGGTTCGCGGGGCAGGCGGTGCCCGAGGTGGAGGAGGTCACCGTCACCGAGGTCGCCCCTCAGGGCGACGGCTTCCGCATCCGCACCGCCGAGGGCCCGCAGCTGCTCGCCCGGACGGTCGCCCTGGCCGTCGGCGTCATGCCCTTCGCACGCCATCCGGAGGCGCTGCGCGCCCTGCCGCCCGGCCACTGCTCGCACAGCACCGACCACCGCGACCTGGCGCCGTTCGCCGGCCGGGACGTCGCGGTGATCGGGGCCGGGCAGGCCGCCCTGGAGACCGCAGCCCTGCTCGCCGAGTGCGGGGCCCGGCCCTGCCTCGTCGCCCGGTGCTCCGGGATCGGCTGGAACACCGTCCCGCCGCCGCTGGAGCGGCCCGCCCTGGAGGCGCTGCGCCGCCCGCACAGCGGCCTCGGCAGCGGCTGGCGCACCTGGGTCTGGTCCGAGCTGCCGTGGGCGGTGCGGCGGCTGCCCGCAGCCCGCCGCGAGCGGATCGCCACGACCGCGCTCGGGCCGGCGGGGGCCTGGTGGCTGCGGGACCGCTTCGAGCGGACCGTGCCGGTGCTGCTGGGGCACCGGCTGCACCATGCCGTCCCGGTGGGGGACCGGACGCGGCTCGGGCTGACGACCGCGGCCGGGGAGTCGGTCGTCCTGGACGTCGCGCACGTGATCGCGGCCACCGGCTTTGCCCCCGACCTCGCCCGGCTGCACCTGCTGGACGCCGGGCTGCGGGACGCGCTGGACACCGTCGGGAGCGGCCGCACACCCGAGCTGAGTTCCGGTTTCGAGTCCTCGTGGCCGGGACTGTTCTTCGCGGGGCTGCTCACCGCTCCCTCATTCGGCCCTTCCATGCGATTCGTGCACGGTGCGGGGTTCACGGCGGGGAGACTGGTCGGGGGAGTCCGCAGGCGGCTCGGCGCCCGCAGCCGGCCGGCGGGCCCCTTCGGGATCCCCCGCCCCGCCCGGGCGGGCCGGGGGCCGTCCGAAGACGTCTCTGCGGTGAGGTGAGAGGGGTCCGCGATGACTGCGGAGCAGCGAGCACAGGGCCGGGGCTGGGTACGGATCCCCGCGAGCCGGACGGAGCAGCCTGCCGCGGCCGGACCCGGCCCGTACGCGTCCGGCCCGTACGGGTCCGGCTCGTACGCGTCCGGCCCGTACGCGTCCGGGCCGTACGCGTCCGGCCCGTCCGGCCCGGACCCGTACGGGGCCCCCGCGCCCGCCGCCCCCGACCGACCGACGATCTACCTTTCGCTCCTGGAGCGCTGGCGGGAGGCCGGACGCACCCTTCCGGGGCATCCTGACGAGGAGTGGGAGCGGCTGATCTCCCAGCCGTGCTGGCCAGGCCGTTAGGTGGTGTGTGTCCATTGGCAGCGGCGGAGCACGACGGATCCGGACGGAACCGCCACGGCGCGGTGACGGGCCCCGGGGAGCGCCTCGCGCTGAACCGCATGGGCAGCTTCGAGTGGGACCTGGACGCCGGGACGCTGGCCCTGGACGGGGCCGGGCTCGTGGTCTTCGACCTGGAGCCCGACGAGTTCGACGGGACCCCCGAGGGCCTTGGCCTGCGGATCCCGCCGGACGACGGGAACCGGCTGGCCGAGGCGGTGCGCGCCGCGCTGGACGGGGGCGCCGAGACCTACGGCTCGTACTTCACGGTGCGCCGCCGCGACGGGGTCGACCAGTGGACCCACACCCAGGGCCGGATCCTTCGGGACGACGACGGGACGCCCCGCCGGATCGCGGGCATCGTCCGCGACGCGACGGCGGAGCTCGCGCACGCCACCGTGCTGCGGAAGCTGGAGTCGGCGCGGGCCCGGCAGGCCACGATCGTGCAGCGGACCACGGAGGCGCTGTCCCGGGCGGTGACCGTCGACGACGTCACGGCGGCGCTGACCGGCGCGGGCGCGCTGGAGCGGCTCGGCGCGGACGGGCTGGCCCTGAGCCTCGTCGAGAACGACGCGATGAAGGTCATCGCGCTGAGCGGGGAGTCCCTGGAGATCCTCGCGGAGCGCAGGTTCACCCGGCTGGACGGCTCGCTGCCGCTCTCCCGGGCCGTCCTGACCGGCCAAGCCCGATTCGTCCCCTCGCTGGCCGAGCTGGCCGGGGAGTTCCCCCTGCTGGCCGACTACCTGGGCCGGATCCGCTACGACGCGGCCGCGTACCTGCCGCTGATCGCGCAGGCCAAGGCCATCGGCGGCCTGGTGCTGTTCTACCGGCGGCGCACCGAGTTCAGCCCCGAGGAGCAGAACCTCTGCCTCGGCCTCGCCGGCATCGTCGCGCAGTCCCTCCAGCGGGCGCTGCTGTTCGACCAGGAGCGCGAGTTCGCGACGGGGCTGCAGGCCTCGATGCTGCCGCGCCGGATCCCGGAGATCAGCGGCGGGGAGATCGCCGTGCGCTACCACTCGGCGTGGAGCGGGCGGGAGGTGGGCGGGGACTGGTACGACGTGATCGCCCTGCCCCGGGACCGCGTCGGCCTCGTTGTCGGCGACGTGCAGGGCCACGACACGCACGCCGCCGCCATCATGGGCCAGCTGCGGATCGCGCTGCGGGCGTACGCGGGCGAGGGCCACCCGCCGTCGACGGTGCTGGCGCGGGCCTCCCGCTTCCTCGCCGAGCTGGACACCGAGCGGTTCGCGACGTGCATGTACGCGCAGGTCGACCTGGAGACCGGCGGCGTACGGGCCGTCCGCGCGGGGCACCTGGGCCCGCTCATCCGGCACACGGACGGGCGTACGGGCTGGCCGAAGGTGCGCGGCGGGCTGCCGCTGGGCCTGGCCTCCGCGTTCGAGCAGGAGGAGTTCCCCGAGACGCGCCTTGACCTGGTGCCGGGGGAGACGCTGGTGCTGTGCACGGACGGGCTGGTGGAGGAGCCGGGCACCACGATCACCCAGGGCATGGAGGCCCTCGCGCACGCCGTCCGCAGCGGCCCGCAGGAGGCGGGGGCGCTCGCCGACCACCTCTCGGACCGGCTGTGGGAGCGCTGGGGCTCGGGCGACGACGTCGCACTGCTGGTGCTCCGCCGGGCCCCCGACCCCGGCACGCACCGCGCGCCGCGCATCCACCAGTACGTCCACCAGGCGGATCCGGAGGGCCTCTCGGAGGCCCGCTACGCGCTGCGGCAGGCGCTGCGGGACTGGGGCATGCCCGACCTCGCGGACGACGTGGAGCTGGCGGCCGGAGAACTGCTGGTCAACGCCCTGCTGCACACCGACGGCGGAGCGGTGCTGACGATGGAGGTGCTGCCGGAGCCGGTGCGGCGGATCCGGCTGTGGGTGAAGGACCGCTCCAGCGTGTGGCCGCGCCGGCGGACCCCGGGGGAGGCCGCGACCACCGGGCGGGGCCTGCTGCTGGTGGACGCGCTGGCCACGCACTGGGGCGTGGAGTCGCGGGGCGACGGCAAGGCGGTGTGGTGCGAGTTCGACGCCCCCGGCAGCCTGCGCGGCGCCGGGTGAGCGTGCTGTCACGCGGAGTTGTGGCGGGTGGGGGGTGGGGTGATGATGCGGTTCATGAGACCGACGACGTATGCGGCATGCGTGAACCGGAACCTTCCGTGCGGCCCCGCCTGAGCGCCCGGCGCGCGGCCGGTGGGCTGCTGGCGCTGCTCCTGCTCGGGGCCGTCGTGCCGGAGGTCGCGGAGCGCGCAGGGGCCGCCGGGAACCCGCCGGGGGACACCGGCTGCCGGTCCGTGGCGTTCATGTCCATGACGGGTGTGGCGCCCGCCTGCCGGTAGCGGCGGCCACCGGCGGGCGACCCGGCCCATCCGTCCGGCAGCACCCGGACAGGCCCTAGCCGTGGACGCGGCCGGGGCGGCTGTCCACGGCGACCGCGTCGACCGAGGAGGGCAGCAGGCTCGCACCGGAGAAGCCGATCTCCTGGAGCCGCGCCTCGAAGAGGGCCTCGCCCTTGTGGATGCCGAGGCCCTGCGGGGTGCGGGCGGTGCTGCGCCACTTGCGCTCGGTGCCGTCGCAGACCGGTGACTCGTCGGCGGTGGTGGTCAGGCGGATGCCCTCCTGCACGACCGTCGCGGAGATCTGCATCGCCCCCGAGGGTGATGCGGTGCTGCACTTGTAGGAGCCGGAAAGAGTGATCGTGCCGTCCTGGGCGAGCTGCCCGTAAGGGTGGACGGAAATCGCCTGCCCGTACACGGTCGCGCCCGCGGGCGTCGCCAAAGCGGTTGCCGCGGCGAGTGCTGCCAGGACGGTGAAGGGCATGCGGGTCCGGCGAATGGACATGGTTCCTCCGGGTCGTTCTTCGGGCGGTATTCTGCCGCAACGCATTGTGGTGGCAGACGGCGGGACAACTCGTCCCGTACACCCGTGTCGGTGTGTGCAATTCCCCGCTCGGGCGCGTGAGACTTGCCGGAATACGTCCCCGAAGGTCCCCGAAGGGATCGCGCATGCGCCAGTCCGCCCCCGCCCCCGCCCTCGCCGCCGCGGCCCTCCTGCCGCTCCTGTTGCTCGGCGGCACGGGCTGCTACCCCGCGCCCGACCGCGCCGCGTCCGCGCCCGCCGCAGTGCCCGCCGCTCCGGTGGACGACGGCGTTCCGGGCGACGGCGGGCCCGGGGCCGGCTCCCGCCCGGCCCGCGGCGCCGTCAGGGAAGCCCACGTAGGGGACGCCGTTCAGGTGCACGGCCGACAGGTGGGCCGGCACCTCCAGGCCGTGCTGAACGCCTACGTCGACCCCGCGGTCAGCGCCGACGCGAACTACGCCCCGCCGGCCGGGAAGCGCTGGGTGGCCGCCTCCATGTCGTTCGCCAACATCGGCGGGGCCTCGTACGGAGCCCTCGGCGGCATGTGGGCGCACGACAGCGCCGGGCGGCGCCACCCGGTCGTGCGGACCGGCGAACTCACCACCGGCAAACCCCTCGTATTCGATTCCCTCGCGGTCGGCGAACGGGCCGAGGGGTGGGTCGTGTTCGAAATTCCGCAGAACACCCGCATCGTGCGGCTCGAATACCGCGATGCGAACGTCCGGACGAATTCCGGAGAGGGATTCTGGGCCGTATAGCCCGCCCGGGTGAAAGGCCGTCGGAGCCCCTCGGAAGGGCCGTTAGGGTGCGGCGCATGACTTCCACACAAGCGGCAGCCGACCGGACCCTGCTGGGCACCCTTTCGGTGCTCGCATGGATCGGCGACCCCTCCGAAGGCCACGACGTCCCCTACCTCCTCGCCTACGCGCTCGGCGACGGCCCGCAGGGTCGCGAGGCGGGCGAGGAGGCCGCCCGCGCGCTGATCCGGGAGATGGGCCTGCGCATCGGCGACGTCGTCGAGGACGGCACCCACAACCCGGCCGCCTTCCCGGTGCAGGTGGTGCTGGCCGACAACCAGGTGGCCCTGACCATGCCGGGCCTCAACGCCACCTGCACCGCCCCGGACGAGTGGGTCGCCGCCGCCAACGAGAGCGGCCAGGTCTACTTCCTGTTCGCCACCCGCGCCTGGCCCGAGGCCGTGCCCGGCCACCCCGTCGACCCGGACGCCCTCAAGGCGTTCGCGGGCGACGAGGCGGTCCTCACCGGCAGCGCCCACTGCGTCCTGTCGGTACGCCGCCTCCACTAGCAGGTCGTGTCGTCGAAGTCCCGTCCGGCCGGCGGCGGCCGCACACGGCGGCCGCCGCGTCAGGCGCCGCCGGGGCCGTCGAAGGCGAAGCGCAGCGAGCGGACCCGGTTGTCGAAGTTCGACCCCGCGAGGTCGGGCAGGCCGACGGCGCGCAGCCCGACCGGCTGCGTCAGCAGCTCGCGGAACAGGGCCTTCATCTCCACCCGGGCCAAATGCGCGCCCAGGCAGAAGTGCGGTCCGCCGCCGCCGAAACCGAGGTGCGGGTTGGGTGAGCGGGTGATGTCGAAGGCGTCCGGGTCGGGGAAGACGGCCTCGTCCCGGTTGGCGGAGGCGTAGTACAGCACCACCTTCTCGCCCGGCCGGAAGAGGCGGCCACCCAGCTCGTGCTCGGCGACGACCGTCCGGCGGAACTGGATGATCGGCGTCGAGTGCCGGATCATCTCGTCGACGGCGCCGTCCGCGTACGCCTCGAAGTCCCCCAGCAGCAGGTCCCGCTGGCCGGGGTGGTCGGTCAGCAGGCTCAGCCCGTGCGTGATCGCGTTCCTCGTGGTCTCCACCCCGGCGACCATCAGCAGCGAGAAGAAGGCGCCCAGTTGGCGGGCGCCCAGCGCCTGCCCGTCGACGTTCGCGCAGACCAGCGCGGAGATCAGGTCGTCGCCGGGATTCCGGCGGCGCTCCCGCCCGATCGCCGCGACCATCCGCTGCATGCGGGCCAGCGCGCGCAGCCCCCGCCCCGGCATCCGCAGCCGGGAGGCCAGGCCCCGCTCCACGCCGATGTTCTCCGAGGCGTGGTTGACCCGGTCGGCGATCTCCGGCCGGTACCGCTCCGGAATGCCCATCATGTTGCAGATGACCTCCAGGGGCAGCCGGGAGGACACCGCCGAGACGAACTCCTCGGGCCGCTCCGCCAGGACGTCGTCCACGATCCGCGCGGCCACCGCGTGGATGTCCGCTTCGGCCGCCGCCAGCAGCCGCGGTGTGAACGCCCGCTGGACGATCTTGCGCAGCCGGGCGTGGTCCGCGCCGTCGAGGTTCACCATCGAGTCGCCGAACAGGGCCCGCACCCACCGCGCCGGCTCGGGCGTGGTGACCCCGGGGGCGCTCGCGAAGACCTTCGGCAGCCGGCTCGCCTCCTGTACGTCCGCGTGCCGTACGAGCGCCCAGTGCCCCCGGCCCCGGCCCTCGGGCACGAACACCGGCGTACCGAGGGCCCGCAGCCGGGCGAAGGCGTCGAGCCGCGCCTGCGGCGGCAGCCGCCAGAACGCGGGGTCGGCGAGCTCCCCGCACTCCGCCACCGCCGGGCCCGCCGCCGCGTTCCGCTGTACCGGGACGTCCATCGCGCCTTCTTCCTGTCGCCGGCGCGCCCCCGGCGGCCGTCGCCGCGCGCGCTCCTCACGCACCAGAACGCTCCGACCGGGCCGAGGTCACGCCCGCCGCGACCGTCGCCGCCGCGACCAGGCCGGCCCACAGCACCGCGTACGTGCCGGTCCACGCGCAGGCGAGGACGGCCAGCGCCGCCGCCGGCAGGATGAGCTGCCGGGCCGCCCCGTGCTTGAAGTGCCGCGCGTGCAGCAGCCACACGAACGCGAGGAACAGCGCCGCCGGGACGGTCACCGAGAGGTTGGCGGCCGTCTGCGACAGGTGCGCCTTGCCGACGGCGTGCTCGACCGCCACCTCGATGCCCGCGCCGATCGCCGCCGCCGAAGCGAAGATCACGTAGTGCCCGTAGCCCCAGGGGATCGCCTCGCGGTTGCTGCGCAGCCGCTCGTGCGCCGGGGCGGCGAAGTAGATCCACCAGGCGGAGAACACCAGCAGCAGGCCGCCCGCCGCGAGGGGCAGCAGCAGGTCCGGCGCCTCGTGCCCGTCGAGCGCGGACTGGACGGCGACCGTGCTCGCGGCGACGGTCTCGCCCAGGACGATGATGGTGAACAGGCCGTACCGCTCGGCGATGTGGTGCGGGTGCCACGGCGTCTGGTGCTTCCGCTCGGCGATCACCGGGACGAGCAGCTCGGCCGCCACCAGCACCAGGAACAGCCACCGGCGGGCGGACTCGGGAGCCGCGAGCAGCGCCACCCAGCCGATCTGGCAGACGACGAGCCCGGCGGCGTAGGTGAGCGCGCAGCGGCGGGCCGGCCCGCTCTCCCCGGCCGCGGCCCGCAGCCACTGCGCGGTCAGCGCCAGGCGCATCACCACGTAGCCGAGGACGGCGACGGTCCAGTCGTTGTCGTTGAAGGCGCGCGGGATCCCGGCCGAGTAGACGAGCACGCCGGAGATCTGCACCAGGGTCGCGATCCGGTACGGCACGTCGTCGACGTCGTAGGCGGAGGCGAACCAGGTGAAGTTCATCCAGGCCCACCAGACGCCGAAGAAGACGAACAGGTAGCCGGTCACGCCCTGGGCGACATGGTCCTCGGCGAGTGCGTGGACCAGTTGCCGGCCGGCCTGTGCCACCGCGACGACGAAGCACAGGTCGAAGAACAGCTCCAGTGCCGTCGCGGACCGGTGCCCTTCCTCCCGGTCGCGGGCGGTCATGGTTGCGTACGCCATGCCGCCAGGACACCAGCCGCGGCAGCGGCGGCAGTCGAGGCGCGCGGCCGGTCGCGCCCGCGTGCCCCGGGCGGGCGTGCGCCGGGGGCGCGGAGGGCGCCCGGGCCCGGCCGTACCCTGGATGCATGAGCACCGCCCCCGCCTCCGACGACCGTCGCCGCCCCGAGCCCGCGGCCGAGCCGGCGCCGAAGAAGCCGAAGCCTCGGCTGGTCTTCGACGACCCGCTGGACCAGCAGTCCTCGGACGACACCGACCGAGGCTGGGGAGAGCGGCCGCCCGCGGCCGGAAGCGCGGCCGACCTGGCCCGCTTCCTCGACGAGAAGCCGCCCCACCACCTGTGACCGGCTAGAGGCGCGAACCGGGGGTGCCGGAGCCGCCGCCGTTCAGGGCGCGCTGGGCGACCAGCTCGTTGCGGATCTCCTTCAGCACCTCCAGCTCGGTGACCTCGATGGTCTCCTGCACGCCCTCGCGGGCCCTGCGGCGCTCCTCCACCCTGGCCAGGTACTTGGCCATCGGCAGCACCATCAGGAAGTAGACGACCGCCGCCGTGATCAGGAAGGTCAGGGCGGCGTTCAGCACCGAGCCCCACAGGATGTTGACGCCGATCGCCTCGCCCTTCTCGCTGACCCCGCAGGGGCCCTTCAGGCAGGAGGAGTACACGTCGAGGTTCTTGGTGCCGATCGCGCCGACCAGCGGGCTGATGATGCCCTTCACCACCGAGTTCACGATGTTGGTGAACGCCGCGCCGATGACCACCGCGACGGCCAGGTCGACCACGTTGCCCCGCATCAGGAAGGCCTTGAAGCCCGCCAGCACGCTTTCCTTGTCCTTGCTCACGACTGAGCCCTTCTTCGAATCCGCCGTACATGGAGCCAACGGTTCCGAAAGCTACGGCAGTCGGGCACGGCCGTGTCCAATCGGGCGCCGTTCCGCGGTGGACTGACGGCACTCCCGTCCGATTCGCCGCGCCCGGCCGCCTCAGCACACCGCCACCGCCAACCGGGCCGTGGCCGCCGCGCCCACCAGCTCCCGCGCGGTCTCCCGGGGCACCGACAGCACCACCAGCGCCCCGCCGTCCCCGGCCGCCCCCGCCTCCTCGGCGGGGGCGGGCACCCGGGCCACCCGAACCCCCGCCGCGACCAGCCGGGGCGGCCCCGAGCGCTCCGCCGCGACCACGTCCACCCGGTCGCCCGGGCGCAGCAGCCGCACCGTCGCCGCGTCCGCGATGCGCACCGGCGCCGACACCGTCCGCACCGCCGCGGGAGGGGGCCCCGCCGACGGCGGGGACGCGCCCCGGGCGGCCTGGGCGGCCTGGCCGACTCCCGCCACGGCGAGCACGGCCGCGGTCAGGGCCAGCGCCCCGGAGGCCGTGCGCCGCCGCCGGCGCAGGGCCCGGCGCAGCCGGTACCGGCCGGGGCCGACCCGCAGCGGCGGGAACGCGGGCACACGGCGCGCGGGCGGGCACGAGGAGAGCGCGGGCGGACAGGGGGAGAGGAGGGCGTCGGAGGACATGGCTGCCACCAGGAGGTCGGGTTCGCGGTCCGGACCCGGCGTCCGGACACCCCCACGATCCGCCTCCCCGGCCGGCCCCGCTCGGGCCTGTGGACGGTCCCGGGGTTGTGGACGAACCCCTCACCCTCCCGGGTGGCCCGCCGCGCCCCGGAGGCGGGCGCCCCCGCTCCGTACGCAGCCCTCGTACGCCGCCCCCTACGGCAGCTCGATCCCCAGGTCCCAGCCGTCGTGCGCGTGCGTGCACAGGCAGTCTCGGCTCTCCGTCGCCGGCAGCGCCGCCACCGCGTCGAAGAGGACCTCGCGCAGCCGGCCGACGTTCTCGCCGAAGACCCGGAGCACCTCGGTGTGCGAGACGCCCTCGCCGGTCTCCGCGCCCGCGTCCAGGTCCGTGACCAGCGCCATCGAGGTGTAGCAGAGCCCCAGCTCGCGGGCGAGCACCGCCTCCGGGTGGCCCGTCATGCCCACGACCGACCAGCCCATCGCCGCGTGCCACCGCGATTCGGCGCGGGTGGAGAACCGCGGCCCCTCGACCACGACCATCGTGCCGCCGTCCACCGGCTCCCAGCCGCGGCCGCGCGCCGCGGCCAGGGCCACGGCGCGGCCGGCGGGGCAGTACGGGTCGGCGAAGGTGGTGTGCACGACGTTGGGGACGGAGCCGTCCGGCAGGGGTTCGCCGTCGAAGAAGGTCTGCGTGCGCGACTTCGTACGGTCCACCAGCTGGTCGGGGACCAGAAGCGTCCCCGGCCCGTACTCGGCGCGCAGCCCGCCGACGGCGCAGGGCCCGAGCACCTGGCGCACGCCGGCCGCGCGCAGCGCCCACAGGTTGGCCCGGTAGTTGATGCGGTGCGGCGGGACCTTGTGGCCGCGGCCGTGGCGGGGCAGGAAGGCGACCTTGCGCCCGGCCAGCTCGCCGAGGAAGAGGGAGTCGCTCGGGGCCCCGTACGGGGTGTCCACCTGGACCTCGGTCACGTCCTCCAGGAAGGAGTAGAAGCCGGATCCGCCGATGACACCGATCTCTGCGTCAGTCATGCCGTCACCCTAACGGGGGATGCGGAAGGCCCCGCCGACCGGAAGGGCGGCGGGGCCTCGCAAGGCAGGCGGCGGGATCAGGCGGCCGAGGTGGAGCTGCTGCTCGACGACGCGGCCGGTGCTGCGGCGGCCGGCTTCGGCGTCGAGGCCGGGGTGCTGCTCGACGAGGCGCCGCGGCTGTCGTTGCGGTAGAAACCGGATCCCTTGAAGACGATGCCGACCGCGGAGAACACCTTCTTCAGGCGCCCCTGGCAGCTCGGGCACTCGGTCAGTGCGTCGTCGGTGAACTTCTGCACGGCCTCAAGGCCCTCACCGCAGTCGGTGCACTGGTACTGGTAGGTCGGCACGAATTTCCTCCTGGCACTCTGACTCGATGAGTGCTAACGATGCTCCATGGTGACGCATTCCGCCGGATCAGTCCACCGTCACCGGCGTGCGGTGACCCACACCACGCCCTTCGGCGGTGCCGGTGCGGGCCGCGGAGGCGCCGACGACCCGGCTCGGGGCCTTGGGCGCCAACTGGGCGCGCAGCGCGACCAGGGTGGCGAAGGCCAGGACGGTGCCGGCCATCGGGACGAGGAAGCCGTACGCGGAGCCGTGCGAGTCCGTCAGGTTGCCCGCCACGATGGCAGCAGTGGCCTGGCCGAAGGCGACGGCGCCGGTGAGCCAGGTGAAGGCCTCGGTCCGGGCGTTCGCCGGGACGAGCGCCTCGACCATGGTGTAGCCGGTGATCAGGGCCGGGGCGATGCAGAGGCCGACGAGGAGGCCGAGTCCGCCGAGCAGGATCGCGGAGTCCGCGGTCCACAGCACGGACGCGGCCGCGGTCAGGCCGGCGTACCCGAGCAGCAGGCGGCGGCGCGGGCCGATCTTCCAGGCGATGGCGCCGCAGGCGATGCCCGCGATCATGTTGCCGGCGGCGAAGACGCCGTAGAGGGCGCCGTTGGCGCCGGGGTTGCCGATCTCGTTGGAGAAGGCGGTCAGGGACATCTGCATGCCGCCGAAGACGGCGCCGATGCCGAGGAAGGCCACGATCAGGACGCGCACGCCGGGGTGGGCCAGGGCGGAGCCGCGGCGGACGGCGCCGCCCTCGGGGCGGCCGTGCGGGCGGGGCTGGGAGGCGCGGCGGGCGGCGAAGACGAGGCCGCCGGCGAGGGTGAGCGCGGCCTCGGTCGCCAGGCCGGCGGCGGGGTGGACGCCCGTGCACAGGGCGGTGGCGAGGACGGGGCCGACGACGAAGGTGAACTCGTCGGTGACGGACTCGAACGCGGCGGCGGTCGGCAGCAGCGGCGAGCCCTCCAGGCGGGCGGCCCAGCGGGCCCGCACCATGGGGCCGACCTGCGGCACCGAGGCGCCGGCCGGGACGGCGGCCGCCGCGAGCGCCCACAGGGGGGCGTCGACCAGCGCGAGGGTGACGAGCCCGCTGACGGCGGCGGCGTGCGCGAGGACGCCCGGGACGAGCACGGCGCTCTGGCCGTGGCGGTCGGTGAGCGAGCCCATGACGGGGGCGAACAGCGCCATCGAGATGCCGGTGACGGCGGAGACGATGCCCGCGCTCGCGTACGAGCCGGTGGTGTGCTGCACCAGCAGCAGGATGCTGACCGTCAGCATGCCGAACGGGAGGCGGGCGGCGAACCCGGGGAGGACGAAGCCGAGGGCGCCGGGAGTGCGCAGCAGCTGTCCGTAACCGGGTCGGGCGGACGTGTCGGTCGTGACCGCGGATGTCACGGCCTGGCCTTTCCGCTGCCTGGTAGAGCTCCCGGTCTGCGGAGGTGTTTCGCTGGTGAGCGGCCGCACCCGTACGTAGGAGCCCCGAGAGCTGTCCTCTTGCGCAGAACCGAGTGATACCTGGGCGCCCACTGCGGGGGCAGCCACGGCCGCTTTGCGGTCGCGCCAGCTCTGCATCAGGCAGAGTTGGTTCGATGTGGTGTGCCTTTATGGTACAGGCAGCTTCGCTCTCACGCCCTGTGATTCCGCTGACAAGTCGTGCCTTTGCCTGCGATTAAGCCGGAACTTCACCGTCCGTGGACCACGGAATGAGGGCAAAGCCCTGCATAATCCATCGAAAATGGCCGAACTTGAGCGCCGTTCAAAGCCGTACGGGCCCCCCGACCCCCTCGAAACAAGGCGCCGGGGACCCCGCGGAGGGTCACCCTCCGGGGCGGTGCCGCCGCCGGAGCCCGGCGCCGCGGCCGGGCCCCTGCGCCGGCCCCCGCCCCGGCCCGTGCCCTGCCCGGCGCCCGGCGCCGTGGCCCGTCCCGTTGCCCGTCCCCAGCCATCCCGCGAGCTTGCCGCCCCGCGCCACCGCCCGCAGCCGCGCCTCGGCCGCGTCCCGCACCGGGTCCGTGGCCACGACCAGCAGCTCGTCCCCCCGCCGCAGCACCGTCGACGGCAGCGGCACGAAGCTCTCGGAGTCCCGGACCACCAGCGTCACCGAGGCGCCCGGCGGCAGCCGCAGCTCGCTCACCTCGACGCCGTGCATCCGCGAGGCCGCCGGGATGGAGAAGGACAGCAGGTGCCCGCGCAGCTTCTCCAGCGGGGCGGACTCGATGCCGAGGTCGGCGGCCGTCTCGTCGCCGGCGCCCAGGTTCAGCTTCCGCGCCACCCAGGGCAGCGTCGGCCCCTGGACCAGCGTGTAGACGACGACCAGCACGAAGACGATGTTGAAGACGCGGTCGCTGCCCTCGATGCCCGTCACCAGGGGGATCGTCGCCAGGATGATGGGGACGGCGCCGCGCAGGCCCGCCCACGACATCAGGGCCTTCTCCTGCCAGGGCAGCGCGAACGGCAGCAGGCCGGCGAACACCGACAGCGGCCGCGCCACCATCGTCAGCACCAGGCCGATGACCACCGCCGGCCAGAAGTCCCCGGCCAGCTCGTGCGGCGTGACCAGCAGGCCGAGCAGGACGAACATGCCGATCTGGGCGATCCAGCCGAGCCCGTCCGCGAACCCGCGCGTCGCCGGCCAGTGCGGCAGCCTCGCGTTCCCCAGCACCACGGAGGCCAGGTAGACGGCGAGGAAGCCCGAGCCGTGCGCCATCGCGCCGGCCGCGTACGCGGACACCGCGATCGCCATGACGGCGATCGGGTACAGGCCCGAGGCGGGCAGCGCCACGTGCCGCAGCCCGTACGCGCCGAGGAAGCCGACGGCGAGGCCGATCGCCGCGCCGATGGCCAGCTCCAGCGCGATCTCGCCGACCAGGACGTACCAGGAGTGGACGGGCTCCGCCGCCGACAAGGCGACGACCAGGATGACGACGGGCGCGTCGTTGAAGCCGGACTCGGCTTCCAGCACCCCGGTGATCCGGGAGGGGAGCGGTACCTTCCGCAGTACGGAGAACACGGCCGCCGCGTCGGTCGAGGAGACGACCGCGCCGATCAGCAGGGCCTGCCGCCACTCCAGGCCGACCAGGTAGTGCGCTCCCGCGGCCGTCACGCCGACGCTCACCGCGACGCCGAACAGCGACAGCACGGCCGCCGCCGGCAGGGCCGGCCTTATCTGCTTCCACTGGGTGCCGAGGCCGCCCTCGGCGAGGATCACGACGAGGGCCGCGTACCCGATGACCTGGGTCAGCTCGGCGTTGTCGAAGGCGATGTTCCCTATGCCGTCCTGCCCCATCGCGATCCCGATGCCCAGGTAGAGGAGCAGGCTGGGGAGGCCGCTGCGCGAGGAGAGGCGGACCGCCGCCACGGCGACGAGGAGCACGAGCGAGCAGGCGAGCAGGAGTGCATTGAGCGTGTGGACGGTCAGCGGGCGGCCCTCCCTCAACGCGCCTGGCGGATCCTCCTCCGGGCGACCGGCGGTGATTCTTCGTTACCTTACCTAATCTTTGACGTGTCCTTTACGCGATACCCACATTGTGAAACCCCTGTTCGGGCCTGTCCTGAGGACCCTCGACCCCTGCCGGATCAACGCGGCCGGTCCTGCGCCTATGGTTGCTCTCAGCATTCCCAGGACCACCCTGCCCCTCGAAGGACAGCGATGCCCGCCAACGAAACCGCCCCTTCCGCCAAGAAGAAGGGACGACGCGCCCGTCTGATCGTGCTCGTTCTGGTCCTGGGGCTCCTCGCGGGCTTCGGGTACGGGACGTACTGGGGGGCGGACACCATCCGCGCCTCGTTCCCGCAGACGAGCGGCACCCTCTCCGTGCCCGGCCTCACCGGGACGGTCGAGGTCAAGCGCGACGCCCACGGGATCCCGCAGCTCTACGCCGACAACGACGACGACCTCTTCCGCGCGCAGGGCTTCGTCCACGCCCAGGACCGCTTCTGGGAGATGGACGTCCGCCGGCACATGACCTCCGGCCGGCTCTCCGAGATGTTCGGCCCCGGCCAGGTCGAGACGGACGCGTTCCTGCGCACCCTCGGCTGGCGCCGCGTCGCCGAGGCCGAGTACGAGACCAAGCTCTCGAACGAGACGAAGAAGTACCTCCAGGCCTACGCCGACGGGGTCAACGCCTACCTCAAGGGCAAGTCCGGCAAGGACCTCTCCGTCGAGCACGCCGCCCTCAAGCTCAGCGACGACTACCGGCCCGAGCAGTGGACCCCTGTCGACTCGGTGGCCTGGCTGAAGGCCATGGCCTGGGACCTGCGCTCCAACATGCAGGACGAGATCGACCGCGCGCTCCTGGCGAACAAGCTCACCCCGCAGCAGATCGAGGAGCTGTACCCGCCCTACCCCTTCGACCGCAACAAGGCGATCGTCGAGGGCGGCCGGATCGAGGGCGGCAGGTACACCCCGCAGGGCGGCGGCACGGGCTCCGGCTCCGCGGGCGGCTCCGGCACCGGTCCGGGCTCCGGTGGCACCGGCACCGGCGGTTCCCGCCCCCAGACGACGCCCGCCTCCCCGGTCTCCACCGGCCCGGCCCCGGCCGCGGACGGCTTCGCCGAGACCGCCGGCGCCCCGGGCGCGAGCGCGGGCCTGCGCACCCGCCTGACCGCGCTGTCGAAGACCCTGGACGAGATCCCCGCGATCCTCGGCCCGAACGGCAGCGGCATCGGCTCGAACTCCTGGGTCGTCTCCGGCAAGTACACGACCACCGGCAAGCCGCTGCTCGCCAACGACCCGCACCTCTCCCCGCAGCTGCCGTCCGTCTGGTACCAGATGGGCCTGCACTGCCGCGCCGTCTCGGCCGCGTGCCAGTACGACGTCTCCGGCTACACCTTCTCCGGCATGCCGGGCGTGGTGATCGGCCACAACAAGGACATCGCCTGGGGCATGACCAACCTCGGCGCCGACGTCACCGACCTCTACCTGGAGCAGGTCAAGCCCGAGGGGTACGTCTACGACAACAAGGTCATCCCCTTCGAGACCCGCGAGGAGGAGATCAGGATCGCGGGCGAGAAGAGCAAGAAGATCACCGTCCGCACCACCAACAACGGACCCCTGATCTCCGACCGCAGCGACGAGCTCGACACCGTCGGCGCCCGCGCCCCCGTGGCCGGCGCCGCCCCCGACCGCGGCAACGGCTACGCCGTCGCCCTGCGCTGGACCGCCCTGGACCCGGGCAAGTCGATGGACGCTGTCTTCAAGCTCAACCGCGCCAAGGACTTCGCGTCCTTCCGGGAGGCCGCCCGCGACTTCGAGGTGCCCTCCCAGAACCTCATCTACGCCGACAGCAAGGGCCGCGAGGGCAACATCGGCTACCAGGCCCCGGGCCGCATCCCGATCCGCGGCGCCGGCGACGGCCGCACCCCCGCCCCCGGGTGGGACTCCAAGTACGCCTGGAAGGGCGGCAAGGACGGCAGCGCGGGCTACATCCCGCAGGACGAGATGCCCTACGACTTCAACCCGGCCCGCGGCTACATCGTCACCGCCAACCAGGCCGTCGTCGAAAGCGGCACCGGCGCGGGCAAGTACCCGTACGCCCTGACGTCCGACTGGGGCTACGGCGCCCGCAGCCAGCGGATCAACGACCTCATCGAGGCGAAGACCAAGGACAACGGCAAGATCTCCACCGACGACATGCGCGCCATGCAGATGGACAACGGCAGCGAGATCGCCGCGCTGCTCACCCCGATGCTGTCGAAGATCGAGATCAACGACCCGGACGTCCGCGCCGCGCAGAAGCTCCTCGACGGCTGGAACTACACGCAGGAGCCCGACTCGGCGGCGGCGGCCTACTTCAACGCCGTCTGGCGCAACATCCTCAAGCTGGCCTTCGCCGACAAGATGCCGAAGGAGCTGCGCATCGAGGGCAGCTGCCTGAACGTCCACGACACCAGCAGCGGCCCCGCCGACGACCTCGCCGAGGTCGTCCGCGAATGCGGCGCCCGCGACGCCGACTCGGCGCAGCCCGACGGCGGCGACCGCTGGTTCGAGGTGGTGCGCCGCCTCGTCAAGGACGAGAAGTCGACCTGGTGGCACTCGCCGGCCGTCCGCAACAAGCCCGCGGCGACCACCCGCGACCAGCTCTTCGCCCGCGCCATGGTCGACGCCCGCTGGGAGCTGACCGCCAAGCTCGGCAAGGACCAGTCCACCTGGAGCTGGGGCCGCCTGCACCAGCTGAACCTGAAGAACCAGACGATCGGCACCGAGGGCCCCGGCTTCATGCGGTGGCTCCTCAACCGCGGCCCGTGGAACCTCGGCGGCGGCGAGGCCACCGTCAACGCGACCGGCTGGAACGCCTCCGGCGGCTACGGGGTCACCTGGGTCCCGTCGATGCGCATGGTCGTGAACCTCCACGACCTCGACAAGTCCCGCTGGATCAACCTCACCGGTGCCTCGGGCCACGCCTACCACGGCAACTACACGGACCAGACGACGCTCTGGGCCAAGGGAGAGCTGCTCGACTGGCCCTTCGGCAAGGAGGCCGTGGACCGGGCGACGGTGGAGACCCTCACGCTGAAGCCGTGAACCTGACCACCCCCGAGGGGGTGGCCACCGCCTGGACGGGGTGGTCGTGCGGTTCCTCCGGGACCCGCGCGACCACCTCGCCGTCGTAGAGGAGCACCACCAGCGCCGGATGCGCGCCCGCCCGCTCCAGCCGCGCCAGCACCCGGTCGTACGAGCCCCCGCCGCGCCCGAGGCGCATGCCGCGGCGGTCCACGGCCAGGCCCGGCAGCAGCACCGCGTCGGCGCCGGCGACCGCCTCGGGGCCGAGCCGCGGGCCGGCCGGCTCCAGCAGCGCCATGAACCCCGGCCGGACGCTCTCGGCGAGGGAGCCGGGGCCCTCGTACACCGCCCAGTCCAGGTCGTTGTCGGGGAGCAGGACGGGCAGCAGCACCCGCTTCCCGGCCGCGCGGAGCGCGTCGAGGAGGTCCCGAGTGCCCGGCTCGCTGCCGATCGAGACGTACGCCGCCACGGTGCGGGCCCCGGCGAGTTCGGGCAGGGCGAGGGCGGAGCGGGACAGTGCGCGCGCCGCGCCGGCCAGGGCCTCGGGGGGCAGGGCGCGGCGGGCGGCCAGCAGGGTGCGGCGCAGCAGCGCCTTTTCGGACGGGTTCGACGCGTTCGGCGGGTTCTCAACCACAGCGGTCTCAGTTATCCCTTCAAATCGACTCAGACCATGACGTAATTGCCGGAATCCAAGCTGGGGCCACGACATCACCCACTATGGTTCTGCCCATGACTCAGTTGCACCCCGTGATCAAAAAGGCAGTCATCCCTGCCGCGGGCCTCGGCACCCGCTTCCTTCCGGCGACGAAGGCGACGCCCAAGGAAATGCTCCCGGTCGTGGACAAGCCGGCCATCCAGTACGTCGTCGAGGAGGCCGTCTCAGCCGGCCTGGACGACGTGCTCATGATCACAGGACGTAACAAGCGCGCCCTCGAAGACCACTTCGACCGCAACTACGAACTGGAGTCCGCCCTCACCGCCAAGGGCGACGACGACCGGCTGAAGAAGGTGCAGGAGTCCAGCGACCTGGCGACGATGCACTACGTCCGCCAGGGCGACCCCCGCGGCCTCGGCCACGCCGTCCTGTGCGCCGAGCCGCACGTCGGCGACGAGCCCTTCGCCGTCCTCCTCGGCGACGACCTGATCGACCCCCGCGACCCGCTGCTGCGCCGGATGACCGAGGTCCACGCGCGCACCGGCGGCACCGTCGTCGCCCTCATGGAGGTCGACCCGGCCAGCGTCCACCTGTACGGCTGCGCGGCCGTCGAACCGACGGACGAGGCGGACGTCGTCCGCGTCACCGGCCTCGTCGAGAAGCCGGACCCGGCCGAGGCGCCCAGCAACTACGCCGTCATCGGACGCTATGTCCTCAACCCCGCGATCTTCGACATACTGCGGGAGACCGAGCCGGGCCGCGGCGGGGAGATCCAGCTCACCGACGGCCTGCAGAAGCTGGCCGCCGACGAGACCGTCGGCGGCCCGGTGCACGGCGTGGTCTTCCGGGGCCGCCGCTACGACACCGGGGACCGCGGCGACTACCTGCGGGCCATCGTCCGCCTCGCGTGCGAGCGCGAGGACCTGGGCCCCGAGTTCCGCACCTGGCTTCACCGTTACGTCACGGAGGAGATGTAGCACCTTGAGCAGCCCTGACGCGTCGCAGCAGGACGCCGGCAGCAGCCGGCTGTGGTCGGTGGACGAGCACCTCGCTGACATCCTCGCGGCCGTCCGGCCGCTGGAGCCGATCGAGCTCCAACTGCTCGACGCACAGGGCTGCGTCCTCGTCGAGGACGTCACCGTGCCCGTCGCGCTCCCGCCCTTCGACAACAGCTCGATGGACGGGTACGCGGTCCGCACCGCCGACGTGCAGGGTGCCAGCGAGGAGTTCCCCGCGGTGCTCACCGTCATCGGGGACGTCGCGGCCGGCAGCGGCGAGCTGCCCGCCGTCGGCCCCGGCCAGGCCGCCCGGATCATGACCGGGGCCCCGCTGCCGCCCGGCGCGGAGGCCGTCGTCCCCGTCGAGTGGACCGACGGCGGTACCGGCGCCGGGGCGGCCGCCGCGATGGCCCCGGCGAGCGCCGCCCCCGAGGGCGCGGGCGGCGAGGTGCGGGTGCACCGGCCGGCGCAGGCGCGGGCGCACGTCCGCGCGCGCGGCAGCGACGTCCGGGCCGGCGACCTGGCCCTGGCCGCGGGCACCGTCCTCGGGCCGCCGCAGATCGCGCTGCTCGCGGCCATCGGGCGGGGCACCGTACGGGTGCGGCCGCGGCCCCGCGTGGTCGTCATGTCCACCGGCAGCGAACTCGTCCAGCCGGGGGAGGCGCTCACCTCCGGGTCGATCTACGACTCCAACAGCTTCGCGCTGGCCGCCGCCGCCCGGGACGCCGGCGCCATCGCCTACCGGGTCGGGGCCGTCGCCGACGACGCCGAGACCCTGAGGGCGGCCATCGAGGACCAGCTGGTCCGGGCCGACCTGCTGGTCACCACCGGAGGCGTCAGCGTCGGCGCGTACGACGTCGTCAAGGAGGCGCTGTCCTCGGCCGGCGCGGCCGACGGCGGGGCGGACGCCGGGCGGGTCGAGTTCCGGAAGATCGCCATGCAGCCGGGCAAGCCGCAGGGCTTCGGCACCATCGGCCCCGACCACACCCCGCTGCTGGCCCTCCCCGGCAACCCCGTGTCCTCGTACGTCTCCTTCGAGCTGTTCGTCCGGCCCGCCATCCGCACCCTGATGGGCCTGCCGGACGTCGGCCGGCCCGTGGTGCGGGCCCGGCTGGACGCCGACAAGGCCCTCACCTCGCCGGCCGGGCGCCGCCAGTTCCTGCGCGGCGCCCACCGCCCCGAGGCCGGCACCGTCAGCCCCGTCGGCGGCTCCGGGTCGCACCTGATCGCCGCGCTGGCGCACGCCGACGCGCTGATGGTCGTACCGGAGGACGTCACTTCGGTGGAGCCGGGCGCCGAGCTCGACGTGGTGCTGCTCGGCTGACGCCCGCGCACCCCGCACCCCCGCCCCGGAGCGGCCGCGCGGCGGCGGGTGCGGGTAGCGTGTTGCACCACACAGGCCCCCTCGGGGCCCGGGAGCGGGAGCGGCACGGACCCATGAACACGCAGGACAGGCTGACGCACATCGACGAGGCCGGAGCGGCCCGGATGGTGGACGTCTCGGAGAAGGACGTCACGACGCGGACGGCGCGCGCCAGCGGGCGCGTCCTCGTCTCCCCGCAGGTGGTCGGGCTGCTGCGCGGGGAGGGCGTGCCCAAGGGCGACGCCCTCGCCACCGCGCGGATCGCCGGGATCATGGGGGCGAAGAAGACGCCCGACCTGATCCCGCTCTGCCACCCGCTGGCCGTCTCGGGCGTGAAGGTGGAGCTGTCGGTCGCCGACGACGCCGTGGAGATCCTCGCGACGGTGAAGACGGCCGACCGGACGGGCGTGGAGATGGAGGCGCTGACGGCCGTCGCGGTCGCCG
The DNA here is from genome assembly GCF_055570615.1 of Streptomyces sp. NPDC031121. Classification (NCBI taxonomy): domain Bacteria; kingdom Bacillati; phylum Actinomycetota; class Actinomycetes; order Kitasatosporales; family Streptomycetaceae; genus Streptomyces; species Streptomyces sp. NPDC031121. The sequence continues at coordinate 329,276 of NZ_JBVIGV010000008.1, forward strand.
GGCTGACCGTCGTCGACATGGTCAAGGCGGTCGACAAGGGCGCCGTCATCACCGACGTCCGCGTCGAGGAGAAGACGGGCGGCAAGTCGGGCGACTGGAGGCGCGCGTGAGCGCCCCGCGCGGCGGCGACGCGTACAGCCACAGCCACAGCCACGGCGGGGACGCGGGTGGCGGCGGCGCCGTGCCCGTCCCGCCGGCCGCGGGCGGGGCCTGGGCGGCGGCCCCCGGCAGCGGCGCCGCGGCCCCGCGAGGGCTCGTGGTGACGGCCTCCAACCGGGCCTCCGCCGGCGTGTACGCGGACAAGGGCGGCCCGCTGCTGGCGGAGGGGCTGCGGGGCCTCGGCTTCGCCGTCGACGGCCCGCGGGTCGTCCCCGACGGGGGCCCCGTCGAGGAGGCGCTGCGCGAGGGCGTCGCCGCGGGGTACGACGTCATCCTCACCACCGGCGGCACCGGCATCTCGCCGACCGACCGCACGCCGGACGCCACCGCCCGCGTACTGGACTACGAGGTGCCGGGCATCCCGCAGGCCATCCGGGCCGAGGGCCTCGCGAAGGTGCCGACGGCGGCCCTCTCCCGCGGCCTCGCGGGCGTCGCCGGCCGCACCCTGATCGTGAACCTGCCCGGCTCGACGGGCGGCGTCCGGGACGGCCTCGCCGTCCTCTCCCGGATCCTGCCGCACGCCGTGGACCAGCTCCGCGGCGGCGACCACCCCCGGCCGTCGGGGAGCCCGAGCTGAACGGCCCCACCTGGCCGGTGGTGCTGACCGACGGCGGCGTCACGCTGCGGCCGATACGGCAGCGGGACCACAGCGCCTGGCGTGAGGTCAACCGCCGCAACCGGGAATGGCTGCGGCCCTGGGAGGCGACGATCCCGCCGCGCGCGCCGTGGGGGCCGGTCGTCGAGCGGCCCACGTACCGGCAGATGGTCCGCCACCTGCGGGCCGAGGCGAACGCGGGCCGGATGCTGCCGTTCGTCGTCGAGTACGAGGGGCGGCTCGTCGGGCAGCTGACGGTCGCCGGGATCACCTGGGGCTCCATGTGCGCGGGCCACGTCGGCTACTGGGTGGACCGCGAGGTAGCCGGGCGGGGCGTCATGCCCACGGCGGTCGCGCTCGCGGTGGACCACTGCTTCCGCAGGGTCGGCCTGCACCGCATCGAGGTGTGCATCCGCCCCGAGAACGGCCCGAGCCGGCGCGTCGTCGAGAAGCTCGGCTTCCGGGAGGAGGGGCTGCGGCCCCGCTACCTGCACATCGACGGCGCGTGGCGCGACCACCTGGTGTACGCGCTCACGGCGGAGGAGATCCCGGAGGGCCTTCTGGCCCGCTGGCACCGCACGCGGGGACAGCGGAACGGGACGGGGGCGGGCCCGGCGGCGCCGTAAAGCAACGCCGCTGTAATTCGAATATACGTTCGAATTAATACCCTCTCGGAACCGGTTCGCCCATATCCTGATCCGAAGAGTCGCAAAAAAAGTCGGTGATATCAGCCAGTTCGTGCGACACACCGGTCCAATTGGCGGATTCCCCCGCCCGCGTCCCTCTACCGTGTGGGGTGTGAGCAGCAGCGGCCTCATCTACGCAGTCATCGTGGGGGCCTGGGCCGCCTACTTGGTGCCCATGTGGCTCCGGAGGCAGGACGAGCTGAACGAGGCCCGTCCGACGGAACGCTTCTCCACTGCCATCCGGCTGCTTTCCGGCCGGGCGGGAATGGAGCGCCGTTACGCCAAGGGGCTGCGTGAACGCGGTGGCCAGGAGGCGGAGCCCCAGTACCACGCGGATCCGGACGCCGCGACGGAAACGGTGAATTCCGTGGACGCCGACGCCCGGGCCCTCGGCATGTCCCCGACCAGGACCGAGCCGCGGTCGGCCGCGGCCGAGCGGCACCGGCGCGAACAGCGCCTCCAGGTGCTCGCCCGCCGCCGCCGCACCACCGCGCTGCTCTTCCTCGTCTTCACCCTCGGCGCGATCGTCGCCGCCGTCGGCGGCGTCGCCTACCTCTGGGCGCCGGCCGGGCCGGCGATCCTGCTCAGCGCGTACATCGCGTACCTGCGCGCCCAGGAGCGCCGGCGCTACGAGTTCACGATGGACCGGCGGCGCGCCGAGGCCGCGGCCCGGCAGCTGCGCGAGAGCCGCCAGCGCCGCCGCGAGCCCGAGGAGCCCCCCGGCGCCGACCCCGAGCCCGCCCCGCCCGTCTCCCCGCAGGAGGCGGGCCGTCGCGCGCTCGTCGAGCAGACCGACCACGCCGAGTGGGTGGACCAGCAGCGCGAGCGGGAGCGCGGGCCCGCCCGCGGCGAGAGCTGGGAGCCGGTCCCCGTGCCGCTGCCGACGTACGTGACGGCCCCCGTCGCCCCCCGCGCCACCGGCCCGGCCGCCCCGGACGCCTGGAGCGCGACCCGCTCCAGCACCGCCGAGCCGACGGACCCCCGCCTGCGCGCCCAGCCGGCCGCACCCAAGCCCGAACCGGCCGCCCCGCACCCCCCGCGCCCCCGCGGCCGCACCCCCCTGTTCGACCAGTACGAAAGCGACGACCGCCCCCGCGCCGCCAACGAATGACACCCGCAGGGCCGCCGCCGGGAACGGATTTTGGTGCTGCGACGCGGGGATGCTAATGTTTCACACGTCGCAAGGGCCTGTGGCGCAGTCTGGTAGCGCACCTCGTTCGCATCGAGGGGGTCTGGGGTTCAAATCCCCACAGGTCCACAAACGACAGTCCGCGAGTAGCTCTCGCGAACGTCAGGGAATCCCGCCCGATCGAAAGATCGGGCGGGATTTCGGCGTTTCCGGGGGGTGTTCGAGGTGGTGTCCGATTGCTCGGCCTGTCGCAGTCACTCTCCAAGCGTCGGCCGGAGGGGATTGCCGAGGGTGGCTCGCATGGACGCGGCGCTTCCGACCGTCCGTGGGCATGACGGAGCGCGGCCCGCGGTGCCGGTTTCAGATGCGGGTGTCGATCTTCGGCGTTCTCGGCGGCGGCGGCAGGCCGGCCTGGGGTGCGTCTGTCAGCAGTGGTAGCCGGTGGGGGTTTGGAGGAGGGATACGAAGACCCACACCATGGCCGCAGTGCCGATCACGCCGGCTGTGAGGGCGGTTGTGGGGCTTCGGCGCGCTGTGTGGCCGAGGAGGAATCCCCACCATGCCGTGGCCGCAGTCGCGAGGAGGGCTCCGTAGAGGGTCAGCGCGAGACCGTTGGCCGCGCCGTTCAGCCCGGCGTCGCACGCCCGCCAGGCGGCTGCCAGCAGTACCGAACCGAGCGCGCCGGTGGCCATACCGGCTGCCGGGGCGGCCACACAGCCCCATCCGGCTTGTGCGGCTCGTGCGTTGTGGTGGGGGCGTTCGTTCATTCGTGGCTCCGGTGTGCCTGCTCGTTGCGAGGGGTTCTGGGGAGTGTGTCCAGGGCGGGCGGCGTTTGCTGATGGGTTGTGGGGTGGGAGGGGGTGGCGGGGGCTGGGCTAGGGTGGGCTCGATTTGGTGTTCGCATGCTTGCGTTCGCAGACAGGGAGTTGTGTGCACGGCTGACGGCACGCTGCCTGAGCCCGATCGGCTGCCGTCGTCGCCGGATCGGGAAGGCCGGCGCGTGTTCTCCACGGGCGACCAGACGATCGCGACCGGGCGCGTCCCCGCGGAAGGGAAGTGACCGATGGGCCGGCGCAGGGTGCGGGTGGCGGCAGGGGTGGCGGCGCTGGCCGCTGTGGCCGGGCTGCTCACCGGGTGCGGTTCCGATGTGTTCGAGCGGTGCGTCCCGGAGGCCGCGGACACGGCGGGTGCGGCGCAGCTGGCGGGGACGTTCGACGGTGAGCTGGAGGCGAAGGGCGTCCGTCTGACGCTGGCCCTCACCCCGGGGACGGCCCATGGCGGCAGCTTCACCGTGGAGAACTGGCCCACTGGGGACAGCTCCTTCCACGCCCATCTCGGCAAGGCCTTCAGCGGGTCCGGTACCTGGGTGGTGGACCCGGCGGGGCACGGATGGGACCGGACCACGCTCCTCCTGGACTTCGCCGAACCGGAGGGCATCATGCGGGGCGACACCCTCGACAGGCTCTCCATCGGCATCGACGCCAAGCGCACCTTCGTCTACGACGACCCGGACCCGGACGTCTGCCCGGACTTCCGGCTCCGGCTCCGGGGCTAGGGGCCGCCCGCCCGGACGTCGGGCGGGCGGGCATGCGGGCGTCAGGAGAGGGGCTTGGCCATGCAGCGGCTGGAGTCGTACTCGCGGTAGTAGCCGAACTTGGCCGTCATCGCGTACCCCTCCGAGAGGTAGAGGGCGATCGCCTCGGGCTGCTTGTCGCCGGTCTCCAGCACCATGCGGGTGCGGCCGGCGGCGCGGGCGTCGGCCTCCAGCTCCGCGAGGAGGCGGCGGGCCAGGCCGAGGCCGCGGGCGCTCGGGACGACGTACATGCGCTTCAGCTCGGCGTCGCCGTCCGAGTAGCCCTCCGGGTTCTCGTCCTGGCGGCGCCAGCCGCCGCTGGCGACCGGGGTGCCCGAGGCGTCGTACGCCAAGAGGTACAGGCCGTTCGGCGGGGCGAACATCGCCGGGTCCAGGTGTGTGGCGTCGCCCTCGCCCTGGTAGCGCTCCTGGTACTCGAGCTGGACCTCGTCGTTGAGTTTCACCGCGTCCGGGTGGTCGTACGGCACGGTGCGGATCTCTATCCCGTGAGACATCCGGACATCGTACGGAACGGTCGGGCTATGGTGCTGGGATGCTGACCGTGACCTCCGTGAACGTGAATGGGATCCGCGCCGCCGCCAAGAAGGGGTTCTCCCCGTGGCTGGCCGGGTCGGACGCCGACGTCGTGTGCCTGCAGGAGGTCCGCGCGGAGGAGGAGCAGATCCCGCTGGAGGTCCGCAGGCCCGAGGGATGGCACACGGTCTTCGCGCCGGCCGCCGCGAAGGGGCGGGCCGGGGTCGCGCTGTACACGCGGCGGGAGCCGGAGCGGGTGCAGGTCGGCTTCGGCAGCACCGAGTTCGACGCGTCGGGGCGCTACCTGGAGGCCGACCTGCCGGGGGTGACCGTCGCGAGCCTGTACCTGCCCTCGGGGGAGGCGGGGACGGAGAGGCAGGACGAGAAGTACCGGTTCATGGAGGCGTTCCTGCCCTACCTGGCCGAGCTGAGGGAGCGGGCCTCGGCGGACGGGCGGGAGGTCGTCGTGTGCGGCGACTGGAACATCTGCCACCGCGAGGCCGACCTGAAGAACTGGCGGACCAACCGCAAGAGCGCCGGCTTCCTGCCCGAGGAGCGGGAGTGGCTCGGCAAGGTGTACGCGGAGGCCGGGTACGTGGACGTGGTGCGCGCGCTGCACCCGGACGCGGAGGGCCCGTACTCCTGGTGGTCCTACCGCGGCCGGGCCTTCGACAACGACGCCGGGTGGCGCATCGACCTCCAGGTCGCCACGCCGGGCCTGGCGGACCGGGCCGTGAAGGCGTGGGTGGAGCGGGCCGAGACGCACCCGGAGCGGTGGTCCGACCACGCGCCGGTGACGGTGGTCTACGGGCTCGGCGCCGTCTGAGCCCGAGGGGGCTCGTCCTCGCCCGCCGCCTCCGCCGGGCCCGTCCCCGCCTGCCCCGTCCCCGCCCGCAGGCGGTCCATCGCCATGGACAGCTCCGCCTCGACCACGCTCTTCGCGAGCGGCCGCAGCCGCGTGACCGCGTCGGGATCGTCCGGCAGGTGCTCCGCGACCAGCCCGGCGAACAGCGCGGCCAGGGCGTCGGCGTGCCCCCGCACCCGGCGGCCCGTCTCCAGGACCGCGGCGAGCGGGACGCCCTCGCGGACCAGGGCCGAGGAGACGTCGAGGAGGCGGCGGCTGACGTGCACGATCTCGTCGCCGTCGGTGGCGACGTAGCCGAGGTCGAGGGAGGCCGCCAGGTTCTCCGGGGTGACCTCGCCCTCGAAGTAGTCGGCCAGCGCCTCCGGGGTGAGCCGGACCGGGGTCTCCTCCGACCAGCCGATGCCGAGCAGCTCGCCGAGCTGGCCGACGTCCCGCCCCCGCTCGAACGCGGCCGTCAGCTCGGCGATCCCGCCGAGGGTGTGCCCGCGCTCCAGCAGGGCGGCGATGGTGCGCAGCCGGGCCAGGTGGTGGTCGTCGTACCAGGCGATGCGGCCCTCGCGGCGCGGCGGCGGCAGGAGCTTGCGCTCGCGGTAGAAGCGCAGGGTGCGGACGGGGATGCCGGCGGCCTCGGCCAGTTCCTCCGTACGGTATTCGCGCAACGTCGTCCCCGCTTCCGTGTCTGCCACGGCCGAAGCCTATGGCGTACCGGCGGTAACTTTCCGGGTGCGACCCCTACCCCTCGGTACGGTCCTGCTCTACCCTCCCGATTGTGCCAGTGATTGCTGGCAGGGTGGCGCGACGGTGCGGCGGCTGGGAGGCGGCATGGGCGAGCACGTGCGGGTGGCGGTCATCGGGGCGGGCTTCGGCGGGCTGGGCGCCGCCGTACGGCTGCGCCGCGAGGGGATCACGGACTTCACCGTCCTGGAACGGGCCGACTCCGTCGGCGGGACCTGGCGGGACAACAGCTACCCCGGCTGCGCCTGCGACGTCCCCTCGCACCTGTACTCGTTCTCCTTCGCACCCAACCCCGACTGGCCGCGCACCTTCTCCGGGCAGCCCCACATCCGGGCCTACCTGGAGCGCGTCGCCGACACCTTCGGGCTGCGCCCCCACATCCGGCTGCGCCACGAGGTACAGGCGATGCGCTGGGACGCCGAGCGGCTGCACTGGGCGATCGAGACCTCCGGCGGCGCCCTCACCGCCGACGTCGTCGTCTCCGCGACCGGCCCGCTCTCCGAGCCGAAGCTGCCGGAGGTGCCCGGCCTCGCCGGGTTCCCCGGGAAGGTCTTCCACTCCGCGCGCTGGGACCACGACTACGACCTGCGCGGCAAGCGCGTCGCGGTCGTAGGCACCGGCGCCTCCGCCATCCAGATCGTCCCGGCCATCGCCCCCGACGTGCAGCGGCTGACCCTCTTCCAGCGCACCCCGCCGTGGGTGATGCCCCGCACCGACCGCGCCATCACCGCCGCCGAGCGCTGGCTGCACCGGCAGCTGCCGTTCACGCGGGCGGCCCGCCGCGGGCTGCTGTGGGGCATCCGGGAACTCCAGGTAGGCGCGTTCACCAAGCACCCGAACAGGCTGGGCCTGATCGAGGCCCTCGCCAAGGCCAACATCGCGCGCTCCGTCAAGGACCCGGAGCTGGTGGCGAAGCTGACGCCCTCCTACCGGATCGGCTGCAAGCGGATCCTGCTCTCCAGCGACTACTACCCGGCGCTCGCCCGGCCGCACGTCGACCTCGTCGCCTCCGGGCTGAAGGAGGTCCGCGGCAGCGTCCTCGTCGCCGCCGACGGCACCGAGGCCGAGGCCGACGCCATCGTCTTCGGCACCGGCTTCCACGTCACCGACATGCCGATCGCCGACCGGGTCGTGGGCGCGGAGGGGCGCACCCTCGCCGACCACTGGAAGGACGGGATGCAGGCGCTGCGCGGCGCGACCGCGGCCGGCTTCCCCAACTGGATGACGATCATCGGGCCCAACACGGGCCTCGGCAACAGCTCGATGATCCTGATGATCGAGTCGCAGCTGAACTACATGGCGGACTACCTGCGACAGCTGGACGTCCTCGGCGGCCGGGCCGCCCTCGCCGCCCGCCCCTCGGCCGTGGGCCGCTGGAACCGGCAGGTCCAGGCGCGCATGGAGCGGACGGTGTGGAACACCGGCGGCTGCACCAGCTGGTACCTGGACGCGCAGGGCCGCAACACCACCGTCTGGCCGGGCACGACCGGCGAGTTCCGCCGGCTGACGCAGACCGTCGACATGGCCGAGTACGAGGTCCTCCGCGCCCGGGGCGGCACGCACGGGCACACCGACGCCCAGGCCGGCGCGGCCGCCGCGGAAGAGGCCGCCGCATGAGCCGGCTGACGCACGCCGCCACGGGCCGGTACGCGCCGCCCGCCGCCCGCCGCGAACTGGTCGCCGTATCCGCCGACGGGGCCCGGCTGCACGTCGAGGAGCACGGAGACCCGGACGCCCCGCCGGTCGTCCTCGCCCACGGCTGGACCTGCTCCACCGCCTTCTGGGCCGCCCCGATCCGGGACCTCGCCGCCGACCACCGGGTCATCGCCTACGACCAGCGCGGCCACGGCCGCACCCCCGCCACCGCCCGCTACTCCGCCGACGCCCTCGCCGACGACCTCGCGGCCGTCCTGCGCGCCGCCCTCGCCCCCGGCGAGCGAGCCGTCCTCGCCGGGCACTCCATGGGCGGTATGACGATCATGGCGGCGGCGGGCCGGCCGGAACTCGACGAGCACGCCGCGGCCGTGCTGCTGTGCAGCACGGGCAGCTCCCGCCTGGCCGCCGAGGCCCGCGTCGTACCCCTGCGCCCCGGACGCCTGCGGACCAGGCTGACCCGCGCCCTCCTCGGCTCCCGCGCCCCGCTCGGCCCCGTCACCCCGCCGGCCCGGCAGGTGCTCAAGTACGCGACGATGGGCCCCGGCACCGCGCCCGACAAGGTGGAGGCGTGCGCCCGTGTCGTGCACGCCTGTCCCACCGCCGTCCGGCACGGCTGGTCCCGGGTCCTCGCCGAACTCGACGTGGACGCGCAGCTGGCCGAGCTGACCGCGCCCACCGCCGTCCTCTGCGGCACCGCCGACCGGCTCTCGCCGGTCGTGCACGCCCGCAGGCTCGCCGCCGCGCTGCCCCGCTGCGTCGGCCTGACCGAACTGGCCGGCATGGGGCACATGACCCCGGTCGAAGCCCCCGAGGCCGTGGCGGGCGCGGTGCGCGACCTGGCCCGCCGCCATCTCGCCCGCCCGCAGGAAACCCGGCAGCAGCAGGAGGAGAGGACGCCGTGAGCGCGCACAGGAACCTTCAGGGACAGGTCGCCGTCGTCACCGGCGCGGCCCGCGGCGTCGGCGAGCTGCTCGCCCGCAAGCTGTCCGCGCGCGGCGCGCGGGTGGCGCTGGTCGGCCTGGAGCCGGAGGCCCTCAAGGAGGTGTCCGCGCGGCTGCACACCGACAGCGCCCACTGGCACGCCGACGTCACCGACCACGAGGCCATGGCCGGCGTCGCCCGCGAGGTCCGGGAGCGCTTCGGCCGGGCCGACATCGTCGTCGCCAACGCCGGCGTGGCAGCGGGAGGGCCCTTCGCCGACTCCGACCCCGACGCCTGGCGCCGGGTCATCGAGGTCAACCTGGTCGGCTCCGCCGTCACCGCGCGGGCCTTCCTGCCCCTGCTCACCGACAGCCGGGGCTACTTCCTCCAGATCGCCTCCCTCGCCGCGATCACCCCGGCCCCCATGATGAGCGCGTACTGCGCCTCCAAGTCGGGGGTGGAGGCGTTCGCGCACTGCCTCCGCGCCGAAGTCGCCCACAAGGGCGTCCGGGTGGGCGTCGGCTACCTGTCGTGGACCGACACCGACATGGTGCGCGGCGCCGACCGCGACGGCGTCATGCGCGAACTGCGGCAGCGGCTGCCCTGGCCCGCGAACCGCACCTACCCGCTGGGCCCGGCCGTCGACCGGATCGTCGCGGGCATCGAGCGCCGCTCGGCGCACGTGTACGCGCAGTGGTGGCTGCGCGGCATGCAGGGCGTACGCGGCCACCTGCCCGCGCTGATCGCGGCCGGCGGGCAGCGGGAGGTGCGGCGGTTCGAGCCGCGCCTGGCCGGGGTGTCCAAGGGGCTGGTCGGCGAGGGCGGGGCCGCCGACGAGCGGGAGCGCACCCGCGCCGCCGACACGCCCTGACGGCTGCCGGGCGGGCCCCCCGCCCCGGGGCCCGCCCGCCGGAACCCGGGCGCTACCGCGGCGGCAGCTTCGGCCGGCGCAGGTCCGGTACGTCCGTGTAGCCCGGGGGGACCGCGGCCGGTTCCGCCTCCAGCAGCTCCAGCGCCAGGTGCACCGCGTCCGCCAGCTGGGCGTGCCGGCCCTCCGCCCAGTCCAGCGGCGTCCGCAGGATCGCGAAGTCCGGCTCCACGCCGTGGTTCTCGACCGACCAGCCGTGCTCCTCGAACCAGGCGGCGTTCATCGGGACCGTGATGACCGTGCCGTCGCCGAGGACGTGCCGGCCGGTCATGCCGACGACGCCGCCCCAGGTCCGCTGCCCCACCACCGGGCCCAGCCCGAGCAGCTTGAACGCCGCCGTGATCATGTCGCCGTCCGAGGAGGTCGCCTCGTCGGCCAGCGCGACGATCGGGCCGCGGGGCGCGTTGGAGGCGTAGCTGACGGCCTGGGCGTCGCGGGTCAGGTCCCAGCCGAGGATGGAGCGGGTCAGCTTCTCGACGACCAGCTCGCTGATGTGCCCGCCCGCGTTGCCCCGTACGTCCACGATCAGCGCGGGCCGGGACATCTCCATCCGCAGGTCGCGGTTGAACTGCGCCCAGCCCGAGCCGCCCATGTCGGGGATGTGCAGGTAGCCGCAGCGGCCGCCGCTGATCTCGCGGACCACCGCCCGCCGCTTGGACACCCAGTCCTGGTAGCGCAGCGGCCGCTCGTCGACCAGCGGGACCACCGCCACCCGGCGGGCGGGGCCCTCGCCCTCGGCCGGATCGAAGGTCAGCTCGACGGTGGTGCCGCCGGCCGCCGCCAGCAGCGGGTACGGCCCGGCCACGGGGTCCACGGGCCGGCCGTCCACGTGCGTGAGGACGGCGCCCTCCCGGATGCCGGTGCCGGCCAGCGGGGAGCGGGCCTTGGAGTCGGAGGACTCGCCGGGCAGGATCCGCTTGACGACCCACTTCCCGTCGCGGCAGACCAGGTTGGCGCCGAGCAGGCCGATGGGGCGCTGGTAGTGCGGGGGGCCCTCGTTGCGGCGGGAGGGGGAGACGTAGGCGTGGGAGGTGCCCAGCTCGCCGAGGACCTCGCGCAGCAGGTCGGCGAACTCGTCGGGGGAGGCGACCCGTTCGACGAGTGGCCGGTACTGGTCGAGGATCCCGTCCCAGTCGATGCCGCACATCTTCGGGTCCCAGAAGTAGGCGCGGATCAGCCGCCCGGCCTCCTCGTAGGCCTGCCGCCACTCGGCGGGCGGGTCCACCTCGTGCAGGATGCGCCGCAGGTCGAGGTAGACGGTGGAGTCGCCGTCGCCGGACTCGGTGGCGGGGACGGCCCGCAGGTCGCCGTCGTCGTTGAGGACGAGCCGGGTGCCGTCGCCGCTGACCGCGAACCAGTCCAGCCCGGAGGCCAGTTCGGTCTTGCGGGCCTTCGTGATGTCGAAGTGCTCCAGGGTCGGCTTTCCGCTGGTGTCGGCCGGGTTGGCGAACGTCTCGCCGAGGGCGCCCGAGATCGGCCAGCGCAGCCACACCAGCCCGCCGCCGCTGACCGGCTGCAGGGCCGAGTACTTCGACGCCGACACCGGGAACGGCGTGACCCGGCTCTCCAGCCCCTCCACCTCCACGGTCACCGAGCCGTCGCCTTCGCCGGACTCGCCCTCCACCGGGTCGAGTCCGCCCGCCGCGGGCCGCCCGTCGGGGGTGAACGCGAACGGCGAGGGGGTCGCCGAGGACAGCGGGACCAGGTAGGGCCGGCAGCCCAGCGGGAACGACAGGTCGCCGGTGTGCACGTCGTAGACCGGGTCGAAGCCGCGCCACGACAGGAAGGCCAGGTAGCGGCCGTCGCGGGTGAAGACGGGGTGGTCGTCCTCGAAGCGGCCGTTCGTCACGTCCACGACGGTCCGCGGCTCCGGGCCGGAGATGCGGGCCATCCTGATCTGCCGCAGCGACCGTCCGATGCCCGGGTGCGACCAGGCCAGCCACGCCCCGTCCGGGGAGAACGCCAGGTCGGTGACGGGCCCGTTGACCGACGCGACCAGCTCGGTGACCTCGCCGGCGGAGTCCTCCGCTGCGTCGAGGAGCAGCAGCCGGCCGTCGTGCGAGGCGATGGCGAGGCGCTCCCCGTCCGGGTCGGCCACCAGCTCCAGTACGCGCCCCAGCTTCCCGGAGGCCAGCCGGCGCGGCTCCCGGTCGCCCGAGGCGCGCGGCAGGTAGGCGATCTCGACGGCGTCCTCGCCCTCGGCGTCCGTGACGTACGCGACCTGGCCGCCGGTGCCGAGCATCTCCGGCAGCCGCACCCGCACCCCCGGCGTGTCGGCGATCGTACGGGCCGGGCCGTCGCGGTGCGTGAGCCAGTACAGGCTGCCGCGGACGACGACGGCGCTGGCCCGCCCGGTCGTGTCGACGGACAGCGAGTCGACGTGGTGGGCGGCCGACACCTGGTGCGTGCGCCGGCCCGCCCGCGGGCCGCCGAGGCGGACCTGGAGCTTCCGCGGCACGCCCTCGGGGCCGAAGTCCTCGACGAGCCACAGCTCTCCGGCGCACTGGTAGACGACGCGCGAGCCGTCGCTGGAGGCGTGGCGGGCGTAGAACTCGTCGTGGTCGGTGTGCCGGCGCAGGTCGGTGCCGTCGGGCAGGCATGAGTAGAGGTTGCCGATGCCCTCGTGGTCGGAGAGGAAGGCGATGCGGCCGCCGACGAACACGGGCGCGTCGAGGTGCCCCCCGAGATCCTCCAGCAGCCGCTTGCCGTGCAGCCAGAGCCGGCCGGTGGCGCCGCCGCGGTAGCGCTTCCAGGCGGCGGGCTCGTGCGGGGGCTTGCCCGTCAGCAGCAGGGTGCGCCGCTCGACGGAGCCGTCCGCTGCGGGCTCGTCGTGCACGGCGATGTCGGACACCGGGCCCCAGGGCAGCCGGCCGCCGGGGGAGCCGTCGGTGGGCAGGCTGTACGCCCACGCGTAGTGGGAGAAGGGCTGGCCGTGCGAGGAGACGGCGAGGATGTCGCTGCGGCCGTCCTTGTCGGGCGGTGTCCAGCCGCACACCCGGGTGTCGGTGGCGCCCCAGTGGCTGAGCCGGCGGGCCGGCCCGCCCTCGACGGGTGCGAGGTGCACCTCCGGGTCCAGGCTGCGCCAGGTGGTGAAGGCGATGTGGCGGCCGTCGGGGGAGAAGCGCGGGTGGCCGATGCGGGTGCGGTCCACCGTGATCCGCCAGGCCCGGCCGGGGGAGGCGCCGTCGGGGACGAGCGGGGCCACCCAGAGGTCGTCCTCGGCGGCGAAGCACAGGAGGTCGTCGTGGAGGTGGGGGAAGCGGAGGTACGCGACGTCGTGGCTCACCCCCCAATGCTTTCCGCGCCCAGGGGGCCCGGCAACTCGTACAGGTGATCCAGGCCACGGCGTAAGCGAAACGGAACGGTTTCGTTTCGCTCGCCGGACGGGTATCGTCTTCCGTGAACGGAACGGTCTCGCCCGACGGGAGGTGCCCTGCGATGTCCGACGAGGTGTCGACGCGGCGCAGCCGCATCACCCCCGAGCGCGAGGCCGAACTCCACGGGGCGGTCCTGGACCTGCTCCGCGAGGTCGGGTACGAGGCGCTGACCATGGACGCCGTCGCCGCCCGCACCAAGTCCAGCAAGGCGACCCTCTACCGCCAGTGGGGGAGCAAGCCGGAGCTGGTCGCCCGGGCCCTTCGCTGCACCCAGCCGGTCCCCCTCGGGGAGATCGACACGGGCAGCCTGCGCGGGGACTTCGGGCTCATGGTCCAGCACTCCGACGACGCGCAGATGGCCAAGGACACCGCCCTGCTGCGGGGCCTGGCCCACGCCGTCCACGAGAGCCCGGAGCTCCACAAGGCGCTGCGGGACCTGCTGGTCGAACCGGAGCTCAACGGCATGCAGCTGATGCTGCAGCGGGCCGTCGAGCGGGGCGAGGTCTCCCCGGACTGCCCCGCCCTCGGGTTCGTGCCCCACGTCATCGTGGGCGCGTTCATCGCGCTCCCGCTGATCGAGGACCGTCCCGTCGACCGGGCCTTCCTCGCAGAGTTCATCGACGCCGTGGTGTTCCCCGCCCTCGGCGTCTGAGCCGCCGCGCGGGACCCGACCGGGATCCCGTACGGCAGACAACCGCACAGGTCCACCGCGCGGCGCCCGTCGCGCACGATCCACCGCACGCACAGATCCACCGACGCACGCACAGATCCACCGCACCAGATCCACGCTGCTCCTGACACGCCGCTCTCGTCGTCGGGCCGGCTCTCCACGCCCTGATCCACCCGGATCCATCCCACGACTCGAACGGGAGAACCACCCCAGTGGCCACCTTCCTCTACCGACTCGGCAGGGGCGCCTTCAGGCGCCGCGGTCTCGTCGCCCTCATATGGGTGGCGCTGCTGTTCGCCGCCGGCTTCGGCGCGGCATCGGCGTCCGCCCCCACCTCCGGCTCCTTCTCGATGCCCGGTACGGAGGCCCAGAAGGCCTTCGACCTGCTCGACGAGAAGTTCCCGGGCATGGCCGCCGACGGCGCGTCCGCCCGGATCGTCGTCAAGGCGCCGCAGGGCGCCAAGATCACCGACGAGGCGAACAAGGCGCAGGTCCAGAAGATCGTCTCCGGCGTCCAGGAGGGCCCGGGCAAGGCCCAGGTCGCCTCGGTCGCCGACCCCTTCCAGGTGCAGGCCGTCAGCCGGGACGGCTCCACCGCGTACGTGAGCGTCAAGTACACCGTCAGCGGCATGGAGCTGAGGGACGAGACCCGCGAGGCGCTCACCGGGTCCGGTGACGCCGCGAAGAAGGCCGGGCTGACCGTCGAGATCGGCGGCGACGCCCTGATGGCGGCCCCCGAGACGGGCTCGGGCGAGGTCATCGGCATCCTGGTCGCGGCCGTCGTCCTGGTCATCACCTTCGGCTCGCTGGTCGCGGCCGGGCTGCCGCTGCTGACCGCGCTGATCGGCGTCGGCATCGGCGTCTCCACCATCACCGCGCTCGCGAACGTGCTGGACCTCGGCACCACCACCTCGACCCTCGCGATGATGATCGGCCTGGCCGTCGGCATCGACTACGCCCTCTTCATCGTCTCCCGCTACCGCGTGGAGCTCGCCGAGGGCCACGAGCGGGACGAGGCCGCGGGCCGCGCCGCCGGAACCGCCGGCTCCGCGGTCGTCTTCGCCGGCCTCACCGTGGTGATCGCCCTGGTGGGCCTGGCCGTCGTCAACATCCCGATGCTGACGAAGATGGGCCTCGCGGCCGCCGGCACCGTCGTCATCGCCGTCCTCGTCGCCCTGACGCTCGTCCCGGCCATCCTGGGCTTCGTCGGCCGCAAGGTGCTCCCGGCGGGGACGAAGAGCCGGCTGTTCGGCAGCGGCCGGCCCGCCGGCGCCGAGCCCAAGGCCAACGTCGGCACCCGGTGGGCGAGCTTCGTGCTGCGCCGCCCCGTCGCCGTCCTGCTCCTCGGTGTGGTCGGCCTCGGCGCGATCGCCGTTCCCGCGGGCAGCCTGGAGATGGGTCTGCCCGACGACGGCTCCCAGCCGGTCTCCACCACCCAGCGCAGGGCTTACGACCTGCTGTCCGAGGGGTTCGGACCCGGCTTCAACGGCCCGCTGATGGTCGTCGTCGACGGCGACAGGAAGCTGGCCGACGCCGCCGAGGCGCGGATCAAGGGCATGGAGGGCGTGGCCGTGGTCACCCCGCCCGCGCCCAACGAGGCGGGCGACGCCGCGGTGATCACCGTCATCCCGAAGGACAGGCCGTCCTCCGCCGCGACCGAGGACCTCGTCCGCGAGATCCGCGACACCAGCGGCGACGAGGTGCTCGTCACCGGCGCCACCGCGATGAACATCGACTTCTCGCAGAAGATGGACGAGGCGCTGCTGCCCTACCTGGCGCTTGTCGTCGGCCTCGCCTTCCTGCTGCTGACGGTGGTCTTCCGTTCGATCCTGGTCCCGCTCAAGGCGGCCCTCGGCTTCCTGCTGTCGGTCGTGGCCGCCCTCGGCGCGGTCGTCGCGGTCTTCCAGTGGGGCTGGCTGGGCTCGCTGTTCGGGGTCGAGCAGACCGGCCCGATCATGAGCATGATGCCGATCTTCATGGTGGGCGTCGTCTTCGGCCTGGCCATGGACTACGAGGTGTTCCTCGTCACCCGCATGCGCGAGGCGTACGTGCACGGCGAGCGGCCCGGCCAGGCCATCGTGACCGGCTTCAAGTACAGCGCGCGGGTCGTCGTCGCGGCGGCCGTCATCATGATCGCGGTGTTCGCGGGCTTCATCGGCTCCAGCGAGCAGATGGTCAAGATGATCGGCTTCGGCCTGGCCGTCGCCGTCTTCTTCGACGCGTTCGTGGTCCGCATGGCGATCGTCCCGGCGGTGCTGGCGCTGCTCGGCCACCGGGCGTGGGCACTGCCGGGCTGGCTGGACCGGATCCTGCCGAACGTGGACGTCGAGGGCGAGAGCCTGCGCAAGCACCTGGCAGGCGAGGGCTCCGGCGAGGGGCCGGGCAAGGGCAAGGACCGCGAGCTGGTCGGCGCCTGACGCGCTGGCGCCGGGGTGCCGTGGCGCCCCGGCGCCCCTGCGGTCCGGCCCCGCACCCGCTCCTGACGGCGGGTGCGGGGCCGGGCCGTTCCGCGTGTCCGGCGGGCGGGTCCGGGCCCGGCGGCGCCCGTTACGCCGGACGGGTGGCGGCGGGGGCGGAGGCGGCGGCGCGGCGCAGGAAGCGGCGCAGCGCGGCGATGTCGAACTGGATCACGGCGACCCCGTCGGGGGAGTGGAGCTCGACCACGGCCTGGACCCGGCCGCAGGGCCAGACGCGCACGTCGCCGGTGCCGGTGGGGGCCTGGAGCCCGGACTCCAGCAGGGCCCGCGGGAGGACCCACTCGTTGTCGGTGCCCTCGGGGGAGAGGCCCGCGGGGAAGACGATCCGTACGGCGAGCGGCTCCGCGGGGGCGTACCGCAGCGCGACGGGGATCTTCCGGTAGAGCGGATCGTCGCTGATCACGCGGGCGATGACGCGGTCCTCGACGGCCGGGACCACGGCGGTGGCGGGCGCGACTGCGGCGAGCGCGGCGGTGGCGGCCCCTGCTGCGGGCCCGGTCGGATTCTCGGCGGTCGGCGACATCGACAAGACTCCTCGAATCGGAACATATAAGTCCGTATTGCCCCCAGCCTCGCACATTCCCACGAAAGCGCGAGGCGCTTTTTGTGACCTCCCCGCTCTTGCCCATCATTTGCAGGTGGGCTCATTCTTGAGTGGATAAAGATTTTGTCAGCTCAAGGACGGCAGGAAGCGGAGCCCCCATGCACGTGCCCGACGGATTCATCGACGCCCCCGTGTCCGCGGCCGCCGGTGTCCTCGCCGCCGGCGCGGTCGCCGTCAGCCTCCGCGGCGCCCGCCGGGAACTCGACGAGCGCACCGCACCGCTCGCCGGACTCGTCGCCGCGTTCGTCTTCGCCGTCCAGATGCTGAACTTCCCCGTCGCGGCCGGCACCAGCGGACACCTCCTCGGCGGGGCGCTCGCCGCGATCCTCGTCGGCCCGTACACCGGCGTGCTGTGCATCTCGGTGGTCCTGCTGATGCAGGGCGTCCTCTTCGCCGACGGCGGCCTCACCGCCCTCGGCGTCAACATCACCGTGATGGGCGTGGTCACCGTGATCACCGCCCACCTGGTCTTCCGGGGCCTGCTCGCCGTGCTGCCCCGGGGCCGCGGCTCCGCCCTCGCGGCCGCCTTCGCGGGCGCGCTCGTCTCCGTGCCCGCCTCCGCGGCCGCGTTCACCCTGCTGTACGCCGTCGGCGGCACCACCGACGTGCCCGTCGGCAAGGTGCTCGCCGCCATGCTCGGCGTCCACGTCCTGATCGGCATCGGCGAGGCCGCCATCACCGCCGCGACCGTCGGCGCCGTCCTCGCCGTCCGCCCCGACCTGGTGCACGGCGTCAAGGGCCTCGCCGCCCCGCTGAAGCTCCGCGTCGGCGGCGAACTCGTCGACGCCCCGGCCGCCGAGGCGCCCGCCGCCGGGCCCGCCCGCTCCGGCCGCGCCGTGTGGGCCGCCGGCCTGGCCGCAGCCCTCGTCCTCGCCGGCTTCGTCTCCTTCTACGCCTCCGCCAGCCCCGACGGCCTGGAGAAGGTCGCCGCCGACCAGGGCATCGACGCCAAGGCCGACGAGTACGAGCACGCCACCGCCGGCTCCCCCCTCGCCGACTACGGCGTCAAGGACGTCGACGACGAACGCCTCTCCGTCGGCCTCGCGGGCGTCATCGGCGTCGGCGCGACCGTCGCCGTCGGCACCGGCGTCTTCTGGGCGGCCCGCAGCCGACGCGCCGCCTCCGCGCGCCCCGCCGCCGACCCCGAAACCTCGGCGGTCTGACATGGGGGCGGGCCACGCCCACCGGCTCCACCTGGAGCGCACCTCGCCGGTCCACGCGCTGCCGCCGCACTGCAAGATCGTCGCGGCGTTCGCGTTCGTCCTGGTCGTCGTGTCCACCCCGCGCGAGGCGGTGTGGGCCTTCGGCCTGTACGCCCTCCTCCTCGCCGCCGTCGCCGCCGCGGCCCGCATCCCGCCCGGGTTCGTGCTGCGGCGGATGCTGGTCGAGGTGCCGTTCGTCGCGTTCGCCGTCCTCATGCCGTTCGTCGCGGAAGGCGAGCGCGTCGAGGTGCTCGGCATGTCCCTGTCCGTGTCCGGGCTGTGGGGCGCCTGGAACGTCCTCGCCAAGGGCACCCTCGGAGTCGCCGCCTCCGTCCTGCTCGCCGCCACCACCGAGCTGCGCGCCCTGCTGCTCGGCCTCCAGCGGCTGAAGCTGCCCCCGCTCCTCGTCCAGATCGCCACCTTCATGATCCGCTACGGGGATGTCATCGCCGACGAGCTGCGCCGGATGTCCATCGCCCGCCGCTCGCGCGGCTTCGAGGCGCGCGGCATCCGGCACTGGGGCGTCCTCGCCAAGACCGCCGGCGCGCTGTTCATCCGCTCCTACGAACGCGGCGAACGCGTCCACCTCGCGATGGTCAGCCGCGGCTACACCGGCTCCATGCCGGTCATCGACGACGTCACGGCCACCCGCACCCAATGGGCCCGCGCGGCCGTGCTCCCGACGGCGGCCCTCGCCGTCTGCCTGATCGGATGGACGCTTTGACCACCCCTGCCACCGCCACGCCCGCCCCCGCCGCCCCCTCGCTGGAGGTCTCCGGCCTCGCCTACGCCTACCCCGACGGCCACCAGGCCCTCTTCGGCGTCGACCTGACCGTCGGCCGGGGCGAGCGCGTCGCCCTCCTCGGACCCAACGGCGCGGGCAAGACCACCCTCGTCCTCCACCTCAACGGCATCCTCGGCGGCGGCGTCGGCACCGTCCGCGTCGCCGGGCTGCCCGTCGCCAAGCAGCACCTCGCCGAGATCCGCCGCCGCGTCGGCATCGTCTTCCAGGACCCCGACGACCAGCTGTTCATGCCGACCGTCCGGGAGGACGTCGCCTTCGGGCCGGCCGCCGCCGGCATGCGCGGCGCCGACCTGGAGGAACGCGTCCGCGAGGCGCTGGAGCGCGTCGGCATGGCCGGCTTCGCCGACCGGCCCCCGCACCACCTCTCCTTCGGGCAGCGCCGCCGCGTCGCCGTCGCCACGGTCCTCGCGATGCGGCCGGAGATCCTCGTCCTGGACGAGCCCTCCTCCAACCTCGACCCGGCCTCCCGCCGCGAGCTCGCCGACATCCTGCGCTCCCTCGACGTCACCGTCCTCATGGTCACCCACGACCTGCCCTACGCCCTGGAGCTGTGCCCCCGCTCGGTGGTCCTCAGCGAGGGCGTCATCGCCGCCGACGGCCCCACACAGGAGCTGCTCTGCGACGAGGAGCTGATGCGCGCCCACCGCCTGGAGCTGCCCTTCGGGTTCGACCCGCGGTCGGTGCGGGTGGCACAGTCGCGGGCATAAGCAGGCACAGGCGAGGGTTGGACCGCACGTGAACATCCAGGGTGAGGTCGCGGAGGGCTACGAGGCCGTCCGCGACGCGTTCGTACGCAACTTCGAGGTGCTCGGCGACCGGGGCGCGGCCGTGGCCGTGTACCGGGACGGCCGGCGCGTCGTGGACCTGTGGGGCGGCACGCACGACGTCGACGGCACCGCCCCGTGGACGGCGGGCACGGCGCAGGTGGTGCGCTCGGCCACCAAGGGCGTCGCCGCGGTCGTCCCGCTGCTGCTGCACCAGCGCGGGCTCCTCGACCTGGACGCGCCCGCCGGCGACTACTGGCCGGAGTTCAAGGCGGCCGGCAAGGAAGGCGCCCTGGTCCGCGACCTCCTCGCGCACCGCGCCGGCGTACCCGCCCTGGACGTGCCGCTGACCCCCGAGCAGGCCGCGGACGGGCTGTCCGGGGCGCGCGCGGTCGCCGCGCAGCGGCCGTTCTGGGAGCCGGGCACGGAGCACGGCTACCACGCGCAGACGTTCGGCTGGCTGCTGTCCGAGCTGGTGCTGCGGGTGACCGGCACGTCCCTCGGCGCGTGGCTCGCCCACGAGGTCACCGGCCCGCGCGGGCTGGACTTCTGGATCGGGCTGCCGCAGGACGTCGCGGAGTCGGGGCGGGTCGGCCGGGTGGGCGCCGTCGAGCCGCCGCAGTCGGCGGGTGCGCTGCGCACACGGCCGCGGAGAAACGTTTCGGAGGCGTACGCCGACCCCGGCTCCCTCACC
The DNA here is from genome assembly GCF_055570615.1 of Streptomyces sp. NPDC031121. Lineage (NCBI taxonomy): Bacteria > Bacillati > Actinomycetota > Actinomycetes > Kitasatosporales > Streptomycetaceae > Streptomyces > Streptomyces sp. NPDC031121. Next base: position 349,650 of record NZ_JBVIGV010000008.1, read on the forward strand.
CGGCGGGCCTTCGCCGCGATCACCCCGCTCGCCGACGAGAACGCCCCCGCCTACCGGGCCGCCGAACTCCCCGCCTCCGCCGGCATCGGCACCGCCCGCGCCCTGGCCGGCCTGTACGCGTCCCTGATCGGCGACACCGAGGACGGCCCCCGCCTGTTCACCCCCGAGACGGCCGCCCTCGCGGGCACCGAGCTGTCGTCCGGCCCCGACCGGGTCCTCGTCGTCAACACCCGCTTCGGCCCGGGCCACATGCTCCACAGCCCCGCCTCACCGATGCTGTCCCCCGCCTCCTTCGGCCACCCGGGCCGCGGCGGCTCCCTGGCCTTCGCCGACCCGGCGTCCGGCACCGCCTTCGGCTACGTCACGAACGCCCTGGCGTCCTCGGTCACGGCCGACCCCCGCGCCCAGTCCCTGGTCCGCGCCCTGCGCTCGACCCTCTGAGGGCGCGGCGGCGGGGCTGCCCCCGGTACGGCGCCGTACGGCGCCGGTGCACCGGCGGTCAGCGGACGACGGGCCCGCGGCCGGCCCGCCAGTCGTCGATCCGCTTGCGGATGCCCGCGACCATCGGCAGGTCGTCGACCGCCTCGGGGGCGAACCAGGCCACCTCGAAGGACTCGTCCGAGGCGCGCAACGTGCCGCCGGTGGGGCGGGCCAGCAGGCAGACGGAGAACTCCTGCCGCACCTCGCCGTCGTCGTACGCGAACACGTGCCCCGGATCGGTGTACGTCCCGACGATCCCCGTGATCTCCACGGTGATGCCGGTCTCCTCCAGCGTCTCCCGGGCCGCGCACTGCGCGAGGGACTCCCCGATCTCCATCACCCCGCCGGGCAGCGCCCACATCCCGTTGTCCGCGCGCCGCTGCAACAGCACGCGGCCGGCGTCGTCCACGACGACCGCCGACGCGGCCGGCACGAGGCTGTTCGCCTTCGGGGCGTCGGGGTCGTCCTGGTAGTCACGCCTCGGCATCGCCGTCACCCTCCCGAATGCCCCGTCCTCGGCTCCACAGCTCTTCGACGTGCGCGGCGAAGCGGTCGAACATGCCGTCCGACTGACGGCGTCGCAGGTGCATCATCGGCGAGTCGTGCCCCACCTTGCGGGCCAGGTGCGGTGTCACGACCATCTCGTTGTCGAAGCGGAAGACGGAGAGGCCGACATGGCCGGTTTCGAAACGCCCCTCGATCCCGGGAACGTCCCGCAGCTTCGCCAGCTCTGCGAGGGTCACGGCGATCCGCGTCGACAGCGTGAGCGGTACGCCTTCCTCTTCCTCGCGTGCGGCCGTCACCGGGCTGTCAGGGTCGCCGACCAGGAAGCGGATGCGGCAACCGGCCTGCGCCTTCCGCCGTAGCGCGCCGCTCAGGTTCGCCTGCTCCAGCCACAGGAAGTAGTTGGTGTATCCGGCGAAGACGAGTTCACGTTGCGCCTTGGTGATCAGGGAACGCCAGAGGCTCGCGGGGGCTGCCGAGCGGTACGGGTAGACCTGGACGAGTTCGCGGTTCGGCCCTGCCGTGAGAGCCGAACGAATCGCTGTGGGCCACAAGTTCTGTTCCTCCTCACCCAAAGCCTCGCAGGCCGCCCACCGGTGCCGGGCGTGAGGGATGCGGCCGGGCTCGGTGACCCAGCGCGCCACCGTTTTGGCGTCGACCCCGCACCGCTCTGCGAGCTGCGCCTCTGTCATGTTCGCATCGGCAAGGGCGCGGCGCAGAGCCTGATTCATGAGTCGCCTCCGAGGACGTGAAGCCTTGGACGAAACGCTAGCCAGGGAACGTCCCAAACGTCCTGAGAACGGGGTGGGAACGCCCCTTTCGGTAGCCCCAGCATCGAGACCGCATCAGTGTGAGGGTTATCGAGCCTGTCGGGTGGAAGGGCATATCAGGAATGGCACAACAGCATCCGAAGCGCGAACGGGTTGGCGGGCCGGTCGGCGCCGGGCCGGGCGGCGTGCTCGGGATGGCGTTCGGCCCGGAGGGCCTCGTGGCGGAGTGGGCACGGCTGACGATGCCGCGGCCGGGGCCGGTCGACCCCGCAACGTGCATGCAGTGCGGGCAGCTCCGCGAGGAGCTGCGGACGGCGGCCGCCTGCGGGTACGGCATCGCGGAGATCACCGAGTGCATGCTCGCGCACATGCGGTTCGGCCACCCGGACGATCGCCGCGTGTTCCCGTCTCCCGGGGGCTGGAGGTGGGTGCGTGGCTGAGTGTCTGGACTACGTGAGGTTCCCCGTCGCGCTGGTCGAGGAGGTCGCGCGGCGCCGGCCGGAGGACGGCGCTCGCATCAACGCTCTGTGCACGGACCTGCTCTGCCACGACGGACCGCACCTCGCGCCCCTGTTCGCCGTGCGCGGCCGCAGTGCCGCCACGGTCTGGGCGCGGTGGTCCGGCACGGTCGCACCTGAACTGGTCGAGCTGGAAGACTGCCGGGAGCCGCACTTCGCGTGCGCCTGCCCGCTGTACGCGGGGCACGACCCGGAGGCGGCACCGTGAGGGCAGCGCCGTCAGTGGTTCAGGATGGCTGCCACGATCGGGCCCGCCGCGTCGCCGCCGTGGCCGCCGGACTCCACCATGGCGGCCGCCGCGACATCGCCGCTGTAGGCGGTGAACCAGCTGTCCGGGCTGCCCGCGCCGTCGACCTCCGCCGAGCCGGTCTTCGCGCCCTTGTCCGAGCCGCGTACGCCTGCCATCGTCTGCGCGGCCGTGCCCTCGGCGGCCGTCTGCCGCATCATGCGGACCAGTTGCCGCGCCACCGCCGGCTTCATCGGCCGCTCGGCCCGGGCGATGGGCCGCCCGTCCAGGCCGGGCGCCACCAGCACCGGCTGCCGGAACACGCCCGTGCGTGCCGTGGCCGTGATCGAGGCGACGTTGAGGGGGTTCATGGTGATCCGGCCCTGACCGATGTACGCGGCCGCCGCCGCGGCGCCGGTCGCCTCGGGCACGCTGCCGTCGACGGAGCGGACGCCCGTCTTCCAGTCGAGGCCGATGCCGAAGACCTCGCGCGCCTCCTTCGCCAGCGCCCCGTCGTCGTCCACGGTCTTGATGCGCTTGATGAACGAGGTGTTGCAGGACCGGGCGAACGCCGTCGCGAAGTCCGCGCCGCCGGGCAGGTCGAAGCCGCGCAGGTTGTGGAAGGGGCGGCCGCCCCAGGAGACCTCCTTCGTGCACTGCGCCGGCTGGTCCGCCGCCGCCGCGCCGCGGTCCATCAGCATCGCCGCCGTGACGATCTTCATGGTCGAGCCGGGCGCGCGGGCGCCCTCCATGGCCGCGTTGAAGCCGTCCTTGCGGTGGTTGGCGACGGCCAGGACGTGCCCGGTGCTCGGCTGGACCGCGACGACCGACGCCTCGGGGTAGCGGGCCACCGCCTTCTCGGCCGCCGCCTGCACCCGCGCGTCCAGGGTGGTCTCCAGCTTCGCGGGCTCGCCCTCGGCCAGGGTCAGCAGCGTGCGCCGGGGCGCGTCCGGGGTGGCCGGCTCGATCCACAGCTCGGCGCCGGGCCGCCCGCCGGCCTTCGCGCCGTACGTGCTGCGCAGCTGGTCCAGGACGGGCCGCAGCGAGGGGTACTGGCGGGGGTCGAGTTCCTCGCCGCGCCGGTCGACGGCCTTGACCGGCGGCGCGGCCGGCGGGCCGGCCCGCAGCTCCTCGCCCCGGCCCAGCTCGGGGTGGATGACGGAGGGCTGCCAGTCGACGAGCGGCTTCCCGGTCGTCGCACCGCGCACCACCGTCAGCCTGGAGGCGTACGCGAAGGGCTTCGCCGCGCCCTCGTGGGCGACCTCCGCGGCCACCGTGAACGGGACGGTCGTCCCCTCCGGTGCGCCGGGTGTGAACACGGCCTTCGCGATGTGCGCCTTGTCCCGGTAGCCGGCCATCGCGGCCTGCGCGGCGGCGGCGTTGTTCGTCAGCCCGGCCGCCTCGCGGTCCTTCCCGGCGGCCCAGGCGTCGAGGAACGCCTTCGCCGTCCGGGCGGCCTCCTCGCCGGTGACGGGCCCGCTCCCCTTCGCGGGCGCGGCGGCGCTCGCCGCCTCGCCGCCGCCCGCGCCGTCGACCAGCGTGTACACCCCGTACGCGGTGCCGCCGACCATCGCGAGGAACACCCCGCCTATGACCGCGCCCTTCGCCGCCCCGTTCATCCCGCGCCCCTCCCCAGGACATCAGCGTCCTTGAACGTGTTCAAGGACCTTCGGTCGACGACCTTACGGGCTGTGCGCCTGCAGCGTGCATGTTGTTGCGGGAGGCGGACATTCCGATTCGGGTCGCGAGCGGGGTGAGCGGAGCCGGCGCGGGATGCGCCGGCTCCGCTGCGGGGGCTGCCGGTGGAGCCGTCCGGGTCAGGTCCCCGGGGCACACTGCAGTGTGACCTCGACGACCTCCGACGACACACCGGTCTCCGAGCCCTGCCTGGGCACCACGAGTTGGGCGGTCACGGTCGGCGCCTTGTCCGTGGGGTTCGCCCGCCGGGGGGCGGTGATGTTGAACTCCGGAACCGCGGAGTTCGGCGCGGTGAACTTCACCACGGGCTCGGACTGCTTGCCGGTGCTGCCCTTCCACACCACCTTGACGTCACCGCTCCCCGAGCCCGTGAGCGTGCCCGCGAAGGTCACCCTCGTCGGCTGGTTGCACGGAACGGTGGGAGTGTCGGGCTTGGTCGCGACGACTTCCGCATCGGTGATGTTGACGTTGACGGGGGCGGGCGCCTTCGAGCAGTCGATGGCGCTGCCGCCGCCGCCCTCACGCGGCCTGACCCGGTAGGTCCCCCGTTCCAGGTTGTCGACGTCGAGAGCGCCCTGGCTGTTGACCCGGGTGTCCGTGGAGCTGCCGCCGACACGGACGATGGTGATCCGCTGGTTCGCCGCGAAACCGGTGATCGCCATGTCGACCCGGTTGTTGTCCGCGGCTTTCAGCTGGCAGGCCGGCGCCGCGGGGACCTGCACGGCCGCGGGGGCCGCCTGGGCCGCCATGGCCGGGGGCAGGGCCACCGCGGAGGCCAGGAGCGGGGCGAGGAGAGCACAACGACGTTGCCGATTCATGCGGTTTCCCTCCATGGCAGGGGTCCTGCCTGGCTGTGTACGGAATCGGGGTGCGGGCTCGCCATGGCGGTGGGCGCGGGGAGTGCCGCGGCATGTGGCGGGGCGGTCGGCTGGTCCGGGACCGGCCCCGGCGCCCGAGAGCCTGCGGGGCAGACGGACTGACGGGATGTCACGTCGCTCGTCCTGCGGCGGCCCGCACCATGGGGCTCCTCTTCGAGGATAACCGGCAGTGGCCGAGGCGGCCTCCGGACGCCGAGGGGCCCCGGCGCCGGGGCCCCTCGCCCGCCTCCTCAGACCCAGGTGTCCAGCCACATGCGGCTGCGCCAGGAGTCCATCGGGATCGTCTGGCCCGTGTAGATCGGCCAGAAATAAATGAAGTTCCAGATGATCAGCAGGACGAGGACGCCCGCCGCCACCGCGCCCAGAGTGCGGCGGCGTTCCGACGAGCCCCGGGGGCCCAGCAGGGCGCCCACCGCCATCGCCAGCGCCAGGCACAGGTACGGGACGAACACCACCGCGTAGAAGTAGAAGATGGTGCGCTCCTGGTAGTTGAACCAGGGAAGCAGGCCCGCGCCCACCGCGCACGCGATCGCGCCGGCGCGCCAGTCGCGGCGGAAGAACCACCGCCACAGCACGTACAGCAGCGCGAAGCAGCCCGCCCACCACAGCAGCGGTGTGCCGAGGGCGAGGACCTCGCGGGCGCACTTGCCCGCCTCGGTCGCCGGGCAGCCGTCCGTGCCCGGTTCCGGGGACTCGTAGAAGTAGGACACCGGCCGGCCGACGACCAGCCAGCTCCACGGGTTCGAGTCGTACGTGTGGCCCGAGGTCAGGCCCACGTGGAACTTGTAGACCTCGGTCTCGTAGTGCCACAGGCTGCGCAGCCACTCCGGCAGGAACGACAGCGCGCTGTCCTGGTCCTGCTTCGCCGCCCAGTCGCGGAAGTAGCCGCCCCGGCCGTTGTCGGGGCTGAGGATCCAGCCCATCCAGGAGGTGACGTACACCGCGACCGCAACCGGCACCGTCGAGAGGAAGCCCGGCAGCGCGTCCCGGCGCAGCATCGCCGCGTACGGGGCGCCCGCGCCCGCGGTGCGGCGGGCCGCCGCGTCCCACAGCACGGTCAGGATCCCGAAGAACGCCAAGGTGATCAGGCCGTTCCACTTCGTCCCGAAGGCCAGGCCCAGGCAGACGCCCGCCAGGATCCGGTACGGGCGCACGCCCAGCCGCAGCGTCTCGGCGATCACCGCGTCGGGGCGGGTGCGGCCCTCCGCGTCCACGGGGAGTGCCGCCGCGAGCCGCTCCCTGGCCCGGTCGCGGTCGACGAGCAGCGCGCCGAACGCGGCCAGCACGAAGAACATCAGCACCAGGTCGAGCAGCGCGGCCCGGCTCATCACCAGGTGCAGGCCGTCCACGGCGAGCAGGCCGCCCGCCAGGCAGCCCAGGAACGTGGAGCGGAACAGGCGGCGTCCGATCCGGCACAGCAGCAGCACCGACAGCGTGCCGAGCACGGCCGTCATGAACCGCCAGCCGAACGGGTCGAAGCCGAACATCCACTCGCCGAGCCCGATGACCCACTTCCCGACCGGCGGGTGCACCACGTACCCGGGGTCCGCGGGCAGGGCCACCCCGTCCGGGTTGGCCAGGATCGACTTGTCGATGTCCTTGGGCCAACTCGCCTCGTAACCCTGCCGGATCGTCGCCCACGCGTCCTTCGCGTAGTACGTCTCGTCGAATATCACGGCCTTCGGGCTGCCCAGCTGCCAGAACCGCATCACCCCGGCGGCCAGCGCGACCGCGATCGGCCCGGCCCACGCCATGACGCGCTGCCAGGTCGCGGCCGCGGAGGCCGAGAAGCCGAGCGCGGCCCACAACTGCCCGGACGGGCGGGCGTACGGGGGCACCAGGCGGGCGCGCACGTCCGCCGGGCGCGCTCCGGCGGGCGGCGCGTAGCCGAAGCCGCGCAGCCGGCGCAGCCAGGGGGACGGCTCTTCTGCCCGGCCCGCCGGCGGGGCGGTCGGGGCCCCCGCGGGGCTGGGCGGCGGCGTCGCGGTACTGGTCACCGGGTCATCGTAGGGAACGCCCGGACGCGATCCACAGTGCCGTGGCGGTGCGCTCCCGCGTGCTGCCCGCCGCCGCCGCGTGTGCCGGGCGGGACGGCTGAGAGGATGGACGGGTGACGACCGACCAGCCCACCCGTACCGCAGCCGCCGACCCCCGCGGCGTGCTCGTCCTCGCCGGCACCCCGATCGGCGACCTCGCCGACGCCCCGCCCCGCCTCGCGGCCGAGCTGGAGCGGGCCGACGTGGTCGCCGCCGAGGACACCCGCCGGCTGCGCCGGCTGACCCAGGGGCTCGGCGTGCACACCTCCGGCCGGGTCGTGTCGTACTTCGAGGGCAACGAGTCGCAGCGCACCCCCGAGCTCGTCGAGGCGCTTCAGGACGGCAAGCGCGTGCTGCTCGTCACCGACGCCGGCATGCCGTCCGTCTCCGACCCCGGCTACCGGCTCGTCGCCGCCGCGGTGGAACAGGACATCAAGGTCACCGCAGTGCCCGGGCCGTCCGCGGTGCTCACCGCGCTCGCCCTGTCCGGGCTGCCCGTGGACCGCTTCTGCTTCGAGGGCTTCCTGCCGCGCAAGGCCGGGGAGCGGCTGGCCCGGCTCCGGGAGGTCGCGGCCGAGCGGCGCACCCTCGTCTACTTCGAGGCGCCGCACCGGCTGGACGACACCCTCGCCGCGATGGCCGAGGTGTTCGGCGCCGACCGCCGGGCCGCGGTCTGCCGCGAGCTGACCAAGACGTACGAGGAGGTCAAGCGCGGCGGGCTCGGCGACCTCGCCGCCTGGGCCGCGGACGGGGTGCGCGGCGAGATCACCGTCGTCGTGGAGGGCGCCCCGGAGGCCGGGCCCGCCGATCTGGACGCCGCGGAGCTGGTGCGCAGGGTGCGGGTGCGCGAGGAGGCGGGGGAGCGGCGAAAGGAGGCCATCGCGGCGGTCGCCGCCGAGGCCGGCGTACCCAAGCGGGAGGTGTTCGACGCCGTCGTCGCGGCAAAGAACGCGGCCGAAAAGATGCCGTAAGAGGGTAAAGGGATAACCTGAAAAGCAAAGCTCGGACCGCGCACCGGGCGCCTCGGGCATGAGTGGCCCAAGGACCGTCCAATTCTCGACATGGCCTGATGCGCTCCCGCCCGGCGAGGCGTCCACTGGCAATGGCACCAGTGGAACAAGAGGAGCTGGCATGAGTGAGATCGCAGACACCCCGGCAGCCGCCCCCGCCCCGGTCCCCGCCCCCGCACCCGTCCCGTCGCCCGCGGCCGCCCGCGCCGCCGCGGCCGGCGTCCCCATCGCCCACGAGGCGTACTCCTTCGCCTGCATGCGGTGCGCCTACGGCTGGGAGCAGGCCTACGAGATCGAGCACCACACCGACGGGCAGGGCCGGCCCTTCATCGTCTACCGGGCAGGCGGCGAGCGCGTCCCCTCCCCGCTGTCCAACCCGACCTGCCACAACTGCGGCAGCCACGTCGTGCGGATCATGCGGGAGGGCCAGGTGTCCACCGTCCGCGGCACCATGGACAGCATCTACCACCACCCCGTCTCGCCGGGCATCGCCGGACCCGTCCCGGCGGGCGCCGACCTGCCGCGCACCTCCCGCCGCACCCCACCCCGCCACGACGCCCCCGGCCCCGTGCCGGTGGACGACGGCGAGGAGCGCCGCGGCTTCTTCTCCCGACTGCTGGGGCGGCGCCGCCGGTCATAAGATCGGCCGTATGAGCGCCTCCAAGGACACCCCGCCGCCGCTGCCCGAACCGCTCCGGGTCGCCGTGGCGGACTCGCACACCCACCTGGACATGCAGGCCGGCACCGTCGAGGAGGGCCTCGCCAAGGCCGCCTCGGTCGGCGTCGCGACCGTCGTGCAGGTGGGCTGCGACGTGAAGGGCTCGCACTGGGCCGCCGAGACGGCCGCCGCGTACGACAACGTCCACGCCGCCGTCGCCCTCCACCCGAACGAGGCGCCCCGCATCGTCCACGGAGACCTCGACGGGTGGTCGCGGCAGGGCGCCCGCCCCGGCGGCGGGCAGGCCGCCCTCGACGAGGCCCTCGCCGAGATCGACGCCCTCGCCGCGCTCGACCACGTCAAGGCGGTCGGCGAGACCGGCCTCGACCACTTCCGCACCGGCCCCGAGGGCATGGCCGCCCAGGAGCTGTCCTTCCGCGCCCACATCGAGATCGCCAAGCGCCGCGGCAAGGCCCTCGTCATCCACGACCGCGACGCCCACGCCGACGTCCTGCGCATCCTGCGCGAGGAGGGCGCCCCCGAGCGGACCGTCTTCCACTGCTACTCCGGCGACGCCGGCATGGCCCGCGAGTGCGCCGCCGCCGGCTACTACATGTCCTTCGCCGGCACCGTCACCTTCAAGAACGCCCAGCCGCTGCGCGACGCCCTCGCCGCGGCCCCGGCGGAGCTCGTCCTCGTCGAGACCGACGCCCCCTACCTCACCCCCGCGCCGTACCGCGGACGGCCGAACGCCCCGTACCTCATTCCGCTGACGGTCCGCGCGATGGCCGCGGTCCGCGGCATCGACGAGGACGCGATGGCCACGGCCATCGCCGCCAACACGGCGCGCGCCTTCGACTACTGAACCGCCCCGTCGGCCGACACGCTGGGTGCCCGTCCGGCTTTGGAGGGTGACGGACCCTCCGCTAGGGTGCCGTGCCCGAACGAAGCCGGGCCGGACCAGTGGAGCGAGCGGCGTGAGCGAGAAACCCTTCACCGGGAACCCCGGGGCCCTCGACCCGTACGGGCCCCCGCTCGCCGGCCCCCACCCGCTCGCCGGCGCCGGCGAGCGCGCCGACCCGGACCCGGGCCCGCACCCGGACCCGGGCCCGCACCCGGACCCGGCCGGGCCGGGCGGCCCCGCCGCACCGGCCGCCGACGGGACCGTCCCCACCCCCCGCGCGCCCGGCGGGCACCGCGCCGGCCACCGCCGCAGACCCGCTGAGCCGCCCGGCACCCCCGGCACCGGACGCCGCCGCCGCGCCCCGGCCCCCGCCGCCCCGCCCGCCGCCGCGCCCGCCGCCCCCGCCGCCTGGCGGCGGATCGTCCCCCAGGCCCTCGTCGTCGCCTTCCTCGCCGGCGGCACCACCGCCTTCGTCGCCGCCGACAAGGCCGTACGCCTCACCGTCGACGGCCGCTCCCGCACCCTGCACACCTTCGCCGGCGACGTCGGCGAACTCCTCGCCGCCGAAGGCCTCGGCGTCGGCGCCCACGACCTCGTCGCCCCCGCCCGCACCGCCGCCCTCGGCGACGGCGACGAGATCCTCGTCCAGTACGGCCGCCCCGTGCGCCTCACCCTCGACGGGCAGACCAGCCAGGTGTGGACCACCGCCCGCACCGTCGAAGCCGCCCTGCGCCAACTCGGCGTCCGCGTCGAAGGCGCCCACCTGTCCGTCCCCCGCACCTCCGCCGTCCCCCGCTCCGGCCTCGACCTCGCCGTCCGCACCGAACGCAGCGTCACCTTCCTCGCCGACGGCGGCGAGACCACCGTCCGCACCAACGCCGCCACCGTCCGCGAGGCCCTCGGCCAGGCCGGCATCACCCTCACCGGCCAGGACACCACCTCCGTCCCGCCCGAGTCCTTCCCCCGCGACGGGCAGACCGTCACCGTCCTGCGCATCACCGGCACCCGCGAGGTCCGCGAGGAGCGCATCCCCTTCGAGATCCGGCGCATCCAGGACGCCGCCCTCTTCGCCGGCACCGAAGTCGTCGAACGGGCCGGCCGCCCCGGTACCCGACGCGTCGCCTACGCCCTGCGCACCGTTAACGGCATCGCGCAGAAACCCCGCCGCGTCACGGAGGAGACCGTCCGCGAACCCGTCACCCAGGTCGTCCGCGTCGGCACCAGGCCCCTGCCCGCCTCCGTCGCCGGAGCCGAGGGCCTGAACTGGGCGGCACTGGCCCAGTGCGAGTCCGGCGGCCGCCCCGACGCCACCGACCCGTCCGGCACGTACGGCGGCCTCTACCAGTTCGACGTCCGCACCTGGCAGGCCCTCGGCGGCAGCGGCCGCCCCCAGGACGCCGCCGCCGCCGAGCAGACCTACCGGGCCAAGAAGCTGTACGTGCAGCGGGGGGCGAGTCCGTGGCCCCACTGCGGCCGTAGGCTTTACCGGTGAGCACCGCAGAGCAGCAGCCCGACAGAACCAGCGACGCCCTCCTCGGCGCGGCCGACATCCGCGAACTCGCGGCCGCCCTCGGCGTGCGCCCGACGAAGCAGAAGGGCCAGAACTTCGTCATCGACGCCAACACGGTGCGCCGCATCGTGCGCACCGCCGACGTCCGGCCCGACGACGTCGTCGTCGAGGTCGGACCCGGCCTGGGCTCGCTGACCCTGGCACTGCTCGAAGCCGCCGACCGGGTCACCGCCGTCGAGATCGACGACGTCCTCGCCGCGGCACTGCCCGCCACCATCGAGGCCCGCATGCCGGACCGCAAGGACCGCTTCGCCCTCGTCCACTCCGACGCCCTGCTCGTCGAGGAACTCCCAGGCCCGCCGCCCACCGCGCTCGTCGCGAACCTGCCCTACAACGTCGCCGTGCCCGTCCTGCTGACCATGCTGGAGCGCTTCCCCAGCATCCAGCGCACCCTCGTCATGGTGCAGTCGGAGGTCGCCGACCGGCTCGCCGCCAAGCCCGGCAGCAAGGTGTACGGGGTCCCCTCCGTCAAGGCCAACTGGTACGCAGAGGTCAAGCGGGCCGGCGCCATCGGCCGCAACGTCTTCTGGCCCGCGCCGAACGTCGACTCCGGGCTCGTCTCCCTCGTCCGCCGGACCGAGCCGATCCCGACCGCCGCGAGCCGTACCGAGGTCTTCGCCGTCGTCGACGCCGCGTTCGCCCAGCGCCGCAAGACCCTGCGCGCCGCCCTCGCCGGCTGGGCCGGCTCCGCGGCCGCCGCCGAGGCCGCCCTCACCGCCGCCGGGATCTCCCCGCAGGCCCGCGGCGAGTCCCTCACCGTCGAGGAGTTCGCCGCCATCGCCGAGCACAAGCCCGCCGCAGCCGAGAGGCCCGCCCTGTGAGCGCCGCACCCGGCGGCGTCACCGTACGCGTCCCCGCCAAGGTCAACGTGCAGCTCGCGGTCGGCGCCGCCCGGCCCGACGGCTTCCACGACCTCGCCAACGTCTTCCTCGCCGTCTCCCTCTACGACGAGGTCACCGTCACCCCCGCCGACACCCTGGCGGTCACCTGCTCCGGACCCGACTCCGACCAGGTGCCCCTGGACCGGACGAACCTCGCCGCCCGCGCCGCCGAGCTCCTCGCCGCCCGCAGCGGACGGCCCGGCGGCGCCGACGTCCGCATCCACATCGCGAAGAACATCCCCGTCGCCGGCGGCATGGCCGGCGGCAGCGCCGACGGCGCCGGCGCGCTGCTCGCCTGCGACCGGCTGTGGGGGCTCGACACCCCCCTCGCGGAGCTGCTCGGCATGTGCGCCGAACTCGGCAGCGACGTCCCGTTCAGCCTGCTCGGCGGGGCCGCGCTCGGCACCGGGCGCGGCGAGCTGCTGACCCCCCTCGACGCCGGCTCCTTCCACTGGGTGTTCGCCGTCGCCGACGGCGGGCTGTCCACCCCGGCAGTCTTCCGCGAGTTCGACCGGCTCGCCGAAGGCCGGGACATCCCCGAGCCGCAGGCCTCCCCGGCCCTGCTGGCCGCCCTCGCCTCCGGCGACCCCGACGCCCTCGCCGGTGCCCTGGCCAACGACCTCCAGCCGGCCGCGCTGTCCCTGCGCCCGCAGCTCGCCCGGACCCTGGCCGCCGGGACCGCGGCCGGGGCGCTGGCCGGGATCGTCTCCGGCTCCGGCCCGACCACCGCGTTCCTCGTCCGCGACGAAGAGGCCGCCGCGAAGGTCGCCGCCGCCCTGGAGGCGTCGGGGACCTGCCGCACCACGCGGACCGCCACCGGCCCGACCGCGGGAGCCACCCGCATCTGACCCGCCCGGCCCGGCCCGGCACCCCGCCGGACCGGGCCGGGTACCCAGGCCCGGGATGAGTACGCGCACTCTGGCGGGCGGCCGGCCGCCGCGGCGACCGTGGGCGCATGCACACCACCGCCCGCCGGCTCGCCGACGCCACCCCCGCCACCCGCGACCGGTACGTCGACCTGCTCCGCGTCGCCTCCCTCGGCACCGTCGTCCTCGGCCACTGGCTGATGGCCGCCGTCACCGCCGACGGGATGGGCAACCTCCTCGCGGTCGTCCCCCGTCTCCAGGCGCTGACCTGGATCCTCCAGGTCATGCCGGTGTTCTTCTTCGTCGGCGGCTTCTCCCACGCCCTGTCCCACCGCTCCCTGGAGCGCCGGTCCGGCGGCGCCCCCGTCTACGCCGCCTTCCTGCGGGCCCGGCTGCGCCGCCTGCTGCGGCCGACGCTCGTCTTCGTCCTCGTCTGGACCGCCGCCGCCCTCGCCGTCCAGGCCGCCGGGCACGGCCGCGGCCCGCTGACCGGGGCCGCGCTGCGGATCGTCACCCAGCCGCTGTGGTTCATCGGGATCTACCTGGCGATGGTCGCGCTGACCCCGCCGCTGCTGCGGCTGCACCGCCGGTGGGGGTGGGGGGCCTTCGCCGCGCTGTGCGGCGCGGCCGGCGCCGTCGACGTGCTCCGCTTCGCGGCCGGGGTGCCGTACGCGGAGTTCCTGAACTTCGCCTTCGTCTGGCTCGCCGTGCACCAGCTGGGCTTCCTGCGCGCCGACGGCCGCCTGCGCCGCCCCGCCCTGCTCGCCGCCGCCGGCCTCGCCGGCGCCGCGCTGCTGGTCGCGTACGGGCCGTACCCGCTGTCCATGGTCGGGATGCCCGGCGAGAAGGTGTCCAACATGGCCCCGCCCACCGCCGCGCTGCTCTGCCACGGGCTGTGGCTGGTCGGAGCCGTCGAGCTGCTCCGGCGGCCCGCCGAGCGGCTGCTGGCCCGGCCCCGCGCCTGGCGGGCCGTCGTCGCCGCGAACGGCATCGCCATGACCGCCTTCCTGTGGCACCTCACCGCCATGCTCGCCGTGTACGCCGCCCAGCTCGCGCTCGGCGTACGGCTCCCCGAGCCCGCCTCGGCGGCCTGGTGGGCGCAGGCCCCGCCGCGGCTGGCAGCGGCCGCCGCCCTGACCGGGCTGCTCGTCGCCGTCTTCCGGCGCTTCGAGACCCCCGGCGCCCCCGCCGCCGCAGCCCCGGCCGCCGGGTCGGGGCCGCGGGCCGCGGCCGGCACCGTCCTGTGCCTGTTCGGCGTCCTCGGCCTGTCCACGACCGGCCTCGGCGGGCTCCTGGACGGGCACACGGCGACCCTCGTCGCCCTGCCCGTCACCGCGCCCGCCGCGCTCGCGATGGCGCTCGGCGGGTGGTTCCTGGTGGAACGTTCGGGCGCTTCGCGGAGCGTTAGGCTGAGGGGCTGATCCCCATCCCTTCCCTGGAGCGCGTCTGATGGCCGTCAACTTGGTCAATGTCGAGGCAGTCGGCAAGGTGTACGGCACCCGTGCCCTGCTGGACGGCGTCTCCCTCGGCGTCTCCGAGGGGGACCGGATCGGCGTCGTGGGCCGCAACGGCGACGGCAAGACCACCCTCATCCGCATCCTGGCCCGCCTGGAGGAGCCCGACAGCGGCCGCGTCACCCAGAGCGGCGGCCTGCGCATGGGCGTCCTCACCCAGCACGACTCCCTCGACCCGGCCGCGACGATCCGCCACGAGATCATCGGCGACATGGCCGACCACGAGTGGGCCGGCAACGCCAAGGTCCGCGACATCATCACCGGCCTGTTCGGCGGCCTGGACCTGCCCGGCTTCACCCACGGCCTCGACACCGTCATCGGCCCGCTCTCCGGCGGCGAGCGCCGCCGCATCGCCCTCGCCAAGCTCCTCATCGACGAACAGGACCTGATCGTCCTCGACGAGCCCACCAACCACCTCGACGTCGAGGGCATCTCCTGGCTCGCCGGCCACCTGCGCGAGCGCCGCTCCGCCCTGGTGTGCGTCACCCACGACCGCTGGTTCCTCGACCAGGTCTGCACCCGCATGTGGGACGTCCAGCGCGGCTCCGTCTTCGAGTACGAGGGCGGCTACAGCGACTACGTCTTCGCCCGCGCCGAGCGCGAGCGCATCGCCGCGACCGAGGAGGCCAAGCGGCAGAACCTGATGCGCAAGGAGCTGGCCTGGCTGCGCCGCGGCGCCCCCGCCCGGACCTCCAAGCCGCGCTTCCGCATCGAGGCCGCGAACGCCCTCATCGCGGACGTGCCGCCGCCGCGCGACACCTCCGAGCTGATGCGCTTCGCCAACGCCCGCCTCGGCCGGACCGTCTTCGACCTCGAGGACGTCACCGTCCAGGCCGGCCCCAAGACCCTGCTCAAGCACCTCACCTGGCACCTGGGCCCCGGCGACCGCATCGGCCTCGTCGGCGTCAACGGCGCCGGCAAGACCTCGCTGCTGCGCGCCCTGGCCGAGGCCGCCCGCACCCAGGGCGACGCCCAGCCCGCCGCCGGCACGGTCACCGTCGGCAAGACGGTCCGGCTGGCCTACCTGTCGCAGGAGGTCGGCGAGCTCGACCCGTCGCTGCGCGTCCTGGAGGCCGTGCAGCGCGTACGGGACCGCGTCGACCTCGGCAAGGGGCGCGAGATGACGGCCGGTCAGCTGTGCGAGCAGTTCGGCTTCACCAAGGAGAAGCAGTGGACGCCCGTCGGCGACCTCTCCGGCGGCGAGCGCCGCCGCCTGCAGATCCTGCGCCTGCTGATGGACGAGCCGAACGTCCTCTTCCTCGACGAGCCCACCAACGACCTGGACATCGAGACCCTGACCCAGCTGGAGGACCTCCTCGACGGCTGGCCCGGCTCGATGATCGTCATCTCCCACGACCGGTTCTTCATCGAGCGCACCACCGACACGGTGATGGCGCTGCTCGGCGACGGGGCGCTGCGCATGCTGCCGCGCGGCGTCGACGAGTACCTGGAGCGCCGGCAGCGGATGGTCGAGGCCGCCGCCCCGGCGCCCGCCCCGGCCGCCGCGAAGTCGACGTCCGCCGGCGACGCCAGGGCCGCGAAGAAGGAGCTGCAGAAGATCGAGCGGCAGCTCAACAAGATGGCCGACCGCGAGACGAACCTGCACGCGAAGATCGCCGAGAACGCCACCGACTTCGCCCAGGTGGCCAAACTCGACGCGGAGCTGCGCGAACTCATCTCCGAGCGGGACGAGTTGGAGATGCGCTGGCTGGAGCTGGCCGAAGAGGCCTGATCCGGGCCCGGCGCGCGGCCGCCGAACGGCCGGATAACGGCGCTGTCACGGGCCGGTCCGCCCTTGGGAACAGGGGTGCGACCGGCCCGGTGCCGGAAACGCGCCAGTGGTAGAAAGGTGATCCCCCCGATCGCCCGACGCCGAAGGTACGCGCTGATGACCGAGCCGCCCCAGCCGCCGAACCAGCCGCCCGCGCCGTCCGGTTACAGCCACCTGCCCGGCCCGCCCCAGCCCGGCTACGGAACGCCCCCGCAGGGCGCCAACCCGTACGCCCAGCCGCCGACGCAGCCGATGGCGCGGCCCGGCTACGGCTACCCGCCGCCCGTCCCTCCCGTCCCGCCCGCCCCCGGCGCCCCGCAGGGTCCGGTCCCCGGCGGCCCGCGCGGCCGCCGCACGGCCGTCATCGCCGCGGCCGCCGCGGCCGGCGTGCTCCTCGCCGGCGCCGGCGCGTACTTCGCGTTCACCGGAGACGGCGGCGACGATCCCAAGCCCGCCGCGCAGAGCGCGCCCCCCGCCGCCCCGCAGCCGTCCGGCACCCCGGACAAGGGCGACGGCAGCGGCAACGGCTCCGGCGCGTCGGAGGACCTCAACGCAGGGCGCAAGCAGGGCGAGGACAGGGTCCTCTGGCTGAAGACCGCCAAGATCGACGGGCCCGGGGCGGGCGTGGACTCCGGCGGCCAGTGGGTTGTCGGCGACACCGTGGTCAAGAGCATCTGGAAGGACCTCGTCGCCTACGGGGCCGCCGACGGCAAGGAGAAGTGGAAGCTCTCCTTCCCGACGAAGATCTGCTCCGTCACCCGCCAGACCACCGCCGACGCCAAGACCGTCGTCATGTACCAGGACAGCGAGTCCGAGAGCGCCCTGTGCAACCGGATGCGGCTCGTCGACCTCAAGGCGGGCAAGGAGGGCTGGTCCAAGGAGGTGCCCAAGGAGGGCCTCTTCGACATCATGACCAGCCCCACCCTGGGCATCGCCGGCGACACCGTCGCCGTCAGCCGCAGCGGCACCGCCAGCGCCTTCAAAATCAGCACCGGCGACAAGCTGTTCGGCAGCGACGGAGCCGAGGGCTGCAAGCCCGGCGCGTACGTCGCCCACCGCACCAAGATGATCGCCATCGCCACCTGCTACGACGACAACCTCACCACCGAGGTGTCCGACGCCGACCCCGCCACCGGCAAGAAGACCTGGACCTACCGGCTCCCGGCCAAGTACAAGGTCACCAGCGTCCACTCCCTCGACCCGGTCATCCTCGACGTCGGCAACGAGGAGAAGAAGGAGCGCTCCATCGTCGTCCTCGGACCCGACGGCAAACAGCGCACCACCGTCAGCGGCGAGGGCACCTTCGAAACCGAGTGCACCAACGGCCTCTTCCGGTCCGTCGAGGTCTGCGAGACCTCCGTCGTCGACCAGAACACCCTCTACATGCCGACCTCCCCCGGCATCGGCAAGGCCAACGAGATCGTCGCCTTCGACCTCGCCACCGGCAAGGCCAAGTGGCGCACCCCCGCGGGCGAGGGCCGCACCCTGACCCCGCTCCGCGCCGAGGACGGCCGGCTGATCGCCTACCGCAGGGCCACCCCCGACCAGGGCGGCGAGGTCGTCGCCTTCCCCGCCGCCGGAGGCGACCCCACCGCGCTGCTGCGCAGCCCGTCGGGCACGGCGGCACCCGTCGAGGCCGCCTTCTACAAGCCGAAGATCGACTTCGTGGGCGGGCGCCTCTACCTCTCCACCGCGCTCCTGCGCGCCCAGGGCACGGACGAGAAGCTCCTGATGGTCTTCGGCAAGTGAACGAGTCCCCCGAGCCGCCCACCGAGAGGCAGTAGCAACCGATGAGTACCCCGCCGCCCCCCAACCAGCCGCCCTCCGGCGGCTTCGGAGCGCCGACGGACCCGCCGCCGGGAGGCTTCGGCGCACCCCCGCCGACCCAGCCGGCCATGCAGCCGCCCGTCCCGCAGCAGCCGCCCGCGCCCCCCGCGGCACCGCCGCAGCCGCCGACCGTCCCCCAGCAGGCGCCGGCGCAGCCCGCGTACGGCTACCCCCAGCAGGGCTACGGCTATCCGCAGCAGGGCGCCCCCGCCGGCCCGGCCGCCCCGAACCCGTACGGCGCGCCCACGGCGCCCATGCAGGCGGCCCAGCCGCTGCACGGCAGCCCGCAGGGCCCCTCGGGCGGCGAGAAGCGCACCCAGCTGATGATCGTCGGCGCGGCCGCGCTGGCCATCGTCCTCATCGTGGCCGGCGGCCTGTGGTACGCCTCCGGCAGCGGCGGCGACGACGGGGAGCCCCAGGCCGGCCCCAGCGCGAGCACCGGCGCCGCCCCGGCCGGCGCGCCCGGCTCCGAGAAGGTGCCCGCCAACCCCAAGGCCCGGGTGCTCTACAACCACCCGAGCCCCACCCCCGAGGAGAGCACCTCCGTCAAGGGCTCCTGGCTGACCGACAGCGTGTACGCGAAGTCGGACATCGGCAAGATCGTCGGCTACAACCTCGTCGACGGCGGCAAGAAGTGGGAGCTGCCCGTCCCCGGCGAGATCTGCGGCGCCACCAAGCACGTCAGCGACAGCAAGACGGCGTTCCTCTTCCGCGCCAGCCAGCCCACGCCCGAGGTCAAGTACCCGCCGTGCACCGAGGTCGGCGTCCTCGACCTCACCACCGGCAAGCTCGTCTGGTCCGGCAACGCCAAGGGCAGCGCCACCGGCGACCGGCCCGCGAACTTCGACGAAGTCACCATCAGCGGCAACACCGTCGCCGCGGCCGGCACCAGCGGCGGCGCCGCCTGGAACCTCGCCGACGGCAAGTCCCTGTGGACCCCCAAGGCCGACGCCGAGGGCTGCTACGACTCCGGCTACGCGGGCGGCGAGGCCCTCGCCGTCATCCGCAAGTGCGGCCGCCACCCGAACCAGACCCTCCAGGCCCAGACCCTGGACCCGGCCACCGGCGCGCCCACGTCCTCGTACAAGCTCTCCGAGGGCATCGAGTGGGCCTCGATCATCTCCACGAAGCCCCTCGTCGTCGCCGCCGACGTCGGCAAGACCGCCAAGAACGCCACCGGCATCAGCGACCTCTTCGTCGTCGACCCCAAGGGCGAGCTGAAGTCGCGCATCTCGCTGGCCTCCGGCAACTTCGGCGGCAAGTGCCGCAGCACCGAGGTCGAGATGTGCTCCAACATCGTCGTCGGCAACGGCAAGGTCTACCTGCCCTCGATCGAGCACCAGGGCCAGGAGTCCGGCCGCACCAACGAGCTGCTCTCCTTCGAGCTGGAGACCGGAAAGCAGACCACCGACCGCTCCGACGCCGGCGAGCGCTACACCATGTACCCGCTCCGCATGGACGGGTCGAACATCATCGCCTACAAGTCCGGCCCCTACGACAAGGGCGGCCAGGTCGTCTCCGTCGACGGCACGACGATGAAGCAGACCCTCCTGATGGAGACGCCCGGCGACCGGGCCGCCAAGAAGGCCGAGATCGCCTTCTCCCCGGAGTTCTCCGAGTTCCGCTACCACAACGGCAAGCTCTTCATGTCCCGCACCAGCGCCCGGAAGAGCTCCATCTCGGGCGGCGACCCGGACTACCTCTTCGTCTCGTACACGGCGAGCTGACCCCGGCCGCTCCCGCGGCCGCACGAAGCCCCCGGAAGGTCCGCCTTTCCGGGGGCTTTCGCGCGGTAACCGCCGCGCGCCGTCGAACAAGCGTGTAGCTTGCCGGGGCATAAGGGGAGGGGGCGGGAGCCCGATGGGCGTACGGGTCATGGTGGTCGACGAGCACCGGCTGCTGGCCGAGGCGCTCGCCTCGGCCCTGAAGCTGCGCGGGCACCGGGTGCTCGCGGCCGCGGCGCCGGCCGCCGGCGCGGCCGAACTCGTCATCAGCCGGGCGCCGGAGGTCTGCCTGCTGGGGACGGCGTCCCCGGCCGAGCCCGGCGTCTTCGATCCCGTCGCCCGCATCAGGCGGGAGCGCCCGCAGATCGCGGTGGTGGTGCTCGGGCCGGTGCCCAGCCCGCGCGGCATCGCCGCCGCCTTCGCCGCCGGCGCCTGCGGGTACGTCCGCCACGACGAGCGCATCGAGGGCGTCGAGCGGGCCCTGGCCAAGGCCCGGGCCGGCGAGCCCGCGATCTCCCCGCAGCTCCTCCAGGGCGCGTTCGCGGAGCTGCTCGACCCGGCCGTCCCGCCCGACGACGAGGGCAGCCGGCTGCTGCGGCTGCTCACACCCCGCGAGATCGAGGTGCTGGTGCGGGTCGCGGAGGGCGAGGACACCCGGCTCATCGCCGCCGGCATGGAGATCGCCCCGAGCACCGCCCGCACCCACGTCCAGCGGGTGCTGATGAAACTCGGCGTCGGCTCACGGCTGGAGGCGGCCGCGCTCGCCGCCAGGACCGGCCTGCTGGAGCGGGCGGCACTGCCCGGCCAGGGCCCCGATTTCCCCGGACGGCCGTAATCCGGTAAGCCAGAGGGCGGCAGCACGAGCACGCACCGCGCGTGCGTTCCCCCGCGAGAGGTAGTAGGCGAGTGAGTAAGTACCTGGTCACCGGCGGTGCCGGTTACGTCGGCAGCGTCGTCGCGGCCCACCTGCTGGAGGCGGGCCACGAGGTGACCGTCCTCGACGACCTCTCCACCGGCTTCCGCGAGGGCGTCCCGGCCGGCGCCGCGTTCATCGAGGGCCGCATCCAGGACGCCGCCCGGTACCTGGACCCCTCCTACGAGGCGGTACTGCACTTCGCGGCCTCCTCCCAGGTCGGCGAGTCCGTCTCGAACCCGGGCAAGTACTGGGAGAACAACGTCGGCGGCTCCCTCGCCCTGCTCGCGGCCATGCGCGGCGCCGGCGTGCGCAAGCTCGTCTTCTCCTCGACCGCCGCCACCTACGGCGAGCCGACCGAGCCGCTGCTCACCGAGGAGTCCCCGACCAAGCCGACCAACCCCTACGGCGCCACCAAGCTCGCCGTCGACCACATGATCACCGGCGAGTGCGCGGCCCACGGCGTCGCGGCGGTCTCGCTGCGCTACTTCAACGTCGCGGGCGCGTACAAGGAGTTCGGCGAGCGCCACGACCCCGAGACCCACCTCATCCCGCTGGTGCTCCAGGTGGCGCTGGGCGAGCGGGAGGCGATCTCGGTGTTCGGCGAGGACTACCCCACTGCGGACGGCACCTGCGTGCGCGACTACATCCACGTCGCCGACCTGGCGGAGGCCCACCTCGCCGCGCTCGGCGCCGCCGTCCCCGGCGAGCACCTGATCTGCAACCTGGGCAACGGCAACGGCTTCTCCGTCCGCGAGGTCGTCGAAGCCGTCCGCAAGGTCACCGGCAAGGACATCCCGGAGGTCCTCGCGCCGCGCCGGGCCGGCGACCCGGCCGTCCTCGTCGCGTCCGCGGAGAACGCCCGCACCCGGCTCGGCTGGACGCCGTCCCGGCCGGACCTCGCCGGAATCATCGCGGACGCCTGGGAGTTCACGCGCGCCCTGCGCGGCGCCTGACCGCACCCGCCGCGCCTCCCGCGCCCCCGGCACCCCCTCGCGGTGCCGGGGGCGCGGCGCGTCCGGCGCACGGCCGGGGGCGGGCGGGCGGGGCGGCGCCGGGGGAGCGCGTACGGGCGGCGGGGCGCCGTGCGGCGGCGCGGTGCGCGGGCGCCCGGCGCACGCGCGCCGGGTGACATGCCCCCCGCGCACCTGCCCGCGGCACGTCCCCGGCGGACGGCTGCGGCCCGGTCCCGCGACGGGCGAATTCCCGCCACGGCGGGCCCGGTTCGAGGCGGCGCCCTTCGGAAATCGCTCGGAAAACTTCTGCTATTCGGCCAACTGCGCCCGCCCGCCCGCTCTACGCTGATGCGTGACGCCGGTGGGGGCCGGTGTTGATTCAGGGGTCGAGACGCGCCGGGTACGGCGTCCGGTCCGGGGTAATGCAGAGGTGTCTCGGCGGCGGCCGCGGCGCCCGCGGTCCACCGGGTCCTGGCGCCGTACCCGCCGTCGTCCGTTCCCCGACCCTTGGGGGTTTTGTGGTTCGCATCCGAGTTCTCGTGGTCGACGACCACCGCATCTTCGCCGAATCGCTCGCCGCGGCACTCGCCGCCGAGCCCGATGTCGACGTGTCCGCCGCCGGCAGCGGACCGGCCGCCCTGCGCTGCCTGGAGCGCTCCGTCGCGGAGGGGCGCCGGTTCGACGTGCTCCTGGTCGACGCCGACCTCGGCGCCGCCGGCGGCGTGCCCGCCCCGCGCGAGGGCGGCTCCGCCGCGGGGCAGCCCCCGCACGCGGCGGACGGGATCGCCCTCGTCGCGGGCGTGCGGGCGGCGCACCCGGCCGTGCGCACCGTCGTCCTCGCCGAGCGCGACGACCCGCGCCGGGCCGCGTTCGCCCTCCAGGCGGGGGCGTCGGGCTGGGTGGCGAAGGACTGCTCGCTCTCCCGGCTGCTGGCCGTCGTACGGGGCGTCCTGCGGGAGGAGACGCACCTGCCGCCCGCGCTGCTGACGGGGGTGCTGCGGGAGCTGACGGCCGCGCGCAAGCACCGCAGCGACAGCGAGCGGCTCGTGGAGTCCCTCACGCCGCGCGAGCACGAGGTGCTGCGCTGCATGGTGGCCGGGCTGGGCCGCAAGGACGTCGCGGCCCGGCTGTTCCTGTCCCCGCACACCGTCCGCACGCACATGCAGAACGTGCTGGGCAAGCTCGGCGTGCACTCCACGCTGGCCGCCGTGGCGCTGGCCCGGCGGGCGGGGGTGCGGCCCGCCGACCTAGGGGATGTTGTCGAACGGAGCGGTCAACTGGCGTAGCAGGGCCGCCAGGTCGGCGCGCTGGGCCTGCGAGAGGCGGGCCAGGATCGCCCGCTCCTGGGCGAGCAGCCCCGCGAGGGCCTCGTCGGCGCGGTCGCGGCCCTCGGGGGTGAGGCGAACCAGGACGCCGCGCCGGTCGCTGGGGTCGGGCAGGCGCTCGACGAGGCCCTTCTTGGCGAGCCGGTCGATGCGGTTCGTCATGGTGCCCGAGGTGACCAGGGTCTGGGTCAGGAGCTGGCCCGGCGAGAGCTGGTAGGGGGCGCCGGCGCGCCGCAGCGACGTGAGGACGTCGAACTCCCAGGGCTCCAGGCCGTGCTCGGAGAAGGCCAGCCTGCGGGCGCGGTCGAGGTGGCGGGCGAGCCTGCTGACGCGGCTCAGCACTTCGAGCGGTTCCACGTCGAGGTCAGGGCGCTCCCGACGCCATGCCGCGACCAGTCGGTCGACCTCGTCCTCCATGCCGATCAGTGTAAGGGGTCTGTCGATGTGAAGTCTCTTGAAAGCGAGAGTCTCGGACCGGTAGATCTTGATACCGGTATTCTTGATGTCGAGATATATCCCGGGCGGTGCTGGGCATGGAGGGGGCCGAGGCGCTTCCGCTTCCGCCCGCGCACCCAGCAAGGAGGCTCGAACATGCATTCCGACGTCGACCCCGCTGCACGGATCCGCACGGCCGCCCCACCCCCCGCCCCCGGATGGGACCCCCAGCAGTACCTGCGCCACTCAGGACACCGCACCCGACCCTTTCTCGACCTCCTGGCCCGCATACCCGAACTCCCCGCGCGCCCCGGCCGCCCCGCCCGCATCGCCGACCTCGGCTGCGGCCCCGGCAACGTCACCGCCCTCCTCGCCGACCGCTGGCCGGACGCCCGCATCACCGGCTTCGACCTCTCACCCGACATGCTCCGCCGCGCCCAAGCCGACCACGCCGGCCCCACCCCCGGCGGCGGCACCCTCGACTTCCGCCGCGCCGACATCGCCGACTGGCTCCCCGACGACACCTACGACCTGATCACCTCCAACGCCGCCCTCCAATGGGTCCCCGCCCACCCCGGCTCCTTCGCCGCCTGGACCGCCGCCCTGCGCCCCGGCGGCACCTTCGCCTTCCAGGTCCCCGGCAACCACACCGCCCCCAGCCACGCCCTCCTCGCCGCGCTCTGCGACAGCCCCCGCTGGCGCGGCCGGCTCGCAGGCCAGGGCTCCCGGTACATCCACGTCCTCGAACCCGCCGAATACCTCGACCGCCTCACCGAACTCGGCTGCGCCGCCGACACCTGGGAGACCACCTACCACCAGCTGCTGCCCGGCCCCGACCCCGTCCTCGACTGGGTCAAGGGAACCGCCCTGCGCCCCGTCCTGACCGCCCTCGGCGACGACCGCGAAGCAGCCGAGACCTTCCTCGCCGAATACCGCGACCTGCTCCGCGAGGCATACCCTCCCGGCCCCCGCGGCACCGTCTTCCCCTTCCGGCGGATCTTCGCCGTCGCCGTCAAGGAAGGCTGAGCCGGCACGCGTACGACGACGCCCCGCCGCCGCGGCAGTCCGCGGAGGCGGGGCGCCCCGTCCGGGCCCACGGGCCCGGACCCCCTCGTCAGCTCTTGCGGTGGCCCACCAGCCGCGGCTTGGACTCCAGACCGTCCAACCCGTGCCACGCCAGGTTCACCAGGTGCGCCGCGACCTCCGCCTTCTTCGGCTTGCGCACGTCCAGCCACCACTGCCCCGTCAGCGCGACCATCCCCACCAGCGCCTGCGCGTACAGCGGCGCCAGCTTCGGATCGAACCCCCGCGCCTTGAACTCCAGACCCAGGATGTCCTCCACCTGCGTGGCGATATCGCTGATCAGCGACGCGAACGTCCCCGTCGACTGCGCCACCGGCGAATCCCGCACCAGGATCCGGAACCCGTCCGTATACGTCTCGATGTAGTCCAGCAGCGCGAACGCCGCCTGCTCCAGCAGCTCCCGGGGATGCCCCGCGGTCAGCGCCCCCGTCACCATGTCCAGCAACTGGCGCATCTCCCGGTCCACGACGACCGCGTACAGGCCCTCCTTGCCGCCGAAGTGCTCGTACACCACCGGCTTGGACACCCCCGCCTTCGCGGCGATCTCCTCCACCGACGTGCCCTCGAAACCCTTCTCCGCAAACAGGGCCCGGCCGATGTCCAGCAGTTGCTGGCGCCGCTCGGCGCCCGTCATCCGGACCCGGCGGCCCCGCCGGGGCTTGTCGCTGCTGGAAATGCTGCCGTCGATCGCCACGCCCCCCATCATGCCGGGTTCGCCGCGTTTTCCCTGCGCCGGGAGTCGATCCGCGCCCCGGACGGCCACCGCACGTCCGTCGCCCACCCCGCCAGCTCGAACCAGCGGATCAGCCGCGCACTGGAGTCGAGCTGCCCCCGCAGCACCCCGTGCCGCGCCGACGTCGGGTCCGCGTGGTGCAGGTTGTGCCAGGACTCACCGCACGACAGGACCGCCAGCCACCACACGTTCCCCGACCGGTCCCGCGAACGGAACGGCCGCTTCCCCACCGCGTGGCAGATCGAGTTGATCGACCACGTCACATGGTGCAGCAGCGCCACCCGCACCAGCGACCCCCAGAAGAACGCCGTGAACGCCCCCCACCACGACATCGTCACCAGACCGCCCACCAGCGGCGGCAGCGCCAGCGACAGCACCGTCCACCCCACGAACCACCGCGAGATCCCCCGGAGCACCGGATCCTTCACCAGGTCCGGGGCGTACTTCCGCTGGTCCGTCTGCTCCTCGTCGAACAACCACCCCATATGGGCCCAGCACAGGCCCTTCAACAGCGCCGGCACCGTCTCCCCGTACCGCCACGGCGAGTGCGGGTCCCCCTCGTGGTCCGAGAACCTGTGGTGCTTGCGGTGGTCCGCCACCCACCGCACCAGCGGCCCCTCCACCGCCATCGACCCCAGCACGGCCAGCACGATCCGCAGCGGCCGCTTCGCCTTGAAGGACCCGTGCGTGAAGTGGCGGTGGAAGCCGATGGTGATCCCGTGGCACGTCAGGAAGTACATGAACACCATCAGCCCCAGGTCCAGCCAGCTCACCCCCCATCCCCAGGCCAGCGGCACCGCAGCCAGCAGCGCCGCGAACGGAACGACGATGAAGAACAGAAGTGCGACCTGCTCGACGGAGCGCTTGCTCTCGCCGCCCAGCGTCGCGGACGGAGGTGGGACGGAACCGGAAGGCGCCGCGGCGCCCTCGACGAGATCGGGACTGGTGGTCATGGTGGCCCCTGGAGGATGAGGAGAAGGCCGCACCCTACGGATGCGTAACCTACGGCAACGTAAGTATGGCAAAGCCGGGCCCGGCAACAAGGGGAGCCGCGGTCGACCGCGCCTACCCGCCGAGCCACCCGCGACACGCCCCCGGCCGGCACGCCGCGCCGCCCCGCCCGCCTGATGAGACGTTTACCGAGGCACGAGGCCCGGACACCTATCCTGGTGTCGTCGGACAGCGCGGTCCGCACGGGCAGCCGAGCTGCGCACCAGGACGGCGGTACCCCTCGGACGCGCGTCCGGGACGGTCACCCCGCGCGCACGCCGGAGCCCACCTCCCCGTAGCGCTCGACCACTGCAAGGAGCCGCACCCGTGAGCAGTGCCGACCAGGCCTCCTCCGCCCCCGCCCCGGGCCGGGCCCCGTCCACCTCCGTCGCCGCCGCCAACGCGGAACTCCGCGCGGACATCCGCCGCCTCGGCGACCTCCTCGGCGAAACCCTCGTCCGCCAGGAGGGCCGGGAACTCCTCGACCTCGTCGAGCGCGTCCGCGCCCTCACCCGCACCGACGGAGAGGCCGCCGCCGCCCTCCTCGGCGACACCGACCTGGAGACCGCCGCCAAGCTCGTACGCGCCTTCTCCACCTACTTCCACCTGGCGAACGTCACCGAGCAGGTGCACCGCGGCCGCGAACTGCGCGCCCACCGCGCAGCCGAAGGCGGCCTCCTGGCCCGCACGGCCGACATGCTCAAGGACGCCGACCCCGACCACCTCCGCGAGACGGTCCGCAACCTCAACGTCCGCCCCGTCTTCACCGCACACCCCACCGAGGCCGCCCGCCGCAGCGTCCTCAACAAGCTGCGCCGCATCGCGGCCCTCCTGGAGGAGCCCGCCACCGGCGCCGGCGACCGCCGCCGCCAGGACCTCCGCCTCGCCGAGAACATCGACCTCGTCTGGCAGACCGACGAACTCCGCGTCGTCCGCCCCGAACCCGCCGACGAGGCCCGCAACGCCATCTACTACCTCGACGAGCTCCACGCCGGCGCCGTCGGCGACGTCCTGGAGGACCTCGCCGCCGAACTCCAGCGCGTCGGCGTCGAACTGCCCCCCGGCACCCGCCCCCTCACCTTCGGCACCTGGATCGGCGGCGACCGCGACGGCAACCCCAACGTCACCCCCGACGTCACCCGCGACGTCCTGATCCTCCAGCACGAGCACGGCATCACCGACGCCCTGGAACTCATCGACTTCCTGCGCGGCCTGCTCTCCAACTCCATCCGCTACACCGGCGCCACCGAGGAACTCCTCTCCTCCCTCCAGGCCGACCTCGAACGACTCCCCGAGATCAGCCCCCGCTACAAGCGCCTCAACGCCGAAGAGCCCTACCGCCTCAAGGTCACCTGCATCCGGCAGAAGCTCCTCAACACCCGCGAGCGCCTCGCCAAGGGCACCCCCCACGAGGAAGGCCGCGACTACCTCGGCACCGCCGAACTCCTCACCGACCTCACCCTCATCCAGACCTCCCTGCGCGAGCACCGCGGCGCCCTCTTCGCCGACGGCCGCATGGACCGCACCATCCGCACCCTCGCCGCCTTCGGCCTCCAGCTCGCCACCATGGACGTCCGCGAACACGCCGACGCCCACCACCACGCCCTCGGCCAGCTCTTCGACCGCCTCGGCGAGGAGTCCTGGCGCTACGCCGACATGCCCCGCGAGTACCGGCAGAAGCTCCTCGCGAAGGAACTCCGCTCCCGCCGCCCCCTCGCCCCCACCCCGGCCCCACTCGACGCGGCCGGACAGAAGACCCTCGGCGTCTTCCTCGCCGTCAAGGACGCCTTCGAGAAGTTCGGACCCGAGGTCATCGAGTCCTACATCATCTCCATGTGCCAGGGCGCCGACGACGTCTTCGCCGCCGCCGTCCTCGCCCGCGAGGCCGGCCTCCTCGACCTCCACGCCGGCTGGGCCAAGATCGGCATCGTGCCGCTGCTGGAGACCACCGACGAACTCCGCGCCGCCGACGTCATCCTCGGCGACATGCTCGCCGACCCCTCCTACCGCCGCCTCGTCTCCCTCCGCGGCGACGTCCAGGAGGTCATGCTCGGCTACTCCGACTCCTCCAAGTTCGGCGGCATCACCACCAGCCAGTGGGAGATCCACCGCGCCCAGCGCCGCCTGCGCGACGTCGCCCACCGCCACGGCGTCCGCCTGCGCCTCTTCCACGGCCGCGGCGGCACGGTCGGCCGCGGCGGCGGCCCCTCCCACGACGCGATCCTCGCCCAGCCTTGGGGCACCCTCGAAGGCGAGATCAAGGTCACCGAGCAGGGCGAGGTCATCTCCGACAAGTACCTCGTCCCGTCCCTGGCCCGCGAGAACCTCGAACTGACCGTCGCGGCCACCCTGCAGGCCTCCGCCCTGCACACCGCCCCCCGGCAGTCCGACGAGGCCCTCGCCCGCTGGGACGCCGCCATGGACATCGTCTCCGACGCCGCCCACGCCGCCTACCGGGCACTCGTCGAAGACCCCGACCTCCCCGCCTACTTCTTCGCCTCCACCCCCGTCGACCAGCTCGCCGACCTCCACCTCGGCTCCCGGCCCTCCCGCCGCCCCGACTCCGGAGCCGGCCTCGACGGCCTCCGCGCCATCCCCTGGGTCTTCGGCTGGACCCAGTCCCGGCAGATCGTCCCCGGCTGGTACGGCGTCGGCTCCGGCCTCAAGGCCCTCCGCGAGGCCGGCCAGGAAGACGCCCTCACCGAGATGGGCGAGCGCTGGCACTTCTTCCGCAACTTCCTGTCCAACGTCGAGATGACCCTGGCCAAGACCGACCTGCGGATCGCCCGCCACTACGTCGACACCCTCGTCCCCGACGACCTCAAGCACGTCTTCGACCGCATCCGCGCCGAACACGAGCTGACCGTCCGCGAGGTCCTGCGCATCACCGGCGGCGAGAAGCTCCTCGACTCCCAGCCGGTCCTCCAGCAGACCTTCGCCGTCCGCGACGCCTACCTCGACCCCATCTCCTACCTCCAGGTCTCCCTCCTGGCCCGCCAGCGCGCCGCCGCCGCCCGCGGCGAAGCCCCCGACCCGCTGCTGTCCCGGGCCCTCCTCCTCACCGTCAACGGCGTCGCCGCCGGCCTCCGCAACACCGGCTGACCCGCCGCCCGCCCGCCGCGGACACAACGGGGCCCCCGCACCGAGTACGTCGAGTACGGTGCGGGGGCCCCGCCGCATCACCGGGGGCACCAAGCCCCCGGCTCACCAGGACCTCAGCCCTCGGCACCCGCCCTGCGGCGGCGCACCACCAGGAAGGCGCCCGCGCCGACCAGCGCAGCGGCCATGCCCGCGATCAGGCCGACCGGGGCGTCCGAGCCGGTGTTCGCCAGACCGCCGCCCGTCGTACCGCCCGTGGCCGGAGCAGACGCGGAGCCGGACGGCGCCGGGGACCCGGACGGCGTACCCGACGGAGTGCCGGACGGCGACGCCGACGACGACGCGCTGGTGGACGGCGACGCCGACGACGACGGGCTGCTCGACGCCGACGCCGACGGGCTGCCCGACGGGGACGGCGCGCCGGACGACACCGACGGCGACGGCGACGCCGTCGCGGAGGACGGGCAGGTGTGCGAGAGGTTGAACCACTCGACCGAGCCGCCCGTGACCTTCGCCGAAGCCGCCGTCAGCTTGGCACCCGGCGCGGACGCCACGTACGCGTGCTTGTCCGACGGCGGGCCGAAGACCGTCACGGTCTTCTCGCCGCCCGGCTCGAAGGTCACCTTCAGCTCCACGAACGTGGTCGAGTTCCCGGGCAGCACGAAGTGCCAGCCGTCCTGCGTGGACGGGATGTCCGCGCACTTCTTCTCGTTCTTCACGCCCTGGGACGTGGCCGTCAGCGGAAGCTTCTGGTGGATCGGGATCGTGTACGACCCGTCGGCGAACGCCGGGGCGGCACCCGCGGCGAGCAGCAGGGAGGCCGCGGCGGGAACCGCGGCGGCCGCCCAGCGCTTGGAAGATATGAGCATGGAAACCTCTGGCGCATATGAGGGAAGCGTGCCGTGGGAGGTGGCGGCCCAGCATGCTGACCGCGGACCGTCCGGGTCAAGAGGCAATCGTCAGCATTTACGGGCAGTTGGCGCGCCAGACGCCTTATGTCCGTAGTAACGATCAGCGGACAGGGACCGCACACATCGGCCCCCGCCCACCGCAAACACCGCCGAACGGTCAGGAGTTGTACGCGGACTGCGCCCGCTCCAACCCCTCCGTCACCAGGCACTCCACCGCATCCGCGGCCCGGTCCACGAACCAGTCCAGGTCCTTGCGCTCCGCCGAGGAGAAGTCCTTCAGCACGAAGTCCGCCACCTGCATCCGGCCCGGCGGCCGCCCGATACCGCACCGCACCCGGTGGTAGTCCGGACCCAGCGACTTCGTCATCGACTTCAGCCCGTTGTGCCCGTTGTCGCCACCGCCCACCTTCAGCCGCAGCGCCCCGTAGTCGATGTCCAACTCGTCGTGGACCGCCACGATCCGCTCCACCGGCACCTTGTAGAAGTCCCGCAAGGCCGTCACCGGCCCCCCTGACAGGTTCATGAAGGACATCGGCTTGGCCAGCACCACCCGGCGGTTCGCCGGCCCGGGAGGGCCGACACGCCCCTCCACCACCTGCGCCCGCGCCTTGTGCGCCTTGAACTTCCCCCGGATCCGATCGGCCAGCAGGTCGACCACCATGAACCCGACATTGTGGCGGTTGCCCGCATACTCCGCCCCGGGATTCCCGAGGCCGACGATCAGCCAGGGCGCTGCGTCGTCCGACATCACAAGCTCCTCAACGTGGACGACCGCCGTCCTGCTCCAGTGGAGCCGGACGGCGGTCGGGTGCGCAACCGGTGCGACGGGAAAAGGGGGAGGCTCAGGCCTCCGCGCCCTCGCCCTCGGCCTCGGCGGCCGGCTCCTCGGCCTGCGCCGCCAGGACCTGCAGGACGACCGCGTCGGCGTCCGTCACCAGGGACACGCCGGACGGCAGGGTGACGTCCTTCGCCAGGACGGACGCGCCGGCCTCCAGGCCCTCGACCGACACGGTCAGCGCCTCGGGCAGGTGGGTGGCCTCGGCCTCGACCGACACGGTGGCGAGGACGTGCTCCAGCAGGTTGCCGCCGGCGGCCAGGTCGCCCTCGGTGTGGACCGGGACCTCGACCGTGACCTTCTCGCCCTTCTTGACGGCGAGGAAGTCCACGTGGTCCACCGTGCGCTTGATCGGGTCCTTCTGGACGGCCTTCGGGATGACCAGCTCGGTGCCGTCGCCCGCGATGTCCAGGGAGATCAGGACGTTCGGGGTCTTCAGCGCCATCGTCAGCGCGTGGCCCTCGACCGACACGTGCTTCGGGGCCTCACCGTGGCCGTAGATGACCGCGGGGATCTGCTTGTTGCGGCGGGTGGCACGGGCGGCGCCCTTGCCGAAGACGGTGCGGAGCTCGGCGGAGAGCTTGACCTCGGACATGTTCACTCCTCGTGGGGTGACGGAACGGACAACGGTCACCCGGCCACGAAACGGCCTGCTACGAAGAGCGCGTCGATAACGGAGCGCCCGCACCGAAAAGTGCGGCCTCCCTCGCCGAGCAACCCTGAGAGTCTACCCGGCACGGAGGCCGCACCCAAAAGGATCACCCCCAGGCGCCGGCCGCCACGGCCGGCACCCGAGGGCCCGTCCTGCTCCTACTGCTGCTCCTCGAAGAGGCTCGTCACCGAACCGTCCTCGAACACCTCGCGGACCGCACGCGCGATCGTCGGCGCGATCGACAGCACCGTGATCTTGTCCAGCTCCAGGTCCGACGGATCCGGCAGCGTGTTCGTGAACACGAACTCGCTCACCTTCGAGTTCTTCAGACGGTCCGCCGCCGGCCCCGACAGGATGCCGTGCGTCGCCGTCACGATCACATCCTCCGCACCGTGCGAGAACAGCGCCTCGGCGGCCGCGCAGATCGTGCCACCCGTGTCGATCATGTCGTCGACCAGGACGCACACCCGGCCCTTCACCTCGCCGACCACCTCGTGGACCGTCACCTGGTTCGCGACGTCCTTGTCACGCCGCTTGTGCACGATCGCCAGCGGCGCATCCAGACGGTCGCACCAGCGGTCGGCGACCCGCACGCGGCCCGCGTCCGGAGAGACGATCGTCAGCTTGGTGCGGTCCACCTTGGCACCCACGTAGTCCGCGAGGACCGGCAGCGCCGACAGGTGGTCGACCGGGCCGTCGAAGAAGCCCTGGATCTGGTCCGTGTGCAGGTCCACCGTCAGGATGCGGTCCGCACCCGCCGTCTTCAGCAGGTCCGCGACCAGACGGGCCGAGATCGGCTCGCGGCCCTTGTGCTTCTTGTCCTGGCGGGCATACCCGTACGACGGGATGATCACCGTGATGGAACGGGCCGACGCGCGCTTCAGCGCGTCCAGCATGATCAGCTGCTCCATGATCCACTTGTTGATCGGAGCCGTGTGGCTCTGGATCAGGAAGCAGTCCGCACCACGCGCCGACTCCTGGAAGCGGACGTAGATCTCACCGTTGGCGAAGTCGAAAGCCTTGGTCGGCACGAGCTGGACGCCCAGCTGGTGCGCAACCTCCTCGGCCAGCTCGGGGTGGGCGCGGCCGGAGAAGAGCATCAGCTTCTTCTCGCCGGTCGTCTTGATCCCGGTCACAGCACAGTCTCCTCAGACGTGTTGAAAGCTGCTCGCCCCCGTGCGCGTCCGTCCCGCACACGGTGAGCCAGCCGAATTGCGTGCACCTATCACGGTACGCCGTCCCCGGCGCACCTGTTTCCGGACAGTTCACCCGGAAGAGGCCCTCAAGCCCCCGAGGAGCCCTCACCGGCCGCCGACTGCGCCGCCGAAGCAGCCGCACTCCCCGGCCGCTTCCGAGCCACCCAACCCTCGATATTCCGCTGCTGGCCCCGCGCCACGGCCAACGCACCCGGCGGCACGTCCTTCGTGATCACCGACCCCGCAGCGGTGTAGGCACCGTCCCCGATCGTGACGGGAGCCACAAACATGTTGTCCGAGCCCGTCTTGCAATGTGAGCCCACCACCGTGTGGTGCTTGTGCTCACCGTCGTAGTTCACGAACACGCTCGCCGCACCGATGTTCGTGAACTCCCCGATCGTCGCGTCGCCCACGTACGACAGGTGCGGCACCTTCGTGCCCTCGCCGATCGTCGCGTTCTTCATCTCCACGTAGGTACCGGCCTTCGCCTTCGCACCCAGGCTCGTCCCAGGCCGCAGGTACGCGTACGGACCCACCGACGCCGACGCGCCGATCACCGCCGACTCCGCCACCGTGTTGTCCACCCGCGCGCCCGCACCCACCCGCGTGTCCCGCAGCCGCGTGTTCGGACCCACCTCGGCACCCTCGCCCACATGCGTGGCACCCAGCAGCTGCGTACCCGGATGCACCAGAGCGTCCTGGCCGAAAGTCACCGACACGTCGACGAATGTGCTCCCCGGATCCACCACCGTCACACCGGCCAGCATCGCCCGCTCCAGCAGCCGCGCGTTCAGCAGCGCCCGCGCCTCCGCCAGCTGCACGCGGTTGTTGATGCCGAGGATCTCCCGGTGGTCGCCGCCCACCGACGCCCCCACCCGGTGGCCGGCCTCCCGCAGGATCCCCAGCACGTCCGTCAGGTACTCCTCGCCCTGGCTGTTGTCCGTCCGGACCTTGCCCAAGGCGTCGGCCAGCAGGGCGCCGTCGAACGCGAACACCCCCGAGTTGATCTCCCGGATCGCGCGCTGCGCGTCGGTCGCGTCCTTGTGCTCCACGATCGCGGTGACCGCGCCTCCCGCGTCGCGCACGATGCGGCCGTACCCGGTGGAGTCCGGGACCTCCGCGGTCAGCACGGTCACGGCGTTGCCGTCGGCGGCGTGCGTCGCGACCAGGGCGCCGAGCGTCCCACCGGTCAGCAGCGGCGTGTCACCGCACACCACGACGACGGTCCCCTCGACGGACCCGCCCAGCTCCTCCAGCGCCATGCGGACCGCGTGGCCGGTGCCGTTCTGCTCGTACTGGACCGCGGTGCGGACGTCCGCGTCGATCTCGGCGAGGTGCGCCGCGACCTGCTCGCGGGCGTGGCCGACGACGACCACGAGGTGCTCGGGGTCCAGCTCGCGCGCGGCGGCGACGACGTGTCCGACGAGCGACCGCCCGCAGATCTCGTGGAGGACCTTGGGAGTGGCCGACTTCATGCGGGTGCCTTCACCCGCTGCGAGTACGACGACGGCTGCCGGGCGGTTGGCGCTCACGGGTGTGCCCTTCGGCTTCGGGTGGTGGACCCCCGAAGGATACCGGGGGGCCAGACGCCGTAAACGAGGGCGGGTCCCGACCTTCCGGTCAGGACCCGAACCTGCCTGGCTCCCGGGGGAGGACTCGAACCCCCATGATCAGAACCAAAATCTGACGTATTGCCCTTATACGACCCGGGATTACCTTTATGTCCGTTTTTTGTGATCGCCTTCGGACACAGCCCCTACTATGCCGCACCACCAGCCCTCGATGCGACGGTACAACTCGGCGCTTTGCAGAACCCGGATGGTCAGGCAGCCGTGGTAGCCGTCGCCGGTGTGCTTGCGCACCGTCTTGGGGTTGTGGCGCTTCAGCGTCGTCTTCAGGAGCGCCCCGGGGTCGGCCCCGACAAGCTCTGACCAGAACTTCTCCGCCGTGGCCGCGTCGGCCGTCTCGTGGATGGTGATGCTGAAGCGCAGGTGCTCGCCCGTCACGCCCAGCAGGCGGAGCCAGGCCAGGTAGACCCGCACCATGCCGGGGTCGCTGTTGATGAAGGTCACCCGTTCGCGGCGTTGGTACACCTTGTCCTTGCTGCCCTCGGACCAGTACAGGCCGACCCCGACCAGGAACAGCTCGCGATCCGACAGGCGGCCGATGTCGGCGGTCGCCGCCAGCTTCGTCTGCTGCCGCGCCTCCTCCCGGATCTCCAGCGTCCGCTCCCAGCCCCGCCGGGCGATCTCGGACGACTCCTCCCGCGTGCGGGTCCGGTCCGGTTTCGGCAGGTCGCGGACCCAGAGGGAGATCGAGCTCTTCGAGCAGCCCAGTTCGAGCTGGATCCGGTCGTAGGTCATGCCCTGGAGGCGGAGCTCGCGGGCGCGGGCGCGGAGGTCGTCCTTGGCGTTGGGGCGGCGGGTCCAGTCGGGCGGGGGCTCGCCTTCGAGGAGGCGGGTCAGGATGTCGTTGTTGTGGACGTGGAGGTGGTCGCGGATCTGGCGCCGGCTGAGGCCCTGGCGGCGGAGGGCGACGGCCTGGTCGCGGAGGGCCTCGAAGGTGGTCGTGCCGCTGCGCAGGCCGCCGGTGTCGTCGCCGAGGCCGTGTCGGGTTTGGGTCATGCGCTCACTGTCGTCCGGAATGTGGGATTCAGGTCTTGATGGGCGGATGATTCAGTCGTACGTGCGAATACCGGTGGTTCGTGGGAATTCCCGTCGCCGGTGTGCTGGGGGTGCTGCGTAGGGTGGGGCGCATGGCCGTTTCGGGGGAAGAGCAGGGCGGGGACGGGCGGGACGGGCCCCTGTGGTGGGACCGGCGGCGGGCCGCCGTGCTGGATGTGTCGCTGGCGGGGGTGTCGGTCGCGGAGTGTGCCGCGGAGGGGGTGGTCTTCGCCCGTGACGCCGGTGTGCCCGTGGCGCTCGGGGTGCTGTTCGGGGTGCTGACCGGGGCCGTCGTCGTGCTGCGGCGGCGGATGCCGATCGCGGTGGTGCTGGTCGCCGTCG
Source organism: Streptomyces sp. NPDC031121 (assembly GCF_055570615.1). Lineage (NCBI taxonomy): Bacteria > Bacillati > Actinomycetota > Actinomycetes > Kitasatosporales > Streptomycetaceae > Streptomyces > Streptomyces sp. NPDC031121. The sequence continues at coordinate 385,618 of NZ_JBVIGV010000008.1, forward strand.
CCGTCACGCCGGCGGAGATGGGCTTCCTGCTGAGCCTGGTCGGGCTGTACACGCTCGCCGCCTGCGAGGTGCCGCGGCGGATCACCGCGACGCTCTCCGTGATGTCCTTCGCCGCCACCTTCGTCGTGGCGTACGTGCGCACCGCCGGCGAGGAGGAAGTCGGCCGGACGCTGGTGGTCGGGCTGTCGCTGTTCATGGCGGTGGGGCTGACGGTGCCGCCGGTGCTGCTCGGCATGTACGTGGGGGCGCGGCGGCGGCTGATGGAGAGCCTTCAGGAGCGGGCGGATTCGCTGGAGCGGGAGCTGTCGCTGCTGGCGGACCGGGCGGAGGAGCGGGCCGAGTGGGCCCGTACGGAGGAGCGGACGCGCATCGCGCGGGAGATGCACGACGTGGTGGCGCACCGGGTGTCGCTGATGGTGGTGCATGCGGCGGCGTTGCAGGCGGTGGCGGCGAAGGATCCGGTGAAGGCGGCGCAGAACGCGGCGCTGGTGGGGGACATGGGCCGGCAGGCGCTGACGGAGCTGCGGGAGATGCTCGGGGTGCTGCGGACGCCGCGGCCGGAGCGGCCGGAGCGGGTGGTGGAGCGGGTGCCGGCGGTGGCGGGTGCGGTGTCGCCGGGTGTGGAGGACGGGCCGGGGCTGGCGGGGCTGGAGGCGCTGGTGGGGCAGTCGCTGGCGGCGGGGATGGCCGTCGAGCTGGATGTGCGGGGTGCGGCGGGGGCGTATCCGGCGGTGGTGGAGCAGACGGCGTACCGGGTGGTGCAGGAGGCGCTCACGAACTGCCACAAGCATGCTCCGGGCGCGCGTGTGGTGGTGCGGCTGGCGCATCGCGAGGGGGAGGTGGCGATGCAGGTGGAGAACGGTCCGGGTGTGGCGGATGCGGCTCTGCCGGGGCTGCCGAGTGGGGGGAACGGGCTGGTCGGGATGCGTGAGCGGGTGGTCGGGCTCGGCGGGGTGTTCGTGGCCGGTGCGACGGACGCGGGCGGGTTCCGGGTGTCGGCGGTGCTGCCGGGCGTGCCGCGGGGGTGAGGGTGGGCCGCTGTGCGGCCCGCGGGGATGTCGCGGGGTGGGGGTGGGCCGCCGTGCTGCCGGTCGGCGCGGGGTGGGGCGGCGGCCTGCCCGGGGTGGTCAGGGGGCGGGGGTGAGGCGGGCGGGTTGGAGGCCGGTGAGGAGGAGGGTGAGGGCTTCGTCCATGCGGGGGCCGAGGTACCAGTCGCCGGTGTGGTCGATGGCGTAGACGCGGCCTTCCTGGTCGATGGCGAGGTGGGAGTCGCCGTCGGAGTCGGTGCCGAGGGGGCAGAGCCGGGTGTTCAGGGCGCGTCCGAGGTCGGCGAAGGTGCGGGCGAGGTGGAGGCCGGTGAGGGGGTCGAGTCGGACGGGTACGGGCGCTATTTGTCGGCCGGGGCCCGGCGCGGTGATGGTGAGGCCGCCGAATTCGGCCCAGGCCTCGACGGCGGCGGGGAAGACGGTGTGGCGGTGTCCGGCGGGGGTGGTGTGGTCGCGGAGGGCGTCGGCCCAGTATTCGGCCTGCTTGATGTCCCAGCGGCCGGGCTCCCAGCCGGCGGTGCGCAGGGCGTGGTCGACGGCGGTGGGGAAGCGGGTGGCGGAGGAGCGGTCGTAGGAGGCGGAGGGGGTGGTCATGGTGGTGGGGTTCAGGCCTTCTCTGACGCGGGGGTGAGGTCGACGTGGCGTACGCCGAAGTGGGCGAGGAGGGCCTCGCAGGAGCGGCAGGGAGGTGCGTAGGTGCCGTGGAGGGGGTCGCCGTCCTCGCGGATGCGGCGTGCGGTGACCTTGGAGTTCCTGAGGGAGCGGCGGGCCTCGTTGGCGGTGAGGGGTTTGCGTGAGGCGCGTTTGCTGCGGGCGCCTTCGGTGGCGGTGAGGTGCCGGGAGAGGAGGATGGCTTCGGGGCAGCGGCCGGTGAAGCGTTCGCGCTGGCCGCTGGTGAGGGTGTCGAGGAAGTCCTGGACGAGCGGGTGGAGTGCGGGTGGCTGGTCGGCCTTGCCGGCGGTGCTGGTGAGGATTTCGCCGCGTACGGAGAGGGCGGCGGCGACGGTGGGCAGGATGCCGTCGCGGCGGAAGCGCGGTACGGGTACTGCGGCGCGGTCGGCGGCGCTCCAGCGCAGGCGGGGGTCTCCGGTGGGGCCGGGGGCTCCCGGGCCGGTGTCCGCCGTGGCTTGTGTGCGTGCCGCTGTGTTCTGCATGTCGCGTCTTCCCTCCCGTGGCTGCGGTGGTGGCCGCTGGTGCGCACGCCCCCGTGCTTGCGGGACAGCCTGTCAAATGTCGTCCGGGGTGTGGAACCTGGGTCGAATATTCGTATCAATTCGGATGTTTGCGGTCATGGCGGGGGTGGGTGGGACGGACCGGTCGGGGGCGGGGCCGGTCTTGCCCCACCGCATAGGCTGTGGTGAACCAGCCAGATCCAGCAGGGGGCTACTGCCATGACGACAGGTCGGCTCGGCGAGCAGGCCGCGCCACCCAACGCCGCGTATTCGGGGCAGGTCGTGCACTTCCCGGACCCGGTCCGGGCTGCTCGGCATCCCCAGGGCGTGCGGATGGGTGCTCAGGGACATCCGGACTTCTCGCCGTACGCGCGTGCGGCCGTGGAGATCGCCGAGCCCCCGGAGGGGTTCGGCGTGGACGAGCTGCGGTTGACGGACTACGTGTCGGCGAACGCGGCCATGCGGGCCGCGGGCCACCCGCTGTGGGACACGGTCGGGCCGGTGGCGACGCCGCACGGCTGGACGTGGCACCACGTGGCGGGGACCCGGCGGATGGAGCTGGTCCCGGTCGAGGTGAAGGCGCTGCTGCGGCACCATGCCGGGCTGGCGACGGCTCCTGTGGACCACGGGAAGCGGGGGACGCGTCCGCTCCAGGAGGTGCGCCCGGTGCACCTGGCGCTGCCGAAGGCGGCCGTGTCGGTGGGCGAGGAGCAGGTGCAGGGGGTCGAGGAGGACCTCGGCTACCGGCTGCCGGAGGCCTACCGGGCGTTTTTGAAGGCCGCGGGCGGGTGCGCGCCGGTCGGTGCGGGCCTGGACGTGGAGCTGGGTGTGCTGGTGGACCAGCCGTTCTTCACGGTGCGTGAGGAGGCGGCCGTCAACGATCTGGTGTACGTGAACAAGTGCCTGCGGGACCATCTGACGAAGGACTACCTGTGCGTGGCGTTCGCGCAGGGCGGTCTGCTGGCGGTGAAGGTGAAGGGCGAGGGCATCGGCTCCGTGTGGTTCTCCCCGTACGACGACGGGCGCGACCGGGACGGTTGGTCGGTGCAGGAGCGCGTGGAGCGGCTGTTGCTGCCGTGCGGTGCGGATTTCGATGCCTTTCTCGAGAGGTTGGCGGGAAATCCCCCTGAGTTGGAGACGGTGGCCGGTCTGATGGTGGACGGCGGATTCGCGCGTTCGGTTCCGGTGCCGGGTGTGGCACCGGTGGAGGGGTGACGGCGCGATGGTGACGTTTGCGCAGGCGCAGGAGCGCGCCGAGGAGTGGATCAACGGGGGCGTGCCGCCGTACCAGCACCGTGAGGTGCGGGTGCGGGAGTTCGGGCTCGGCTTCGTGGTGTGGGCGGAGGACCGTGCGGGCGGGCCGGTGGCCGGCGGTGGCCGGCAGCGGCTGGTGATCGCGCGGGACGGTGGTGAGGTGACGCTGTGGCCGGGGCTGCCGGTGGGCGAGGTCATCCGCCGGTACGAGGAGGAGTACGGGGTCGCGGCGGTGCAGGCGGCGGAGCCGTCGGTGCCGGCGCCGCGGATCGACTCGGAGCAGACGTCGTTCATGCTGAGTCCTCCGGAGTGGTTGCAGGAGGCTGCGGACCGGGCGGGGATCCCGCCGGCTCCGGCTCCGGCGCCGGCTGCGGAGTCCGTTCCGGGTCCGGCTGCGGATGGTCTTTCCGGTGCGTCGTCGGGTGCGGGTGTCGTTGCGTCCGGGGACGGGGCTGCCGGGTCCGGTGGTGGGGATGCGTCGTCGCCGTCGGCGGCCGCCGAGGTGCCCGAGCCGGTGCCGCTGCGGCGCGAGGTGCCGTACGAGCCGACGGCGGAGGGCGGGGTGCCCGTGGGGGCCACGCCGTGGGCGGGGACGGATGTGACGCCGGGTGCGGACGACGCTTCGGTGCCGCTGCCCGCGACCGTGTTCGCGCCGCCGCTGTCCGGGTCGGACCTGGACGATGCCGCCGCGGCGCCGTCGGCGTCCTCGGAGGCCCGGACGCAGCTGATGCCCGCGGGCAGCGCGCTGCCGAAGACCGCGATCGCGCCCGCGCTGGACCTGGGCGGGGCGCCGCCCGCGCCCGCGCCCGGCGTGCCGCCGGTGCCGCCGGCTGCGCCCGCCGGGTCGCCTGAGGCGCTGGCGCAGGAGCCCACCGGCAGGGCGCCCGTTGCGCCGCCTGCCGCCCCTGGTGCGCCGGGTGCTGGTGCGCCGGGTGCGGGGCAGCCGCCTGCGCCTCCTGGGCCGCCCGGTGTTCCGGGGTCGCTGGGGCGTGGGTTGGATCATGCCGCGACGATGCTGGCGGGGCCTGCTGTGGTGGGTGGGCCGCCTGCGCCTCCGGGGCCGCCGCCGGCGCCGGGTGCTGGTGCGCCGGGTGCGGGGCAGCCGCCTGCGCCTCCTGGGCCGCCCGGTGTTCCGGGGTCGCTGGGGCGCGGGCTGGATCATGCCGCGACGATGCTGGCGGGGCCTGCTGTGGTGGGTGGGCCGCCTGCGCCTCCCGGGCCGCCGCCGGCGCCCGGTGCCGGTGCGCCGGGTGCGGGGCAGCCGCCTGCGCCTCCTGGGCCGCCCGGTGCTCCGGGGTCGCTGGGGCGCGGGCTGGACCATGCCGCGACGATGCTGGCGGGGCCTGCTGTGGTGGGCGGGCCGCCTGCGCCTCCCGGGCCGCCGCCGGCGCCCGGTGCGCAGCCGCCTGCGCCTGCTGCGAGCGGGCCCGGTACGCCGCCCGGCGGCATCGAGCACGCCGCGACGATGCTGGCGGGGCCCGCCGTCGTCGCCGGCCCCTCCGCGCCGCCGCCGGCCCCGGCCGGGTCCGGCACGCCCACCGTGGGCCCCGGGTACCAGGCCGTGCTGCGCTACCGCGGCAACGACGGCTCCGAGCAGCAGATCATCCGCCGCTCCGCGCCCGGCACCCCGCACCCCGAATGGCAGATCCTGCACGAGCTGCGCGCCATGAACGTGCCGCCGCAGCAGGTGCTGGAACTGCACACCGAGCTGGAGTCCTGCGAACTGCCCGGCGGCTACTGCGCCCGGATGATCCGCGAGACCTGGCCGCAGGTGCGGATCACCAGCGTCGCCCCGTACGGGAAGGACCACGCCGGGCGCCAGGCCGGGATGCGCCACCTCCTCACCCACCAGGGCGAACTGCACCAGGTGGCGGACGGGCCGGCGCGCCCCGCGCCCGTGCGGGCGCCGCTGCCGCAGGTGCCGCTCCAGCCGGCGATCCCGCTCGACGCGATCGGTGCGGAACTCGCGGGGGCGTTCGGGCCGCAGGGCGTGTTCCGCTTCGACCAGCGGGCCGTGTCCCGGCAGGGCGTGCCGGACATCGTCGCGCAGACCCTCATGTGGGCGGGCCTGCCGACGGACTTCGGGCCGTTCTTCTGGGCGCAGGCCGTGCCCGGGCAGCCGGTGCCGACCCTCGCCGAGCTGGCGATGCAGCGGCAGGTGCAGCCCGCGTCCGACGCGGGCTCGTACCTCGTCATCGGCAGCGACTTCGGCAAGGCGCTGTGCGTGCAGTACGGGACCGCGCACATCGTGGCCGTGCCCGTCGAGGGCGGGCCGGGCGGGGCGCCCGTACCGCCGCAGTTCGTGAATTCGAGCCTGCCGCAGTTCGCGCGGTCGATCGCCATGCTGGGTCACATGTGGCGGCTGCGGCAGCATCTGACGCCCGAGCAGGCGGGGCGGTGGACCGTCGATTTCCAGGCGAATCTGGCCGGTCTCGACAGCGCCGCGCTGACCTCGCCGGAGAGCTGGTGGTCCGTACTGCTGGAGCAGATGTGGGACGGACTGCTCTGATCGGATGATCACGGCCGTGGCCGGGCCGGGACCCTTGTCGGGGGTCCCGGCCCGGCCATTCGGGCTTCAGGCGGCACATACCGCATCCTTGACAGCAATCCCCGCGAGAGAGGCGCTTCCAGGATGGCTGCACGCATGTCACCTCACGGCCAGGGTTTCGCGACCGCACGCCGCGGCTACCGCACGGACGAGGTGGACCGCTACCTCGCGCGGCTCTCCGGCAGCCGGGACGAGGCCTGGGAGCGGGTGGCGCGGCTGACCGTCCTCGCCAAGGAGATGGAAGCGGAGGCCGAGCGGCTCCGGGAGGTCGTCGCCGCGCTGCCGCCGCAGCAGTACGACGAGCTGAGCGAGCGGGCCCGGCGGATCCTCGCCCTCGTCCAGGAGGAGGCCGAAGCCGTACGGGCCGACGCGCACGCCGACGCGGCCGATGCGCTGGCCGCGGCCGAGGCGCATGCCGAGCGGGTGGCCGAGCTGGCCCGGCAGGACGCGCAGGCGGTGCGCGAGCAGACCGAGGTACGGGCCCGGCAGGGGCTGCTCGCCGCGGAACGGGAGGCGGACGGGCTGCTCGCCGCGGCCCGCGAGGACGCCGCCGGATGGCGGGACCAGGCGCAGGCCGTGCTCGTGCAGACGCGGCGGCGGGCGCACGAGCTGCTCGCCGAGCAGGAGCAGGAGCAGGCCGAGCGGTGGGAGGCCGCCGAACGGGCCCTCGCCGTACGGGAGACGGGGCTGGACGACCGGCTCGCCGAGTTGGAGCGGCATGTCGAGGGACGGCTCGCCGAGGCGCGGCGCGGGCTCGCCGAGGCGGAGGAAGCCGCCCGGCACGGGCAGGAGGACGCGGAGGCGCAGGCCGCCGAGCTGCTGGCGCAGGCGCGGGTGCGGGAGGAGCGGATCGGGCGGGAGACCGAGCGGATCCTGCGGGAGCATGCGGAGGCCGAGGACGAGATGCGGGCGCACATGAGTCATGTGCGGGCCAGTCTGGCGGCGCTGACGGGGCGGCCGGCGCCGGCGGAGGGCTGACGCGGGGGGTGTGGTCGGGGGCTCTGCCCCCGCGCCCCCGCGCCTCAAGCGCCGGCGGGGCTGGGGGCGGGGGCTTCGGGGTGGGGCCGGTGCCGGGGGCGGGGCGGGGTGCCGTCCGGGGTAGGCATGATTTATGGCCCCTTGGCGGTGTTTGCAACTTTCTGCGGAGTTGGGGCCACAAATCACGTTTTACACCCCGGACGGCACCCCGCCCCGCCCCCGTCACCGGCCCGGCCGAATCCCCGGGGGCGGGTGGAAGCCCCGTCTCGGGTCCGCCGAAAGGTGCAGATCCCCTAGGGGACTGCTCCTTACAACGGCCCAGGGGCCGTTCGTCCCGGCGGAGGAGGCGGTGCGCGGTGCGGCGTTCTTGACTGGTTCATACGCGGGGTGGGGCTAGCCCCCCGGCGGATACGGCGAGGGGCACCAGGGTGCCCGGGCCCCTGCGCGGCCGAGACTCGACCGCACAGGCAGACGAACGAGGGGAAGCACCGTGACAACGGCTATGACCGAGACCAGGCACGGGGGTACTGGGGGCCATGAAGCCGTCGCGGCCCGGGCACGCCAGGTCGTCAAGGCGTACGGATCCGGCGAGACGCGGGTGGTGGCTCTCGACCACGTCGACGTGGACATCATGCGCGGCCGGTTCACGGCCATCATGGGGCCGTCCGGGTCGGGGAAGTCGACGCTGATGCACTGCCTGGCGGGGCTGGACACCGTCACCAGCGGTGAGATCCACCTGGACGACACCGAGATCACGCGGTTGAAGGACAAGAAGCTGACGCAGCTTCGGCGGGACCGGATCGGGTTCATCTTCCAGGCGTTCAACCTGCTGCCCACGTTGAACGCCCTGGAGAACATCACACTGCCGATGGACATCGCCGGCCGCAAGCCCGACCGGGAGTGGCTGGAGCGGGTGGTGGAGACCGTGGGGCTGGCGGGGCGGCTGAAGCACCGGCCGACGGAGCTGTCCGGCGGTCAGCAGCAGCGGGTCGCCGTGGCGCGGGCGCTGGCTGCCCGGCCGCAGATCATCTTCGGTGACGAGCCGACGGGGAACCTGGACTCCCGGGCTGGTGCGGAGGTGCTGGGGTTCCTGCGGCGCTCGGTGGACGAGCTCGGCCAGACCATTGTCATGGTCACGCATGACCCGGTGGCGGCGTCGTACGCCGACCGGGTCGTCTTCCTCGCGGACGGGCGCATCGTCGACGAGATGCACGCGCCGAGCGCCGAGCAGGTCCTGGACCGCATGAAGGACTTCGACGCGCGGGGGCGGACCTCGTGAGCGCGGGTGCGGTGCTGAAGACGTCGCGGCGGAACCTCGTCGCGCACAAGGGGCGGATGCTGCTGTCCGCCGTCGCCGTGATGCTGTCCGTCGCCTTCGTCTGCGGGACGCTGGTGTTCACCGACACCATGAACACGACGTTCGACAAGCTGTTCGCCGTGACGGGCGCTGATGTCACCGTCAGCCCGAAGGAGGCCGCGGAAGGCGACGACGTCCCGCGCAGCGGCCGGCCCGAGGTCCTGCCGGGGTCCGTTGCGGAGCAGGTGCGCCGCGCCGACGGTGTGGCGGACGTGCAGGGCGGGGTGATCTCGATGTCCGTCACGCTCGTGAACGGGAAGAACGAGAACCTCGGCTCCACCACCGGCGCTCCGACGATCGCGGGCAACTGGTCCGCGAGCGAGCTGAAGTCGATGAAGATCACCTCGGGGCGGGCGCCGAGCGGGCCGGGCGAGATGATGGTCGACGCCGACACCGCCCGCAAGCACCGGCTGGAGCTGGGCCAGGAGCTGCGCACCATCACCGTGATCGGTGACATCCGGGCCCGGATCACCGGTATCGCGGCGTTCACCGTCACCAACCCCGGTGCGGCCGTCGTCTACTTCGACACGGCGACCGCGCAGGAGAAGCTCCTCGGTGCACCCGGCGTGTTCACGCACGTCGCGGTGACCGCCGCGGACGGCGTCAGCGACGAGCAGCTGAAGCGGAACGTCGCCGCCGCGGTCGGCGCCGACACGTACAAGCTGCAGACCGCGAAGGAGTCCGCGGACGCCGGGCGCAAGGACGTCGCGTCCTTCCTGAACGTCATGAAGTACGTGATGCTCGGCTTCGCCGGGATCGCCTTCCTGGTCGGCATCTTCCTGATCTTCAACACGTTCTCGATGCTGGTCGCCCAGCGGACCCGCGAGATCGGGCTCATGCGGGCCATCGGCGCCGAGAGCGGGCAGGTGCTGAAGTCCGTGGTCGTCGAGGCGCTGCTGCTCGGCGCCATCGGCTCCGCGCTCGGCATCGGCGCGGGCATCGGGCTCGCCGTCGGGCTGATGGAGCTCATGGGGCAGATGGGCATGAACCTGTCCACCGACGACCTGACGGTGGTGTGGACGACGCCCGTCACCGGGCTCGTCCTCGGCGTGGTCGTGACCGTCGTGTCCGCGTTCGTCCCCGCCCGCCGGGCCGGGAAGGTCTCCCCGATGGCCGCCCTGCGCGACGCCGGCACCCCCGGCGACCGCAAGGCCGGCCGGGTGCGGGCCGTCGTCGGGCTCCTCCTCACCGGTGCCGGCGCCGCGGGGCTCGCCCTGGCCGTCGCCGCCGACCGGGCCGCGCCCGGGTCGGCCTGGCTGGGCCTCGGCGTGGTGTTCACGCTGATCGGGTTCGTCGTCATCGGCCCCCTGCTCGCCGGGATCGTCGTCCGGGTGCTGTCCGCGCCGGTGCTGCGGCCGTTCGGGGCCGTGGGGCGGCTCGCCGAGCGGAACGCGCTGCGCAACCCGCGCCGCACTGGCGCCACCGCCGCCGCCCTGATGATCGGGCTCGCGCTGGTCGCCTGCCTGTCCGTCGTCGGCTCCTCGATGGTCGCCTCCGCGACCGACGAGCTCGACCGGTCCGTCGGCGCCGACTACATCGTCCAGTCCCCGGCCGGCCAGCCGGTCGTGCCGCAGGCCGAGCAGGCGCTGCGAGCCACCGCGGGCCTCGACCACGTCACCGCCTACCGCGGCGTCCCCGCCAAGGTCACCGCCCCCGGCGGCCGGACCGTGGACGAGCAGATCAGCGTCACCGACCCCTCGTACGCGCAGGACGTGCGGCGCAAGATGACCGCGGGCGAGCACCCCCAGGCGTACGGCGCCGGGGCGATGTCGGTCGGCTCGCTCTACGCCGCCGAGCACGGGGTGAAGGTCGGCGACGAGCTGGCCGTCGCGTTCACCGGCGGCAGGACGGCCCGCCTGAAGGTCGCCGCGATCACCTCCGACGAGGGCAACCTCGACAAGGGCGTCATGTACGTGTCCACGGCCACCGCCGAGCAGTACGTGCCGGCGGAGAGGATGCCGCGGCCGTTCATGCTGCTGGCCAAGGCCGACGACGGGAAGGCGGAGCCGGCGTACGCGGCGGTCAAGGAGGCCCTCGCCCCCTATCCGCAGTACCAGGTGCTGAACCAGACCGACTACAAGCAGAACCTGAAGGACCAGGTCGGCCAGCTGCTGAACATGGTCTACGGGCTCCTCGGCCTCGCCATCGTCGTCGCGGTGCTCGGCGTCGTGAACACCCTCGCCCTCTCGGTGGTGGAGCGGACCCGCGAGATCGGCCTGATGCGCGCCATCGGCCTCTCCCGCCGCCAGCTGCGCCGCATGATCCGCCTGGAGTCGGTGGTCATCGCCCTCTTCGGCGCCCTCCTCGGCCTCGGCCTGGGCATGGGCTGGGGGGCCGCCGCCCAGCAGCTGCTGGCGCTGGAGGGGCTGAAGGTGCTGGAGATCCCCTGGCCGACGATCCTCGGCGTCTTCGCCGCCTCGGCCTTCGTCGGCCTGTTCGCCGCACTGGTCCCGGCCTTCCGGGCGGGGCGGATGAACGTCCTGGACGCGATCGCCGGCGAGTAGCGGGCGGTCGTACGGGGGGCGGGGGGGGGGGGGGGGGGGGGGGGGGGGGGGGGGGGGGGGGGGGGGGGGGGGGGGGGGGGGGGGGGGGGGGGGGGGGGGGGGGGGGGGGG